>CBESWY010000001.1:0-41029 GCA_965533395.1 uncultured Myxococcales bacterium
CTCAAAGATCCTTCACCTCGCCAATCAGCCCCTGCAAAACCTTCTTTGCATCGCCGAAGATCATCATCGTGTTGTCGTACTCGAAGAGCTCGTTCTTGATGCCGGCGTAACCTGGGCTGAGGCTCCGTTTGACCACGAAGACCGAGCGCGCCTCGTGAGCGTTGAGGATGGGCATCCCGGCGATGGGGCTCGTTGGATCCTTGCTGGCGACCGGGTTCACGACGTCATTCGCGCCGAGGACGATCACCACGTCGGTGTTCTTGAATTCCGGGTTGATCACGTCCATTTCGAGGAGCTCCTCATAGGGGACGTCGGCTTCAGCCAGCAGGACGTTCATGTGTCCGGGCATTCGGCCTGCGACCGGATGAATGCCGTAGGTGACCTTGGTGCCGCGGGCCTTCAGCATGTCGGCGAGCTCGCGGACCGCGTGCTGGGCCTGCGCGACCGCCAAACCATAGCCAGGAATGATGATGACCGACTCCGCGTTCTCGAGGATCATGGCGGCCTCTTCGGGGCCGCACGAAGTCACGGACGTGTACTCGTCGCTTCCACCACCCCCGCCGCCACCGTCGGTGACACCGAAGCCGCCGACCAGGACGTTGAGGAGAGAGCGGTTCATCGCCACGCACATGATCTGCGTGAGAATCAAGCCCGCCGCGCCAACCATCGCGCCCGCGATGATCAAGAGCGGATTGCCGATGACGAAACCGGCCATCGAGGCCGCCACGCCGGAGTACGAGTTCAGGAGCGACACGACGACTGGCATGTCCGCGCCGCCGATGGGGATCGTCAGCAGAATGCCGAGAATCAGCGAAACGGCCGTAAGAGCGAGCACCCAGACGATCGAATCGGAGGCCCCTGCAGCGACGGCGAGCCCGCCAAACGCAAAGGAGGCGAAGACCAACCCGAACGTGATGTAGTGCCTAGCTGGGAGCAGGATGGGCTGCCCCTTCTTCAGCTTTCCTTGAAGCTTGAACAGAGCGATGAGGCTGCCTGTGAAGGTGATGCCGCCGATTAGAATCGAGAGCATGACCGTGATGGCCTCGTCTGTGCCGAGCGCTTCGTAGACCGTACCCGCCGGCGCTCGTTGAACGACCACATCCCAGTAAACCGACGTCGCCACCAATGCGGATGCAATGCCACCGAAACCATTGAACAACGCGACCATCTCGGGCATCGAGGTCATCTGGACCCGGATGGCGAACGCGGCGCCAATAATCGTTCCAATCAGCATACCGCCAGCAATCCAGCGGTAGTCGACCAGGCCGAGCTCGAGCAGCGAGCCGATGATCGCAAGCAGCATGCCGACGGCAGCGAGCGCATTGCCTCGACGTGCAGTCTTCACCCTTGCGAGCTGCTTGATCCCGAAGATGAACAGGATCGTGGAGAGCAGATAAATGATCGGGACCACGGTCGACCTGATGACTTCGTGGCTCATTTCTTCTTCTTCTTTCCGAACATGCGCAGCATGCGGTCGGTCACCAGGAAGCCGCCGACCACGTTGATCGTCGCGGTGACGATCGCGAGCGCGCCGAGAATGTTGGCCACGGTCGGCGCGCCGGTCGTCGCTGCAGCGATGGCGCCGACCACGGTGATGCCACTGATGGCGTTTGCGCCGCTCATCAAGGGGGTGTGTAGCGTCGGTGGCACTTTAGTGATCATCTCGAAGCCGACGAAGCCGGCGAGGACGAATACGTAGATGCCTATGAGCAAAGGTCCCAAAGTCACGTTCCGTCTCCTTTCCTAAAGAGCCTCGGCGGTTGGTCCGTGCCGGACTTCGCCGTTGTGGGTGAGTAGGGCGCCCGCGACGACCTCGTCTTCGAGGTTCAACGCGACTTCTCCCTCGGTCAATGTGCTGAGCAGAAGAGCCTGGATGTTGCGTGCATAGAGCAGGCTCGCGTCCGCAGGGGTCGCAGCGGGCAGATTGGGATGGCCGATGATGGTCACGCCGCTCACCACCACCATTTCACCGCTCTTGCTGAGCTCGCAGTTGCCGCCTTGCTCGACGGCCAGGTCGACGATGACCGCACCCTCGCGCATCTCCTCGACCATGTCTGCGGTGATCAGCTTCGGCGCCGGACGTCCCGGGACGAGCGCCGTGGTGATGACGGCGTCTGCCGCGACGACCTTCTTACGAACGATGGCCTGCTGTGCCTTGAGCTGCTCCGGAGTCAGCTCCCGCGCGTAGCCGCCTTCGCCTTCGCCGCTTTGGTCCATCGGGAAGTCGATGAAGCGTCCGCCGAGAGATTCGACCTGCTCTTTGACCCCCGGTCGAATGTCCGACACCTCGACCACGGCACCGAGACGCTTCGCGGTCGCAATCGCCTGAAGCCCCGCAACACCGGCGCCCATGATGACAATTTTCGCGGGTTGAATCGTGCCTGCCGCCGTCATCAGCAGCGGGAAGTACTTGTCGAGGTAGGTCGCTGCCATGAGGACGGCCTGGTAGCCCGAAATCGAAGCCTGCGAGCTCAGCGCGTCCATCGACTGGGCGCGGCTGATTCGCGGCACGAGCTCCATTGCCAGCGTGCTGATCTTGCGATCGCGCAGAATGCGTACCGAGTCGAGGTTCTTGTGCGGGGAGATGAAGCCGATGAGGAGCGCGCCCTCCTTGATCTTGGACGCCTCGGCCGGGGTGATCGGGTAGACCCGAAACACGATGTCCGCATTTCCCCACGCGGCGTCCGCCTCGGCGCCGGAGACGACCGTGGCCCCCGCAGCGCGGTATTGCTCGTCGGTGAAGTGGGCGTGCTTGCCCGCTTCGCTCTCTACCGCGACATCGAAGCCTTCTTTGACGTATCGCTTCGTCGTTTCTGGTGTGCAGGCGACCCGAGTCTCACCTTCGGTGATTTCCTTGGGCACGAAAACCTGAGGCATTCATTACTCCTGCGCGGGCCCCGTGATGAATCAAACCCGATTGAAACAGTCAACAACCGGCCGCCCGCGTTCGGGGTTGTTAGTGGCGATCTAGGGTCATGTCCAGCGCCCGTCGAAAATCGGTCGGCGCACCTTTTGCGTTTGGGCGTGGCCTGCTAGATCCGCCGCGCCACACAGGAGGACTGCAGCATGGGGAACCCCGCGAAGCTCGACGAGCTCGCAATCAAGACGATTCGAGGCCTGAGCATGGATGCGGTGCAAGCGGCCAATTCGGGTCACCCCGGCACGCCGATGGCGCTCGCGCCGCTCGGCTGGGCGCTTTTCTCCGAGCTGCGGCGCCACGACCCCGCCCATCCGGACTGGCCGGACCGCGATCGGTTCGTGTTGTCCTGCGGGCATGCGTCGATGCTGCAGTACTCGCTGCTGCACTTGAGTGGCTACGAGGTCTCCCTCGACGACATTCGCAAGTTCCGGCAGTGGGGCAGTCTCACACCCGGGCATCCGGAGTCGCACTTCACGCCAGGCGTAGAGACGACGACCGGCCCACTCGGACAGGGGGTGGGAAATGGCGTAGGGATGGCGATGGCAGAGCGCCACCTCGCGGCCCGTTTCAACAAGCCGGGGCATACCCTCTTCGATCACCGTACCTGGGTGATCGCTTCCGACGGCGACATCATGGAGGGTGTGGCGTCCGAAGCCGCATCGATCGCCGGTCACCTGAAGCTCGGTAAGCTCGTCGTCTTCTGGGACGACAACCGAATCACCATCGACGGCAGGACTGACCTGAGCTTCAGTGAAGATGTTCCCGCTCGATTCGCCGCATACGGCTGGCACACCGAAAGCGTGGACGACGGCAATGACCTCGCCGCCATCGTCGCCGCGTCCCGAGCGGCGATCGCGGACGATCGTCCGAGCCTGATTCGTGTGCGAACGATCATCGGCGACCCGGCGCCCAACAAGCGCGACTCGTCGGCAGCGCACGGTGCACCCCTCGGCGCGGACGAGATCATCGCCACCAAGCAGCTCATGGAATGGCCGACCGACGCATTCTTCGTGCCTGACGAGCTAGCCGCTGCGGCCGAGTCGATTCGAGGGCGTGGTGCCGCAGGCTATCGAGACTGGGAGGCGCGACTGGCGGGCTACCGCGCAGCGTTTCCGGATGCAGCCAAGGACCTCGAGGCGGCCTTGGCGGGGGGGCTTCCTGCGGGTTGGGATGCCGACCTTCCGACCTTCGACGCAGACCCGAAAGGAATGCCAACCCGAAAGGCGAGTGGAGCCGTGCTGAACGCGCTTGCGGCCAAGCTCGGTGGCCTCGTCGGGGGCTCCGCCGATCTCGCAGGCTCGAACAACAGCCACATGAAGGGCTTCGCGAGCTTCCTCTCAGGCGCCGAGGGGATTCCACGCAACGTCGACTGGGGCATTCGCGAGCACGCCATGGGCGCCGCGATGAACGGCATGGCGCTTCACGGCGGCGTGATCCCGTACGGTGCGACCTTCCTCGTGTTCAGTGACTACATGCGGCCTTCGGTGCGACTCGCCGCGCTGATGAAGCTTCACACACGCTACATCTACACGCACGACAGCATCGGGCTCGGCGAAGACGGTCCCACGCACCAACCCGTCGAGCAGGTTGCGGCCTTGCGCGCGATCCCGAATCTCGCCGTGTTCAGGCCGGCGGACGCGAACGAGGTTCGCGAGTGTTGGAAGGCCGCTCTCGAATGGGACGGGCCTGCGGCGCTCGCCCTGACCCGGCAGAACGTGCCGATCTTCGACCGAGATGCGCTTGCGAGCGCCGAAAAAGCGAAGCGCGGGGCGTACACCCTGCGTGAAGCCGGAGGGGGCGGGCCGGACGTGATCCTCGTCGCCACAGGGAGCGAAGTCGCGCTTGCGATTTCCGCCGCGGACCTTCTCGAGCAAGAGGGCGCTGCCGTTCGAGTCGTCAGCATGCCTTGCTGGGAGCTCTTTGAGGAGCAAGACGCTTCATATCAGCAGGAAGTCCTACCGCGCGGTGATGCCGTCAAGGTTGTCGTGGAGGCTGGGATTCGCCAAGGCTGGGACCGCTGGGTCGGAAACGACGCGGCGTTCGTCACCATGGATCGGTTCGGCGCGTCAGCGCCGTACGAGGTGCTTTTCGAGAAGTTCGGTATCACCGTCGAACGCGTCGTCGCCGAAGCGCAGCGCTTGCTGTCTTAGCTCGCGGCAGCGATGGCGGCGTCGTAGTTCGGCTCTTGGACGATGTCGGCAACCATTTCGGTGTGAATGACTTTGTCGTTTTCGTCCACGACGACGATGGCGCGCGCAGCGAGTCCCTTCATGGCGCCGTCAATCATTTCCACTCCGTAGTCCTGAAGGAAGCTCCCTCGGAACGTCGAAAGGGGAACCACGCCCTCCAATCCCTCGGCAACACAGAAACGTTTCTGAGCGAAGGGAAGGTCAGAGCTCACGACCAGCACCACGGCGTTGCCGAGGCTTGCTGCACGTTGATTGAACGTGCGTGCCGCCGTTTGACAAACCGGAGTGTCGTAGCTGGGGTTGATCGTGAGGATCTTTTTCTTCCCCGCAAAGTCGGCGAGCGTTTTCTCACTGAGGTCGCTGGCGACCAGGAGAAAGTCGGGGGCGGCGCTGCCCTTGGCAGGCAGGTCGCGATTGGTGTGAACCGGGGTTCCTTTGAGCGCGGTGGTGGCCATGATTCTCCTTCTGACGCACGGGTAGGCCGGTCTTATAGGGACTTCACCCGAATTACCAAGCGGTTGCCCTCGATAAAGAAATTCATTATCAATAGTCGATGAAGCGCTCTCTCGTCGATTTGCCCCTCGGCCAGCATGCCGAAATTGCATCGATCGACTGCGAACGCGGCCTCTCGCGGCGGCTCATGGAGATGGGGCTTCTCCCCGGAACGAGGGTCCGCATCGTGCGTGTGGCGCCCCTCGGAGACCCGATCGAGCTCCGAGTCCGCAACTACTCCCTGTCGCTGCGCCGAGCCGAGGCGGCCAAGATCGCGGTTCGGCCCGAAGGAGCGGTGTGAGCAACGACGCCTCCCCGCAGGTGCTCATCGCTGGCAACCCCAACTGCGGGAAGAGCACCCTCTTCAATGCCCTCTCGGGCGGGAGCGCGCACGTCGGAAACTACCCCGGGGTGACGGTCGACCGAACCAGTGCGCGCCTGCAGCTCGGGTCGAAGCAGGTCGAGCTGGTGGACGTACCCGGCATGTACAGTTTGACCGCGAGCTCGCCGGAGGAGCAGCTCGCCGTCGACGCACTGACTGAAAGCAATACGCAGGCGGTCATCTGTGTCGTCGACGCGACCACCTTGGAACGTGGGCTCTATCTGCCTTTGCAGCTCATCGAGTCGGGGGTCCCCGTCGTCATCGCCCTCAACATGATGGACGCCGCCGCGCGCATCGGCCTTCACGTCGACACCGAACGCTTGTCTGCGCTCTTTGCTTCGCCCGTCATCCCCGTCGTTGCAACCAAGCGGCGGGGCCTGGACGCGCTACTGGTAGCGCTCGAGGAGCAGCTCGAGCTCGGGAGCGCGGTTGCGAAGCCTGAGGTGACTTACCCAGCGGAGCTCGAAGCCGACCTGGCAACCCTCGAGCCGGTGATCGCACGGTGGCGTCCACAGACGCCAACGAGTCAGCATCGCGTGTTCGCACTCTGGTGCCTGCTGTCCCTGGGAGAAGACAGTCTTCGTGGCGTTCCCGATGAGGTGCGGAACGCGGTGGGGAGCATTCGTCGAGCGGCCGCGGAACGTGGACGAAACCTCGACCTCGAGATCGTCTCCTCTCGCTATGTTTGGCTCGATCGCGCCGTCGCCGAGACCTGCTCGGTACGGGGCCCCACACTCAGCTGGAGCGAGCGCATCGACCGCGTGCTGACGCATCCGATCGCTGGCATTTCGATCTTCGCCATCGTGATGTTTGGCATTTTTGAAGCGCTTTTTGCAGGGGCGGAGCCACTGATCGGCGCGATCGAGACCCTTACCGGTTTCATTCAGGCGCAGGCCGCAGCGATCCTGCCGCCGGGCGTCTTTCAGGACTTGGTCGTCGAAGGCATCATCGCCGGGGTCGGAAACGTGATCGTTTTCGCGCCCCAGATCCTGATGCTCTTCCTCTTCATCGGCTTTCTCGAAGACTCGGGCTACCTAGCGCGCGTTGCATTCGTCATCGACCGAGTGATGAAAGGGGTGGGCTTGCACGGAAAGGCGTTCGTTCCTCTCCTCTCCGGCTTCGCCTGCGCGGTTCCAGCCGTGATGGCCACACGCACCATCGAACGCCGCCGCGATCGCTTGGTCACCATGTTGGCGCTTCCGCTGATGTCGTGCAGCGCGCGCTTGCCCATCTACATCCTTGTCGTAGGCACGGTATTCGCAGGGCAGTCCCTTGGATGGTTCAGTGCAGGGGCCGTCGCGCTCTTTTCGATGTACACGCTCTCGGTTGTGGTCACGCTTGCAGCCGCAGCGGTCCTCCGGCGCACCGTGCTTCCCGGCCCCGCACCTACCTTCATCCTCGAGATGCCCCCCTACCGCTGGCCATCCGCTGGCATTCTCTGGATCAACGCTTGGCGCCGTCTCCGAGTCTTCCTGGTCGACGCCGGCACGATAATTTTGGCGATGACGATTCTCCTTTGGGCACTGCTCTCGTTTCCAAAGTCCACCGAGGTGTCCGAGCACTACGCCAGGGAGCGCTCGCAGGTCCTGCAGTCGGCATCGTCCCAGACGACGAAGACTGAGGCCCTTCAGGCGCTCGCAGCGCGAGAGGCCGGCGAGCAGCTCGCCCACAGCCTGGGCGGCAGGTTCGGCCATGCGATCGAGCCTGTCCTCAGGCCGATCGGCTTCGACTGGCAGATTGGCATCGGCATCATCGGCGCGTTTGCCGCACGAGAGGTGTTCATTTCGACGCTCGGCGTGGTCTTCGGAATCGGGGAGGCAGACGAGGAGAACAAGCCTTTGCGGCAAGCCCTCCGGGACGCGCGTCACGCGGACGGAAGCCCGGTAATGACCCCCCTCAGCGGCGTGTCACTCATGATCTTCTTCTTGCTGGCCTGTCAGTGCATGAGCACGATCGCCGTAGTGAAGAAGGAGTCTGGCTCCTGGAAATGGCCGGTGTTCCTGTTCTCGTACATGACCGTACTCGCCTACCTGGCCTCCCTCGCAGTTTATCAGGGTGGCCAGCTGCTGGGTTACGGCTAGGGTTTGAGTATGCCGTGGCAGCAAATCATGGCAGGGTTGATTGTAGCTTTGGCGTGTCTCTACGTCTTACGGCGGTTTCGCGGGAAGAAGACCAGTCCGCGTCGCCCGACGGGCCCGGACGTGCCGATTTCGAGACTGACACGAAAACGCCCGCCTTCAGATTCATGCGACCACTGAGCAGAAGAACTACATTGATCTAGAAATGAGCCGATCGGCAACCATCGAAGGGCTCCGGAAGTTTCGAAAGAAGCTGCTGCGCGAGCGAGACCCGTGGCACGATACGTCGCGCCGGTTTCGCATTCGCCGGTTCGCTGGCCCGGAGTGCTTTCTCGAGCACCTCGAAGGAGTAAGGGTCGCGCACTTGACGGACCTACACGTCGGCCGGGTGACGCCGATGGAGGTCCAGTACGACGCGGTCTCGATGACCAACGCTGGCAAGCCGGACATTGTCGTCATCAGCGGCGACTTTGTCTGTCACAGCCAGGTGTATCTCGACGACCTCGCCGATGTGATCGGCCAGATCGAGGCGCCGGTGTTTGCGGTTCTCGGCAATCACGATCACTGGGCAGGCGCGGGCCCGGTGCGGGAGGCGCTTCGACGAGGCGGCGCCGAGGTGCTCGACAATGCGCACACCACCATTCACATCGGGCACCAGGCGTTGCAGGTCGTCGGCTTGGACGACGCCTATACCGGTCATGCGGACCGGCGTGCCGCTCTCAGGGGCTTGCGTGCCGATTTGCCAGTCATCGGGCTCTCGCACATCGCTGAGGAAGCCGATCCGCTCTGGGAGGCTGGGGTTCCGCTGGTGTTTTCCGGTCATACGCACGCCGGGCAGATTACCGTCGCGCGCCTGCACGAGCTCTCGGTCGGGAAGCTCGCCGGGCACAAGTACATCCACGGGCTCTATGGTTCGCGGGGCACCCAGGATCCGAAGGGTGCAGTCTATGTCGGTGCCGGGGTGGGAGCGGCGATTGTTCCTTTGCGACTCGGCGAGCGAGCCAAGCGCGAGGTGGCCTTCTTCGAGCTCGGCACGCAACCCGGCGCCTTCGACGAACATCACGGCGAGCAGGAGGCCCACCCGGGCCGCATTCCTTCTGAGAAGACCAAGGAGCGTCGGGCGCAGGCCGTGCTTCGCAAGCAGCAAAAGCGCGAGCGCCGGAGCGGCAATGGCAACAACGCTGGCTACGACTCCTGAGGTGCGATGAGCTATCCGTGGCCCGCTAGGAATTGCTCGGCCTCGAGTGCGGCCATGCAACCCGTTCCGGCCGCGGTAATCGCCTGGCGCCACTTCTTGTCCTGTACGTCGCCAGCTGCGAACACACCGGGGATGTTGGTCTGCGTCGAATCGGGCTTGGTGACGATGTAGTCCTGATCGTCCGTGTCGATTTGGCCCTCCAAGAACGCTGTGTTTGGCGTGTGGCCTATGGCGAAGAAGAGGCCTGCAACGGGGATGTCTCGTTCCTCGTCGGTCTTCAAATCTTTAACGCGGACGGCCTCGAGGAAATCCGCGCCCTTGGCCTGCGTCACGACGTGCGACCAAAGAATCTCGACCTTCGGATTGTCCAGCGCACGCTGCTGCATGATCTTCGAGGCGCGTAGCTCGTCGCGCCGGTGAACGAGGTACACCGTCGAGCCGTACTTCGTGAGGAAGGACGCCTCTTCCACCGCAGAGTCGCCGCCGCCGATCACCGCCAGAGGCTGATTGCGGAACGCCGGAAGCGCGCCGTCGCAGACCGCGCACGCTGAGATGCCCTTCTGCCAGAGCTCTCCATCGTTGGCGCCTGGGATCTCGAGCCGCTTGGCGGTCGCGCCGGTGGCGATGATGACCGAGTCCGCGCTGCCCTCCTGAGCGTCGGCTTTGAAGCGGAACGGCCGGGTCGACAGGTCGATCTCGTTGACGGTCTCCGTGTGGATGGTCGTGCCGAAGCGCTCCGACTGCGCGCGAAAGCGATCCATCATCTCAGGGCCCATGATGCCCTCCGGGAAGCCGGGGTAGTTCTCGACGTCGGTAGTCGTCGTCAACTGGCCGCCGGCGGCGATGCCCCCGGCCATGAAGCCCTCGAAGAGGACGGGTTTGAGCTCGGCGCGCGCCGCGTAAATCGCAGCCGTATGGGCTGCAGGTCCGCTTCCGATGATCAAGAGTCGATGGCTCATGGTGCTCCTTTTTGACGCCCGGGTTATGCATACCTTGGGCCAGGAGCGCAACCCCTAAACAAGCACATCGGACACGTGCGCTCCGATCGCAAGGGCAGCGGTAAGCCCCGGAGATTCGATGCCTATCAGATGCACCATGCCAGGCTGAGACTCCGGACTCCGAATCACGAAGTCCGCGAACCCGCCCGCGGGACCGACCAGCTTCGGCCGGATGCCACTGTAGTCCGGCGTCAAGTGCTCCGGGCGGATCGCCGGAAGGTATCGAGCGACGGCTTCGGCAAAACGTTCGACACGGGACTCGTCGACCGAGTAGTCGATCGTCTCGATAAACTCGGCATCCGGGCCGGCGCGTCGAGATCCAGTGATATCTGCGGTGATGTGAACACCAAGCCCTCCGCCCGAGGGAAGTGGATAGATCAAGCTGTTGCGCGTCTTGGGAGCGCCGGAGCCCAGGGCAAAATACGAGCCCTTGCACGGGTACAGCCGCCATGGCCGTTCAGCCTGAGCGAGCCCGGATTTCTCTGCGACATCGAGCGCCGAAAGCCCTGCCGAGTTCACCACGCGCCGAGCCAAGAGCTCCATCTGGCTTCCTGCGCTGTCCGTGGTTTGAACGAGCCAGCCAGCTTCGGTCTTCTGGATCGAGTCGACTCCGGTGTGATAGACGACCATTCCGTCGGCTTCGATGATCTGGTGAACGAGGCTCGCGATCAGCTCGTGCACATCGACGACGCCCGAGGTCGGAGAGTGAAGCGCCAGCGCGCACCTCAGCTCCGGTTCTTCCTCTCGTGCCTCGGCTCCGGTCATGAGGCGAAGGTCGCCGGCCCCCACGTCCCGTGCATGGCGGGCGATAGTGCGGAGACGCTCCTCGTCCTCTGCATTCGTCGCGACGATGAGCTTCCCGGTATGTTTGTGAGGCACGTCGTGCGCTTCGCACCAGGCGTAAAGACGGCGGTTCCCCTCGATACACAGCCGCGTCTTCAGTGAATCCTGCGGGTAGTAAATCCCCGCGTGCACCACGCCGCTATTTCGGCTCGAGATCTCGCGTCCGGGACCCACTTCCCGCTCGAGAACGAGCACCGAGTCGAGCCTTTTCGAGAGCTCGTACGCGCATGCGAGGCCAACCACACCTGCGCCGATCACCACAGCATCCACCGCTTCGGACATGTCCACCCCTTACAATGCCATTAGAAGGCTAATGGATCGATGCGCGGCTCCGGTAGGTGGACCGAGAGCCGCGGCATCGGAAGCTTCCGCTGCTTCCTGTAGGCCTCGTAGTGGACCAGAACCTTACGGACGTATCGGTGAGTCTGGCTGAAGGGAATCCGCTCCAGGAGGACATCGAGCGGGGCCTCTGCGGCGCCCTCTTGGATCCAGCGACGCACGTTGTGCGGCCCGCCGTTGTACGCGGCGATCGCGAGCGGAAGATGCCCGTCGAAACGCTGGATCAGAGACGTAAGGTACCAGGCAGCAAACTCGAGATTGAGGTCTGGGTCGAGGAGGTCGGCTGGAGTGAAGTCGTCGTGGCCGAGCGCGTGGGCAATGAGCTGTCCTGTCCGCGGCATGATTTGCATGAGGCCTACGGCGCCCGCGTACGACACGATGTGCTTCTGGTAGGCGCTTTCCACTCGCATCACGGCGAGCAAGAGATTGGGGTCGAGTCCGTATCGTCTCGCGGCCGGCACGACGAGCCATTCGTACGCGCGTGGCAGCGTCTCGATTAAGCCCGGACCGGCAAAGCCACCGGCGGTGCCCATGTCGCCGAGAGTCGCCGCCACCATTGAAAGCGTCGCGCGATCATCATCGGAAAGATCGAGCCGCGCGGCCCGAACATCACTTGCAAGGGTTTCTTGCAGTCGGCCGTCTGAGCGCGCCACGCAGTTCAGTCCAGCCCGGGCGACGGGCTTCCCGAGCGCCTCTCGCCAGCTCAAGTAGGCCTCGAACAACTCGGCCGTTGCGGCGTCTCGCTCTCCCAGCCGAAGCAGGTCCACCGCGCGCGCGATCCACGGGTAGCTGTTTGCGTGCCGCTCGCCAATTGGCCGGAGCTGTTTCGCGAGCGCGCGGTTCGATGTTCGCGGAGGGCGGGGAACGGCCTGGTGTTCGGAATTCGAGAGCCCCTCCTGCGGCGGATTCGGGGCGTCTTGCTCCCCGCGCAAAAGGCCGTTGCTGGCCCAAAGCGCGTAGTAGTCGTCTCCGGCGCGCGCGGCTTCGGCCTGGGCCCGTGCGAAAAACAGGGCCGCCTGCGCAGGCCGCTGGGCGCGCTCGTGGGCTCTGGCCAGATGATAGACGGCGGCCGTTCGGTAGCGAGATCCGGGGCGCTTCGCGACCTCATGCAGAAGACTGATGATCAGCCCTTCGCCGCCCGTCCCCACCGCGGCCATCGCAGCCTCGAATAGAAGGGCGGATGGCGCCGCGGCTCGCCTGCTCAGAGAGATGAGAAGGCCGTCGACTTCCTCTTGGAGCGCCGCCGCCGAAGCTACGCGAACCATGTCGACGAGCCGGTTGGTAGGAATCGACGGGGTGGAGTGGCCCGCACGCAAAGTGGCGAGCTGCAGGCGCGCACGCTCGGGGTCACGGGCATCCACGGTTTCCGACATGTCGTTCGCGCGGTTTTGGATGTGTTGGGCCTTTGCGACGTCGTCGATCGGGAAGAGCTGTGCCGTTCGCAGGTATGACTCTGCCGCCTGCCAGCGCCCCTCGTCTCGCGCGAGTCGGCCCGCCAAATAGTGAACCTCTGCGTGCAGGGTCCCTGACATCGGGTGGTCGAGGAGCGCTCGGATCGTCGCCTTGGCTTCGTCGAGCGGGCCAGTGCGAACGAGGCGGCGCGCCCGAAGCACTTGCTCCTCGTCAGTCATCGAGGGCGTTTCGTGTCCTCGCACCTTCAGGCGTGCGAGCTCGGACTCGGCCCAAGCCGCCGTTCGGGTTCCCGGGTAATCGACGCGAGCCGCGTGCATCACCTGCATCGCCTCGCCGTAGCGCGATCGGCGCATGAGGCTCTGCGCATGCTCGAAGAGAAGCTCGGTCGCATTGGGCACCGAGGGGTAGATCGCCAAAAGGTCGGACAGGGCCTGGTCCGCGCCTGGGTCATTCGAGCGAAGAAGCGCCAGCACCCTGCCGAATTCGGCTTCGACTCGAACGGATCGATGGGGGCTGAGCGACGCCTCTCGGAAAAATTCGGCGGCTTTTTCGGGTCGATTCCGAAGGAGCTCGAGCCGCGCGATCTGCAGCGCGATGCGATCGTTGACTCGGGGAAGCCCCCGATGGGCCAGGTCGAGCTGCAGGCGGGCCTCTTCGTAGTTCGCCGCCAGGATCTGGTCACCGGCTTCGCGGTACGCTTCGATGGCTCGCGTCTTGAGCGGCTGAGCCTCGGCCACGGCAAATGCATTGAAGAACGGACCGCACATCGGTCCGCGCCACGGCCTGAGTTCGATTGGAGCGCTACTCGCGTTGGGCGCGTCCGCGATGCACATCGGGACGTCGGGCGATGCGTAAACCGGCACCGAAAGCAATGCGAGGATCAGCGCCGTGAGGGCCGCTGCTATGGGAATGCGAAGGACCAAGCTTCCTATAACATTACAAATTTGTGAGGTGCGGCGCAAAGTTAGCGTTGCAGGCACGACTCTTCATACGGAATAGGGCAGCGAGCGCTTCATTCCTGCAAAGGTTCGTCCGCTCCCTGCGCCTCGCTCGTCTCGATTTCGCCGGCCGGATCCTCGCTCGGCTCGTCTTCGACCTCGGGTTGCAGCACGGTGACGACACCGATTCCAACGAGCAGCGCAAAGGCGATCAAGAGCAATGCCGTGCGCCGCTTTGGTGTTTCGTATCCTTCGTCGCTGGTGCCCATCTGCTCAGCCCTCGAGGTTGGCGATAGCCTGGATAACGGCAGACACGGCGCCGTCGATCGGCACGTCTTGCGACTCGCTTTCCGTGCGCTTCTTCAACTCGACGGTGCCCTGCTTCAGGCCGCGGGATCCCACCGTGATTCTGAGAGGAATCCCCAGCAAATCGGCGTCTTTGAACTTCACCCCCGGCCGCTCGGAGCGGTCGTCGAGGAGGGCGTCGACCCCCTCCGCACGGAGCGCGTCGTAGATCTCGGTGGCCTTGGTGAGAGGCGCCTCCTCCTTGCCAATCGGCGTGATGATCACCGGATAGGGCGCGACCTGGACCGGCCAACGAATGCCGTGCTCGTCGTGATGCTGCTCCATGATGGCGGCGATCAGGCGACTGACGCCGATGCCGTAACAGCCCATGACGATCGATTGGCTGCTCCCTTCTTCGTCGAGAAAGGTTGCTTTCATCTTGTCGCTGTAATGGGTGCCGAGGACGAAGATGTGACCGCCCTCGATGCCGCGGTAGAGCTCGAGCTTGCCGTCGCAATTGGGGCAGGGATCGCCGGAGGCGGCTTGCCGGATCGAGACGACCTCTGCTTCGAAGTCCCGTCCGTAGTTTACGTTCTTGTAGTGGTAGGGAGTTTCGCTGGCACCCGCGATCGCATTTGGTACGGCGACCGCGTCCGGGTCGGCGATGATGCGCCCGGCAAATCCGACCGGGCCGACGAATCCGATCTCCGTTCCGGTCGCCTCCTTCACGGCAGCGTCGGAAGCAAGAAGCACCTCTTCGACGCCCAAGTGTCGGGCCAAGCCGAGCTCGTTGACTTCGTGGTCTCCGCGAACGACCGCCAGGCAGACTTGCTCCCCGGCAACGTAGAGCAGCGACTTGAGGGTATGTGCTGCGGTCGTTTCACGGCCAAAGAAGCTCACAACCTCTTCGATCGAACGCGTGTCGGGCGTCTCGACCTTCTCGAGCGCCCGAGGTTCGACCGAGCCGCTCGCCGGGGGCGCTGCCGGGCCGGCCTGCGCGACCTCTGCGTTGGCGGCGTAGTCGCAGGCGCCGCACGCTACGATCCAGTCCTCCCCCGTTTGCGCCAGGACCTGGAACTCGGCGCTCTGCTTACCGCCGATTGCGCCGCTATCCGCCGCGACCACACGGTACTCGAGCCCAAGCCGCGTGAAGATGCGGTGATAGGTGTCGCGCATCTGCTCGTAGCTCCGCAGGGCCGCTTCTTGTGAAACATCGAAAGAGTATGCGTCCTTCATGATGAACTCGCGGCAACGAAGCAGCCCTGCACGGGGTCGAGGCTCGTCGCGGTACTTCAGCTGGATCTGATACAGATTCAGCGGCAGCTGTCGATAGCTCTTGACCTCGCGACGCACGAGGTCGGTGATGATCTCTTCGTGCGTCGGCGCCAGGTGGTATTCGCCGCCCTTGCGATCCTTGATCCGTAGAAGGGTGGGTCCGTACAGGTCCCAGCGCCCGGTTTCCTTGAAGTACTCCCCGGGCACGAAGGTTGGCATGAGCAACTCCTGTGCTCCCGCCGCGTCCATCTCTTCTCGGATGATTTGCTCGATCTTATGCAGAACCCGTGTACCCAGTGGGAGCAGCTCGTATATTCCGGCGCCAACCATTCGCGCGTACCCAGCGCGAAGCATGAGCACATGCGACGGTATGGTCGCGTCCTTGGGAACTTCCTTGAGCGTCGGAATGAAGGCGCGCGAATACCGCATCGCGCCGTCGTAGCAGGCGGGGCGGAGGGTTTCCACCGGGGTCCTCGACCCCGGTGTCTCCCGCTGGGAATTAGGTCCCGAGGACGAAGCTGACGCTGGTCGTTCCGGAGCCGCCGATGTTCAAAGTCTGGACGTTCTTGGCGCCCTCGACCTGGTAGTTGCCGGCTTCGCCCTTGATCTGCTTGACCGAATCGAGCACCTGGCGGACGCCCGTGGCGCCGACCGGGTGTCCCGCGCCGATGAGACCGCCGCTAGGGTTGATAGGGGTCTTGCCGCCAAGTGCGATATCGCCGGCTTCGATCGCCTTCCAGCTTTCGCCGGGCGCGGTGAGGCCGAAATGGTCGATCGCCATGTATTCCGAGGTGGTGAAGCAGTCGTGGGTTTCGATCGAGTCGATGCCGCTCACGTCGGCGATGCCGGCGCGCTTCATGGCGCTGGTGACCGTGCTCCGCACGTGCGGCAGAACGTACTCCGCGCCCTTGCTTTCTGCGACCTTGTCCTCGAAGCGCATCCGAGCGGTGTTGTGGCCCCAGCCCTTGACGCGCGGCACCGACTCGAGCGGCACGCCCATTCGGTCGGCCCACTTCTTCGCGTAGGTGGGTGACGCAAGAAGCAGGGCGGCCGCGCCATCGGTCACCTGCGAGCAGTCCGAGATGTGGATCCGCCCGCCGATGCTGCCGTTGAACTCGTCGCGGCTCATCGCATGCTCGTAGTTCATATACCAGGTGCGAGTCTGCGCGTTCGGATTGAGCTTGCCGTTCGCGTAGTTGATCGTGCTGATCTCCGCGAGGTGCTCGTCCTTGAGCCCGTAGCGCTTGTCGTACTCGTCGCCGAGCTTCCCGAAGAGCTTGGGGAACGGGAATTCGATTCCCTTGGCTTCGAGCTCGTACCAGGCGGCTGTGCCGAGGAAGTCGCCGCCTTCTCCCGCACCGACGGTTTTCATCTGCTCTACGCCGACCACGCAGGCCAGGTCGTAGCGATGCGCTTCGATTTCCGCCGAGGCGGCTAGGATCGCGATGCTGCCCGATGCGCAAGCTGCCTCATGACGCGCCGTCGGAAGCCCGCTGAACGCCGGGTCGATTTCCAAGAAGAACGCGCCGAGGTGCCCTTGTTTGCTGTAGAGTTCTGCGGCGAAGTTGCCGGTGTGAGCGACTTCGATGTCGCCCGGCTCGATCTTCGTTTCCTCGAGCGCGCCGAGTACCGCTTCGCGCATCATCGCGACGAAGTGCTTCTTCTCTTTGCTCCAGTTGCG
Organism: uncultured Myxococcales bacterium; assembly: GCA_965533395.1. Taxonomy (GTDB): domain Bacteria; phylum Myxococcota_A; class Polyangia; order Polyangiales; family Houyiibacteriaceae; genus SG8-38. The sequence continues at coordinate 17,032 of CBESWY010000001.1, forward strand.
AGCAAAGTCGGTCTGGTAGCCGCCGAGAACGTAGACTTCTGGAACCTGTGCCATTTCTTTCACCAAAACCTTTCACTCACGCGGCGACGAAGAATTTGCCCACATTCACCTGTGGGTCATCGAAGAAAGTCGTGCCCTCTTGGGCATTTGCAAGTGCCGGCGGCACTGGAAGGCCGGCCTTTTCAATCATCTGAATGGTGGCTCGGAGGCCAATCGTGTCGACCAAGACGCTCGGCGGCGCCCAGTTGAATCCGTAACCCATGATGCGGTCGATGCCGGAGATGTCATCGGTGACCTCGCCAACTCTGTGAAACGAGTAGCTGATGTACCCGGCGATCACCTTCTGCGCGATTGCAGCATACGGACCGCTTGCTGCCGCGAAAGCCTGCATGCCTTCTACATAGCGGCCCACGCGGTGCAGATTCGAGATCTCGTCGATGAAGCCTAGGTCCGGCCGCGAAATCGAGGCCTTAGGAACGTACTTCCGCGTTTTCGGGTCGAGCACGATGCGCTGTCCTCCGTCGTCCTTGCCGAAGAACCCGGCGCCCGTTTTGCGGCCGAGCACGCCCTTCGCCATCAGGTCGGCCATGTAGCTCGGAAGTTTCAAGGTCTCGTGCGCTTCGTCCGGGGCGAGCTCGTAGATGTTATCCACGATCGCGCGATGAATGTCCCAGCCAACCAGGTCTACCGTGGCAAGTGGTGTCAGAGCGCGTCCGGTATACGGACCGACGAGCTCGTCGATCAACAGCGGACCGTGCTCCTCGGCGAGGATCGCGCACTCGTTGAGCAGTTTGAATCCGACTCGGTTGCCGGCGAAGCCTGCGGTGTCGGCCGTTCGAACCATCGCGCGCCCGAGAAGCTTCGTGCAGTACTCGTCGAGGAAGTCGACCAGCTTGGGGTCGGTGTCCTTCCCAGCAATGAGCTCGGTCCCAACGATGACGTTCGGCGGGTTGAAGAAGTGCAGGCCCAGGAAGTTCTTGCGGAAGGAATCGCTCCGACCTTCGGCAAGCTGGTTGATCGACAGACCCGACGTCACGGTCGCGACGATTGAATCGGGACGGCGCACCTTGTCGATGCGGTCGAAAAACTCCTTCTTGAGCGGGAGCTGCTCGGTGACCGCCTCGAAGATGAGGTCGGCTTCTCCGACAACGCGGTCGAAGTCCGCGTCGTAGCTTCCGGTGTCGACTCGCTTTGCCACGGTGCTCGACCGCACCATCTTCACCGCCGCGGAAAGCCCGCCGTCAGCTTTCTCCTTGGTTCGCGCCAAGAAGGTCACCCGCGGTACCGCCGTCGTGAACAGCGCGCCGCTTCCAAGGCCCATCGCGCCATTGGCACCGAGGACCACCACGTGTTTGATCGAGCGTGAGCTCAGCAGATCCGAGGACCTGCCAGCTGCTGCTGCTCTGGTCGCCGCCAACATCTCTTTTCCTTTCGCTGCCTCGACTGTTTACAACTTAACTAGCCGGGAGTGAGCAATGTGGGTACACGGGCGCGTCAAGTCAAATGAAAGCTAGCAAAAACAGGCATTTACAAGCGATTTACAAGCGAGACTTCGAGCACTTTTCGGCCAAGTCCCCGGGATTCAAGCGATCTCCCGCTGGCCGTGTTAGGGAAGCCTTCCCATGGAGGCAGGCAGCGTCGCTCAGGAGCTCGGGGTCACCGAGGAAGCCGTCGAGCTCTTTCGCAGCTCGGACGCGATCGACCTGCACGTCGAGTCCTTCGTGTGGCGCCGGATCTTCGGCTACGACCTGAACCGCGTCCATCGGGGCGGACTCCTCGGGCGGTACTTTTTCGGCCACGCGGACTTCCCGACGGCGCGGCAGATCGGCCTCGCCGGCGCGACCTGGGTGATCTCCACCAATCCGGCCCGGTCCGCGCGCGGCCGCCGACTTGCGTTCGAGAAGAACCTCGGCGCCCTGCAAACGCTTCTCCAAGACGCGGCCGGGGTGAGACACGTTCGGAACGCCGCGGAGTTCTGCGCAGCACGAGCGGCCGGCGACCATGCGGCCTTCATCGGCATCCAAGGCGGAAACGCTCTCGACGATGGCATCGACGCGCTCGACGTGCTTGCCGACCATTCGGTCCTGCGAGTGACTTTGCTTCATCTGACCTCCTCGCGTCTCGGTGCCACGAGCGCCCCGGGTGGGAGGCGAAGCGCGGGACTGACGAACTTCGGCAGAGCCTACGTCGAGCGCTTGAATGAGCTTCGCGTCGGCGTCGATCTCGCCCACATCAGTCGCCCCGGCTTTTTCGATGCCGTCGAAGTCCACGACAAGACCTTGCCTTTGTTCGTGACCCACACAGGACTGGCTGGGGTCTATGAGCATTGGCGCAACATCACCGACGAGCAGCTCGTCTTGGTGGCCGATAGCGGAGGCACCGTCGGGGTGATGATGCACACCGCATTTCTCGGCCGACGCGGGGTCACCGTCGCCACCGTGGTCGACCACCTCCAACATGTCGTAGACACAGTCGGCGAGGACCATGCCTCGATCGGCACCGACTACGACGGATTGATCATTCCACCCAAGGACATGCCCGGGATTTGGGCATTCCCGCGTTTGGTTCAAGAAATGCTCAATCGAGGCTGGTCCGAGCCGCGGATTCGGAAAATCCTCGGCGGGAATGCGCTGCGCACCATCGAGGCGTTGCGCGGCTAACCGTGCGCGCCCAGGCTTTGGTCATGTCACTCCTGGAACAGATCAATGCGGACCTCAAAAAGGCCATGCTCGCGCGCGACGAAGTGACCCGCGACACGCTTCGCATGGTCAAGTCCGAGCTGCTGACCCTCGACAAGCCCGACGACCTTGCGGTGCTTTCCCGAGCCGTGAAGTCACGGCGCGACAGCATCAAGAGCTATGTCGAAGGCGGTAGGCAGGACCTCGCCGACAAGGAGCAAGCCGAGATCGAGGTGATCGAGCGCTACCTCCCAAAGCAGCTCGGCGAAGACGAGGCCCGCAAGGCGATCGCTTCAATCGTCGGAGAGCTCGGTGTGTCGAGTAAGAAGGAGCTCGGTCGGGTCATGAAAGAGATCAAGGCTCGCTATCCTGGCCAGGTCGACGGAAGACTGGCTTCGTCGATCGCGGGGGAGCTGCTCGATTGAGTCTCAGGTGCGCGGCTCGTTCTGAGTCGACCACCATAGCCGATATCGCTCTTGGATCGCTCGTCGTTCGTCGCTCGTCATGTTGACGCGGTAGCCGAAATCCTGAGCCGATTCGCGCGCGAGGTCGCGGCTTGCGATGGCACGAATCTCGGGTTCATCGTGATCGAGGCTGTCGATGAGCCACTCGACCCGCGGCCGATCGCGATTCCCTGTATACCAGGCGCTCCAATCGGCTTCTGCCGCTGCAAAGTCCTGCGCGGTCAGCATGCGTAGCACTCGCCATGCTGCTTCGCCCAACACGCTGTGTGCCGAAAGAATCGGAATGAGCACGTCGACACAGCCTTCATCGCGGAGAACGGCGAGCGCGCGCATCGCCAGCAGGCGCGAGCGTTGGTCGGAATCCGAGGCGACCGCAAGCGCGCGAAGCGATTCCTTGAGCCCTTCCACCCCTTCCTGCTCGTGGAAGACCTCTAGGGCGTAGAGCGCGCTCCGAGAGACACCTTGATCGTCATCGAACAAGGCAGCGGCCAGCGGCTCGATCACCAGCGGATGGGGCAGCTCGGCGGCGACCAGCGTCGCGTAGTACCGGATTTCGGGCTCGTCGGACTTCAGGAGCTCGGCGACGTAAGGCGCCGCCGCATCGCCAAACGCCACGAACGTTCTGCACAGAGCCGATACGCTTCGGCCACGCGGCGGCTGCACGTGCGGCTCCCAGCGATTGAACCACAGCCGACCGGGGAAAACGTCGGTCAAGATTGGCAGGACGTCCGCGCCCATCCCGATTAGGGCAGCGTGCTCGGGCGCATCTTCGTTTGGGCCATACGTCCCGAGCCGGGTGATCGTGGCATGGGCTCGCGCGGTGAAATCTGGCGGCTCCGGAGGCAAGAGGCTTCGCGGAGCGGACCCGATCGCGCTGAGCGCGCCTACGTTCAGGTGCTCGACCAGGAACTTCATGGTGCTGGCTTTGGCGGCATCGCCTCGCGCCGGGGGGATTCCCGTCCAACGGCGAAAGGCCCTGCCGAGCTCGCGGTCGGGCCACCATTTTGCCTCGAGGCTGTCACCCGGAGGCGGGCTCGACGTTCGCCAACGTCCGTCGGGTGGAGTGGACTCGGGCGCGTCGCTGGGATTTGCCGCCTCGACGCGGTCCGATGGCGCGTTCTTGATCAGATACGTCGAGTCCGATTTGTTCCCTGACCCCATCGATCAAGAGGGTACACCAATCGGCCTCAAACGAGCATTTTGATCTGCCGCTCGTCCTGCGGGCGGCTGGCTTTGCCGCTTGCAGCTTCCCGAAGAAGCTTCTTGATGCGAAGCCCGAGGACGTCAATCTCGGTCGATGCGAAGTGCTCCGCTCCGAAGTGCGCGACCTGCTCGGTCTGGCGTCTGAGGATTTCCATATCCTGCCGAAGGATGCGCATCGCCACCGGCCTGAAGACCGTCCGCAAGATCGCGTTCGGGATGGGAGCCTTCACCGCAACTGTGGCAAACATGTCCGTGACGGTCGGCGTTCGCGGCGTCAGGGCTGTGGTGGCGACGATGTGACTGCGGTCGCTCAGTCGGTACTCGACCTGCGCGATGCAAGGGAGAATGAATCGGTCCCAATGAAACACCTCGCCCCCTTGCGGAGCGAGAATGCGGCCGGCCACCCCCTCTGGGCGTTCCTCACCGATGAACTGAGCCTCCACCCCGTCGTCCACCGACCTGATGACGACATCGATCGGCTTGCGATCCTTGTTCTTGCGGAAGAGCCCCGCGTGCACGAACGCCGTGTGCGGAACGTCCAAGGCGTTTTCCGCCACAGCATCGAGTGGCCCTGGCATTTCGAGCCGCTCTCGAATGGTGAGGTAATCAGACTGATCCGCACAGGGGATTACGTACGGCTCACGACCGGGCGTTACGTTGGCTTCCGAGTAAACCCACAGCCAGCCTTGTGAGTCGCGGCACGCGAAAGAAGGAACGCGCCGACCTGGATGATCCGGCTCACCACAGAGCCCGGGCACCGCCTTGCAAGTCCCGGAGCCGTCGAATTCCCAGCCGTGGTACTGACACCGGATGTTCCCATCGATCACACGGCCTGCGGACAGTGGTGCGTTGCGATGCGCGCAGCGATCCAAGAGCGCGACACTTTGTCCGGACGAGTCACGAAATGTAACGAGTGGTAAGCCATTCAACAAAAAGGGTTTGGGTTTCGATTCCACGTCCCTGCTTGCCGCGACGACGTACCAACCCGGCGCAAAGCACCCAATTTGCTCTGTGTTCGACAGCGGTTGTGATTCTTCGCTCATGCTGTTCTGCGCAATTTCTGCGTCTCACGGAAACCAGGTTTGTTTCATTTGCGTAATTAGCACGAACGCGGCCCAAGTTTCGATGGAACCAGGTGGGTTCCGCTGCTACACGCATGCCATGTCACGCCAAATCAACAAGGAACGTACTCGGCGTCGCCTGCTTCAGGCGATTCTAAAAACGATCCAGCGGTACGGACGCGGGACTCTGACTACGGGCCGAGTCGCTCAACTCGCCGGAGTCGCGCAGCCGACTTTCTATGTTCACTTCCGCAGTATGGATCAGGCGCTCGAGCAGGTGGCCGAGTGGGTTGCCCTGGAGCTTAGCCCCGGCCTCAACCCGGAGGCATCGGCCGAGCTCGATCGCGCCGCTGAAGTGCTCGAAGAAGCCGTGCGCAAATGCACGCGCTCCTTGGTTCACGACCCCAAAATGGCCGAGGTCTTCCTCAACAACCGGCGTGATCAAACCTCCGCGCTCGGTAGGCGCTGGAGCGTCCTGACCGGGAATCTCCGCGAGCGAATGAGGCAGATCGTAGCTCAGGTCCGCCCGAACGCGCCGCCAGCCGACGCGGAGCTCCACGCAGAGCTGCTGGTCAGCATCATCTTTGGCCTGGCCGAAGCCCACCTCGACGGCCGCATCGATAATCTCGACCGCGCGACAGCGACGGCTTCGCGTGCGATTGTCACCAGCATATTGACGAGCTCCTCGGTCGCTGACGCTGCCTGAGGCCCCGGCCTTCGCAGCCCCACGTTCGGATCACCGGTGGGCCCGCTCCGGTCACCTTTCGATGGGGTCGCTTGCATGTTAGGCCCCAGCTGTGACTGACCTCTTCAATCCGTCCGCCGAGCATCGCGCGCTTCGCGAGCTCGTTCGTTCATTTGCCGAAAGAGAAGTCGACCCGCAGGCCGAGGCGTCGGATCACGAGGAGCGGTTCAACATCGAGCTTTTCCGCAAGCTCGGCGAGCTCGGCCTTCTCGGAATCACCGTGGACGAGCGTTTTGGTGGTGCCGGCTTGGACCCCGTCGCGGCCGTGGTTGCGCACGAGGAGCTTTCGGCGGCCGACCCCGGTTTTGCGCTCGCCTATCTCGCGCACTCGATGCTCTTTGCAAACAACCTGCAGATCAACGGAAGCGACGCACAACGCAGCAAGTACCTGCCCGATGCGTGCAGCGGCAAAAAGGTCTGTGGCATGTGCATGAGCGAGCCCGGCGCCGGCACCGACGTCCTCGGTATGCAGACTACCGCGGTCCGAAAGGGCGACACCTACGTGCTCAATGGCGCCAAGATGTGGATCACCAACGGGGCGATCAACGACACCGACCTTGGCGACACTTACCTCGTCTATGCACGCATGGAAGGCAGCGCGCGCAACCAACTCTCGATGTTCATCGTCGAAAAGGGATTCGCAGGGTTTAGCCTCGGCCAAAAGATCAAGGGCAAGCTCGGAATGCGCGCTTCGACCACGGCCGAGCTCGTTTTCGAAGATTGCCGCGTGCCGGCGGAGAACCTGGTTGGCAGTGAAGGCGCGGCGACGCTCCACATGATGCGGAACTTGGAGGTCGAGCGTGTCGCGCTCGCTGCGATGAGCCTGGGCATCGCCCGCCGATCAATCGAGGTCATGAACCGGTATGCCGGTGAGCGGACCTCCTTTGGCAAACCGCTGCGCGATTTCGGCCAAATCCAGCGTTACATCTCGCAGTCCTACGCGGAGTACATGGCCGGGCGCGCCTACACATATCTAACGGCTTCGACAATGAGCTTGGAGACCCCTGGGCAGCGTCTCGACTCGGACGGCGTGAAGCTCTTCACTTCGACGATGGCAAAGGAAGTGGCCGACCGCGCGATCCAGGTGCTCGGTGGATATGGCTACGTTTCGGAGTACGGCGTCGAGCGGCTCTGGCGTGATGCCAAGCTCCTCGAAATCGGCGGCGGCACGCTCGAAGCGCACCAAAAAAACATGTGCCGGGAGCTGGGTCGCACCGACCGCATTTTGTGATTAACCCCACACCATCGGAACTTCCTCGGTATTTTCGCCTCGCTAAGTAGCGAACGGATGTTTCGAGCGGCTATGCTGTGCGATGTGACACTTTTCGCCGGGGGGACAGCCGGCTATCGGGTCGCTCACGCGGTCGTATTGGCCTCGCTAGAAGGTTCTCAGGGGAGCGTGTTTGGGGGAAGCATTGACGCAACAATCCGCAGCTAGCCAATTGCCTAAGCCACCGGTCGACCTCCCCGTTCTCGGGAAGTTTGCCGGCTACGACATCTTGGGGCGGCTGGCGCTCGGCGGAATGGCGGAAATTCTTCTCGCCCGTCATGCAGACACGGACGGCGACCATCGATTCTTGGTGGTCAAGCGAATCCTTCCGCACTTCGAGGCGGACAGTGACTTCGTGCAGATGTTCCTCGACGAGGCGCGGATCGGCATGCAGCTCAAGCATCCGAACATCTGCCAGTTCCATCAGTTCGGCGCGGACGCAGGGTCGCACTTCATCGTGATGGAATGGGTCAACGGCGTGCCTCTCGGGCGATTGATTCGCAAGGCTCGCAACTCCGGGGGAGTTGGGCTTCCCATTGCAATACGCATTGCGGTAGAGGTTGCAAAGGCGCTGCACTACGCCCACATCGCGAACGATGAGCACGGCGAGCCGTTCAACATCGTTCACCGCGACGTCTCGCCGCACAACATCATGATTGGCTACAACGGAACCGCGAAGCTGCTCGACTTCGGCATCGCAAAGGCCGACCATCGTGCGCACAAGACTCAAGCCGGCGTGGTCAAGGGCAAGTTCGCTTACATGGCGCCCGAGCAGTGCACGGCGGCGCCATCGGATCATCGACTCGACGTCTTTGCGCTCGGAGTTTGCGTTTTCGAGTCCATGACCGGTCGGTCGCTCTACCGGCGGAAGACCGAGGCCGCCACCATGCGCGCAGTCATCATGGACCCCGTTCCTTCTCTCAAAGAGCGCCTTCCAGACGCTCCGGACGAGCTAGAGCGAATCTTGCAGAAGGCGCTCGCCAAAGAAGCCAACGATCGCTTCGCGACTGCCGAGGAGTTTGCGGGCGAGCTCGAGGCGTTCGGCAAGTCGACCAACCAGCTTGCCACGCAGCGCGAAGTCGCCGACTTCATCAAAAAGGTCTTCCCAGAGGAATTCAATCGCGGACCGCGCGTCGACACGGTCCCCTTTGGCGCTTCGATCGCGGTCAACATACTCAATGCGGACGGTCTGGACTCGCAGAAGTCCTACGTGTCGCAGTTGCCTGGCGCGATTCGGGACCTCGAGATCGACGGGGATGCCGGAGGAGTCGACCTGGGACACCTGATCGATGCACCGGTCGTATTGCCGCATGTCGAGCCCGCGAACAAAGACGCCTCGCCGACACCGGAGCTCAGCCAGCGCCCGACCGAGCCTGCGGAGGTCAAGCTCCCGAAGAAGGCTGCATCGCCGAAGCCAAAGCCTTCCCCGAAGAAGCCCTCTCGATTCGGTTGGAAGCAGTCTGCGGCTCTTCTATTGATACTGGCCGGCGGCGCCGCCGCTGCCTACCATCAGAATGATGCGGTCAAAGAGGCCGTCGACGGCTTCGCGGTCGTGTTCGAGGAAAAGGGGCCGCCCGAGGTCGCGATCGACGAGAATCCGCTCCTGCGGGAACACGGAGCACGCATCTTGCTCGCGTCTTCGCCGCCGGGGGCAAAAGTGTTTCTCGATGGGATCGAACAAGGAGTTGCGCCGGTCGCATTGACCGGTTTGATGGAGGGCGACTACCGGGTTCGCGTCGAAGCCCCAGGATTCGCCTCCTGGTCGACGAAGGTCCAGGTTGCTCACGGTGAGACGGCAGGGGTGACGGCGAAGCTTCTCGGCAAGCAGGGGGGTGCAAAGCCCGGGGCCTTTGGCCGCGTAAATGTCGAAACGACGCCGCCTGCGGATGTCTACATCGCCGGTGATCTGCTTGGGCGGACACCCATTCAGACGGTCTATGCGCCGCTCGGGCTCGTGACCTTCGATTTCAAGCTTCCCGATGGCCGCAACATCAGCCGCGACGTCAAGGTCGAATCGGACAACGTCGCCCGTGCGCGCTTCGATCTCACCCAAGCCAAGCGCTAGCCGTTCGATTCTTCGCGCAGCCGTACATAGCTTTCGTATCGTTCGGGATCGATGGCGCCCTCGTTCATCGCGTCGACGACGGCGCATCGTGGTTCATGCGTGTGGCTGCAACTGCGAAAGGCGCACTGCTCGCGATACGCGCTGAGCTCGGGAAAGCATCGGTCGAGACGCTCGATCGGCAATTCCCAAGTTCCCAGCTCTCGAATCCCGGGCGTGTCTGCCAGAAACCCTCCGCCTGCAAGGGCATGGAGTGAAGCAACCCGTGTCGTGTGGCGCCCTTTGCCGTGGTGGTCACTGACGCTTGCGATGTTGAGATCGAGCGCTGGAAGTATGCGATTGATCAGGCTGCTCTTCCCGACGCCCGAGGGGCCTACAAACGCAGAGATCTTGTCGTGCAGCGCGTCGACGAAGGGATCCATACCTTCCCCAGTTCCAGCGCTCACCGTCAAGATGGGGTAGCCGATGGATTCATACGCTCGTTGCCACGTTGAATCTCCCGGCTCTCGTAGGTCCGCCTTGTTCATGACGATGATCGGCTGGACCTGCTGGTGCTCTGCGATCACGAGAAAGCGATCGAGCAGCCGCGTCTTGAGCACCGGCCGGCCGTGGCAAAACGTAATCAGCAGCTGATCGAGGTTTGCGACGAGGACGTCCTCTTTGTCTGGCCCTTTGCCAGGTTGGCGTCTCGAGAAGCGGCTGTGCCTAGGCAAGACTCTATCGACGACGACGCTGTGATCGTCGGGTCGCGACAGAACCACATGGTCGCCAATGACGCAGAGGTCGGTTGTTCGCGGCCGGTTCTTGAGCCGTCCACGCAAGCGTGCCTGCACGACACCCGCATCGAGGCGGACGTCGACGAAGCCGGCAGTCGAGCGAACCACGAGACCTTCCATCGTTTCGGCCATGATCAGCCCTGGCAGTTCGAATCCGGGTCACGGGTGATCATCGAACGGAGCGAATCCTGGTGAGCGATCCAGGCGTCGACCACCTCGGCGGGCGCGCCGTGGTCGCGAAGGGTGTCGAGCAGAATCTGCCTGCGGCGATCGAACTGCCCGCCAAAGATCCTGTGTGGACGGTGGACTTCGTCGAGGGGTCGGCCGCCGTACTGGATCTCGGCCCCAAGGTTCTTCGCAGCGTGCTCGTACTCGAAGCGTTTGATTCGTTGGCGCTCCGCGCGCGCGAAGAGAAAGCCGATCATCCCGTCGTCGAAGCATCGATCCACGAAGTCGTCGACAATCGCGCGTAACTTCGGCTCCCCGCCGAGCTCTTCGAATAGGCTCATCTAGTCGATGACCCTGAGCCAATGCCGCCCGTCGATCAAGTTGCGCGATGGTGACCGCCGACCTAACACGAAAGGCAAGTCATGACCGAAGACGACCGGGAGCTCTCCGAGCACGCGTTTGGCCTTTGCCAGCAACTGATTCGGATCGACACGACTAACCCTCCAGGCAACGAGTTGCCTGCCGCGGAGCTGCTCGCCGCAGAGCTCAGCAGCTCCGGTTTGGAACCCCTCGTGATCCAGAGCGCACCCGGGCGGGGAAACGTCGTCGCCCGCCTACGCGGCTCGGGCGAGCTGCCACCGCTGCTGCTCACCGCCCACCTCGACGTCGTCGAGGCGGAGCCTTCGTCCTGGGAGCATCCACCTTTTTGCGGTGAGGTTCACGATGGCTGCCTCTGGGGTCGCGGGGCAATCGACATGAAGAACATGGCAGCCATGTCGGTTGCCATCATGACCCGGCTTGCGCGCGAAGGAGTGAAACCCAAGCGCGATCTCATCTTCGCCGGGGTGGCCGACGAGGAGGCGGGTTGCCGTCATGGTTCGCTTTGGCTTTGCGAGAACCACCGTGACCTGGTTCAGAGTGAGTTCGCAATCGGGGAGGGCGGCGGCTTCAACATCCAAGTTGCCGGCAAGAGCTTGTTCACGGTGCAAGTTGCGGAGAAGGGCGTGTGCTGGGTTCGCGCGCGAGCGACCGGGGAACCGGGTCACGGCTCGATGCCGCGTGAAGACTCCGCGGTCGTTCGACTGAGCGAGGCGATTGCACGCTTGGGCCGGCAGGGCTTGCCGCGCCACGCCTCGGAGTCGGTCGAGGGCTTCATCGGCGCGATCGCCTCGCACTTGCCCGCTCCCTTGCGGCCGCTCATCAAGATGCTGGCCAGTCCGACATTTGGTCCGGCCATGCTCAATGTGCTGCCCGACCCCGGAGCACGGCGTGCGTTCCGCGCACTGCTTGGCAACACGGCATCGCCGACGGTGCTCCGCGCCGGGAACAAGACCAACGTCATCCCAGGCATTGCCGAGGCCGAAATCGATGGCCGGATCTTGCCGGGTCAGAGCCAAGATGACTTTCTGCGCGAGCTCGCCGACGTTTTGGGTCAAGACATCGAGCTCGAGGTAATGCATTCGCTTCCACCGGTCGTGACCAAGCCCAAGGAGTCGTCCTTGTATTCGTTGATTCACGAGGTCATGCGCGAGCGTGCGCCCGATGCGCCCGTGGTTCCGTTCATCTTGCAAGGCTTCACCGATGCGAAGGCGTTCAGCTCAATCGGGGCCAAGTGGTATGGCTTCGCGCCCGTGAAGCTTCCGCCTACGCTCCGCTTCGCCGACATGTTCCATGGGCACAACGAGAGAATCCCAGTCGAGGGCCTGGCTTGGGGGACGCAAACCTTGATGGAAGTCGTGCGCCGCTGCATTGGCGCGTAGTTTTCGCCCCTCAGGCTTCGGTTGGCCAGTTCGCGCTTTCCATCTGCGCGAAGATCGGAGATCCTCCCACCGGTCCGGCCGGGGTGGTCTTGCAAAAGAGTCTTCACGACAGTGAGATCTTACTCGACCTGACTGCTAGCGATCTGCAGGGTCTGGTCGAGCAGGCGGGTGATGCGCTCGTCCGCCTCGGCAAGCTGAGTGGGCGCCAACGCGGGGCGATTCAAGCGACGCTCGACGAGAGGGGCGAGGGAGATCTCCATGACCTCGGCGGCGGGGTGGGCGTGCTTCGCGTTCGTTACGAGGCGCAGAACGGTGATGTCTACCGCTGCTCGCTCATGCGCGTTCCCGAAGGCGTCCGCGCGAGCGACCACGAAAAGGTTCACTATGTCTGGCTCATCGTTGCGCCGTACGGCGCTTCCACTCCACCGAATGAGGACCTGGAGCCTTTCGGATGGATGTTGCACGACGACCGGTTCAGCGCGTCGATCATCGGCGCCAACGATCCAATGCAAGTGCTCGCCACGTACCAGCTCTATCTAGAGTACGTCGAAGCGCCGCCCGACGAACGAAGGCCTTCGCTCGTTCCAAGTTATCCGAGCATACCGCCACCTGTCACTGGCGTTGCAGCGGGGCTCATCGCGGACATTCGCCGAAAGCTTCCCTTCTATGCGAGCGACTTCGTCGACGGATTCAACGTCAAGGGCCTGGCAACGATTCTATTCTTGTTCTTTGCCTGTTTGGCGCCCTCAATTGCCTTCGGTGGGCTATTGGCATTTCTGACCGACGGTGAAATCGGCGCCGTCGAGGCTCTTCTCGCGACCGCAATTGGAGGGGTAGTCTACGCCCTGTTCTCCGGGCAGCCGCTCACGCTTCTCGGAAGCACGGGCCCGGTCACCATCTTCCTCGCTCTCCTCTACCTTCTTTGCAAGCAACTCGGCGTCGCCTTCCTTCCTGGCTTGTTCTGGATCGGCATCTGGACCGCGGTGATCATGCTGGTGTTGGCCGTCACCAACACGAGTCGCTACATCCAACACTTCACACGCTTCACCGACGAGATTTTCGGGGCGCTGATCGCTCTGATTTTCATCACCGAAGCCTTCCGCGACATTTTTGGCGACATCTTCGGTCCAGAAGTGGCGACAAACGGGGAGCTTCTGGCGCTCATCCTCGCACTCGGGACGTACATGATCGCCCAGCAGCTCTCGAGGCTCCAGCAGAAACCGCTCCTCACCAAAACCGTGCGCGAGTTTCTAGCGGACTTCGGGCCGACCATCGCGATCTTTACGATGACGGCGGCAGCCTGGGCGATGCACCCCATCGAGCTCGAGCACCTGGCCGTTCCCCACCAGTTCACCACGACGAGCGGGCGACCTTGGCTGGTCGACCCGACGGACGTGCCGGGTTGGTTTCCACTGGCCGCTATACCGATCGCGGGCTTGGCGGCCGTGCTCCTTTTCTTGGATCAGAACATCACCGTCCGCCTGGTCAATAGCCCACAGCACCGGCTCAAGAAGGGCGCCGGCTATAACCTGGACATGGCGGTGATCGCCGTACTCGTGGCGATTTGCGCGACCATCGGGCTGCCGTGGGTCGTTGCCGCGACGGTTCGATCGCTCAATCACACTCGCAGCCTTGCAACCGTCCGTCATCACGCGCGGGGGGAACACATCATTTCGGTCATGGAGAACCGGCTCACCCCGCTCGTCGTTCACCTGTTGATCGGGGCATCCTTGCTCGTTCTCGGCCTGCTTCGCGCGATTCCGATGTCCGTCGTGTTCGGCTTGTTTCTGTTCATGGGTATCGCGTCGCTCCGCGGCAATCAGTTCGTCGACCGCCTCAAGCTCTGGGTCACGGACCCGACCCTGTATCCGCCCACGCACTACATCCGCCGCGTCTCGCGGACGGTGCTTCACAGCTTCACGTTGGTTCAGCTCGCTTGCTTGGCCGTGCTCTGGTTTGTGAAGGGGTCGTCGTTAGGTGTTTTGTTCCCACTTTGCATCGCGCTTCTCGTTCCAATCCGCCATTCCCTCGGACGGATTTACAGCCAAAAAGACCTGGCCTTCTTGGACGCAGACGAGAACCCCGAAGAGGAACAGTTCAGAGAAATGGACTAGATCGGGACACGGAATTCTCGGATGCCTGCCGTGGTTCCCGTATGCTTTGCCCGATGCCCCGCTCCATCCCCCTGCGTCTTCTCTCCGACCGCGATCACTACGAGCAGGTCATGCAGGCGGTGTTGGGGGCCGAGCAGAGTGTCTGGGTCGCGACCGCCAACCTCAAGGACGTCATGGTCGAGGATCCTCGGGTCGTCCCCGGTCGTCGCCGCGGGCGCCGTGGCAACTACCGATCCGTTCTCGAGGTGTTCGCGGAGCTTGCGCGACGTGGGGTCGAGCTGCGAATCCTACACGCGTCCGTCCCGTCGCGAGCGTACCGCCGAAGCTTCGATGCCCAGCCCGACCTCGTCGCAGGCGGAATCGAAATGCGCGTCTGTCCAAGAGTCCACCTCAAGACGGTCGTGGTAGACGCCCGGCTGGTTTATCTTGGAAGCGCCAACTGGACCGGCGCGGGTCTCGGCGCCAAGGGTGACGGCCGCCGCAACTTCGAAATGGGCATCCTCACGTCCGATGAACAAACCATCGACCAAGTCCAAGAACGCTACGACCGAATCTGGCGCGGCGCCGAATGCGCCGACTGCCGCCTCCGCGAGGAATGCGAAATGCCTTTGGACGAAATTTCGTCGCGCCGTGTAACGTAGGTGCCTAGTCTTCGAACTGGCCGCGCGCTTTTAGCGCGTCCATGATGATCTCGACGGCCTTGTCGATTCTCATTTCGTCGAGCGCGACGGTGATGTCCGGGTCCTCCGGAGCCTCGAACTGGGAGAAGTCGGCGTCTGGCCGGCGCTCGCGGCAAAGGGCTTCATCGGTGTTCACGTAGACTTGGATGACGCGGTCTTCACCGATGCGCGCCTTGAGCTTGTCTCGGTCCGTACGCGTAGGGCTCGGGAAGGCGCAGATGTTGATGAGGCCCGCGTCGGTCACGGCCTTCGCGGCGGAGATCATCGATCGAAGATCCTCACCGACGGGGTTGACCACCGTCGCCGTACGACCATCATCGAAGAGCCTCCGTTCGAGAGCGTACGCCAGAGTCCAACGGCCCGAGCCAGGAAAACCCTGGAGCCAAACCGTCGCGCCGCGCTGGCCGAAGCGCTCCATGCGCTCGTTGTTGCTCACGAAGGTCTTGGGCTCCATCGCCGATTCGGCGTGCAGCTCCTTCATGACTTCGCCGATGTTCTGATCGGCGCCTTCGAGCGAGATCATGCCCGCGGCCACGGTGTTGTTCGTCAGCGAATCGATGACGATGAAAGCACCCGTTTCACGATTGCGCTGGTAGTCGTCGACGTACAGCGCTCGGTGGCAGCTCAGCCGAACTCGGGCGATGTCGTTCAGCGCGATGCCGTCGGTCTCTTTCTCTTCGAGGCTGTCCATGTCGATCTCGCAGTAGATCTTGTCTATCTGGGCGCGGACCGTCTGTGTGGTGTGCTTGACCAGGTATGCCTTTTCGGTGTCGAGCGGCTTCTCGTGCATCCAGACCAGATGTGCATCGAAGCGGCGCGTGACGCGCGGCAGGTTGTCCGGCTTGACGATCATGTCGCCCCGGCTGATGTCGATCTCGTCGTCGAGTCGAATCGTCACCGATTGGCCGGCGAACGCCTCGTCGAGCTCGCCGTCGTAGGTGTCGATGGCCTTGACTTTCGACGTCCTGCCCGAGGGAAGGGCCACGATGTCGTCGCCCTTGGCGATGACGCCCGCGGCGACTTCGGCAGCGAACCCCCGATAGTCGAGATCAGGCCGGATGACGTACTGCACCGGATAGCGGAAATCCGTGAAATTCCGGTCCTCGAATACCGGAACCGTCTCGAGATAGCCGAGGACGTTCGGTCCATCGTACCAAGGCGTCTTCTCGCTGTCGCTCACCACGTTGTCACCAACCAGCGCGCTCACAGGGAAGAACTGAATGTCTTTGAAGCGCAGCGTCTTGCCAAACTCCATGAAGTCGGCGCAGATCTCTTCGTAAACCTTCTGGGAGTAGTCCTCGAGATCCATCTTGTTGACGCAAACCGCAAGATGGGGAATGCCAAGTAGAGAGGCGATGTATGCGTGCCGGCGCGACTGCTGTAGGACGCCGTGCCGTGCGTCGATCAGAATCAATGCCACGTCGGCGGTCGAAGCGCCTGTGACCATGTTGCGCGTGTACTGAATGTGCCCCGGCGTGTCCGCGATGATGAACTTTCGCTTGTCGGTCGCGAAGTAGCGGTACGCCACGTCGATGGTGATGCCTTGCTCGCGCTCGGCCTTGAGCCCATCGGTGAGGAGCGCGAGGTCCGGCTCTTCCGTCTGCGATGCGGCTCGGACGGCGGCCATCTGGTCTTCGAACACCATGCCGGTGTCGTAGAGGATGCGTCCGATGAGCGTGGATTTGCCATCGTCGACCGAGCCGACCGATACGAACCGGAGCAGCTCCTTCTTTCGATACTTCGCGAGGTAAGCCTCGATATCCTCGCGAATCAGGTCTTTTTCGTCCGTCATGGCGTTCCCTAGAAGAGCCCAGCGCGGGCCTAGAAGTAGCCCTCGCGCTTTTTGACTTCCATCGACCCCTCTTCGTCGAAGTCGATGAGACGCCCCTGCCTCTCGGAGAAGCGGTTGAGGAGCATTTCTTGGATGACTTTGGGCACCGTCTCGGCCTCCGATTCGACGGCGCCGCTGAGCGGATAGCAACCGAGTGTCCGAAAGCGCACCTTTTTCATCTGCGGCTCTTCACCGGGTTCGAGCCGCATACGGTCGTCGTCAACCAAAATCCAGGTACCGGAGCGCTCGACCACCGGCCGCTCCTTTGCGAAGTAGAGTGGCACGACCGGAATGCCCTCGAGCCAGACGTAAAGCCAAACGTCGAGCTCCGTCCAGTTGCTCAACGGGAACACGCGAACGTTCTCGCCCTTTTTGATTTTCGCGTTGAAGACATTCCAGAGCTCAGGGCGCTGGTTCTTCGGGTCCCACTGGTGGTGGCTGTCGCGGAACGAAAAAATGCGTTCCTTCGCGCGGGACTTTTCCTCGTCGCGCCGCGCGCCACCAAATGCGCAGTCGAACTCATACTTCGAGAGCGCTTGCTTCAGCGCCTCGGTTTTCATGATGTCGGTGTATTTCTTGCTCCCGAAGTCGAAGGGGTTCATTCCCATCGCAACGCCATCGGCATTCGTATACTTGATCAACTCGGCGTTGACGGTGGCCTCGATCGTGTCGCGGTACCGGTACATGTCCTGGAACTTCCAGGTGGTATCCACGTGGAGAAGTGGAAACGGCAGTGGCCCGGGGGCGAACGCCTTCTCGGCGAGTCGAAGCATGACCGAGGAGTCTTTCCCGACGGAATACATCATGACGGGATTGTCGAACTCGGCCGCCGCCTCGCGGATGATTTGAAGGCTCTCCGCTTCTAGCTGGCGGAGCTGGCTTAGTTTGCGCGCGCTTGCTTGCACCGGCTTTTCCTAGGGCAGACGTCGATTGGACGCCAGTCTATACGCGAGATTTGTGCGAGTTCAATCCCGAACGTCGCTCGTGAAAGCAGCGCACGCGGCGTCATGCTAAGAAGCAGACTGTATCAAATGTCGGCTATCGTTTGGATGGATATGGAGATGTCTGGGCTCGAGCCCGAGACCGATCGCATTTTGGAGGTCGCGGTGCTCGTCACCGACGGCGAGCTCAACGTCGTCGCCGAGGGGCCCAATCTGGTGCTGCATCAGTCGGAGGAGGTCCTCTCTGCCATGGATGAGTGGAACACCTCGCACCACGGGCAATCGGGTTTGACCCAGCGGGTTCGCGAGTCGACCGTCGACGAGGCCCAAGCGTCTGCCGCGCTTCTCGGCTTTTTCTCCGAGCACACCAAGAAGAACAAAGCGCCGCTCGCCGGCAACTCGATTCATCAAGACCGCCGCTTCGTCGCCCGCTACCTTCCCGAGGTCGAGGACTGGCTTCACTACCGCAACGTCGACGTTTCGACAATCAAAGAGCTGGGGCGGCGCTGGTACCCGAAGCAATACGCCGGGCGCCCCACGAAGAAGGGTAGCCATCGTGCGATGGACGACCTGATGGAGTCGATCGAAGAGCTGAAGTACTACCGGAAGGCCTTGTTCCTGCCCGCGGAATCATGAGGCTCGGGGCGATGCTATTGCTGGTTTGTGCGGGCTGTGCGGGAGCGGTGAAGCCCGACCCGCAGACGGCCGAGTCGATCGTCCGCAGCCAATCCGCGGCGATTTCCCTGGTCGACGCGGCGACCGGAAAGTCGATCGAACCGGAGGCGTTTCTCGCTGTCCTTCGGACGAAGGCGGTGATCTACGTGGGTGAGCGCCACGACCATCCCGGCGATCACGGCGCACAATATGCAATTCTCAGGGAACTGCATCGGGACGAGGCATCCCTCGCAATCGGAATGGAGATGTTCCAAGTTCCGTTCCAGGAGCCGCTCGACAAATGGAGCGCCGGAGAGATCGACGAGACCGTGCTCCGGCGGGACACCGAGTATGACAAGCGCTGGGGCTTCGACTTCAGCATGTACCGTCCGATCCTCGAGTACGCGCGGAACCGAGGCATCGAGGTCGTCGCGCTCAACGCCCCGAAGGAGCTAGCCTTTGCCGTTGCGAAGGATGGCGTCGATGGGCTACCTCCGGAGCTGGCCTCGGACTTGCCAGAGCTCGACCTCGGGAACGAGGAACACCGCGGCCTTTTCGACGCCGAGTTCGACGTCGGGGAGCACGCGGCCGAAGACGGAGTCGATCGGTACTACCAGGCGCAGGTCGTTTGGGATGAGACCATGGGCTCCCGCGTGGCCGAGACGCTTGGGCGGGACGATGGGCCAGCCAAGATGGTCGTGTTCGCCGGCCGGGTGCACGTAAAGCGGGGCCTCGGCATCCCCGACAGGGCGGCAAAGCGCGGCGCAACGCCCTATGCCGTGGTCCTTCCCGTGACCAAGCAAGAGCTCAAAGCGGAGCTGAAATTGCCGCCGGAAGAACGCTCAGCGGACTTTTTCTGGGCTTTGGAGAATTGAGTTCGCGACTGTTTGCGCGGCTGCCTCGCGCAAACTAGAACACGTTCCAGTTTCGGCCGGCCCGGCCGGACTAGGCGTCCGAAGCCGCGCGCTCGGAACCGCCGAAAGGAATCTCCATGACGGATTGCTTCATCTACGATGCGGTGCGCACCCCCCGCGGCAAAGGACGAAAGAAGGACGGCGCGCTCGCCGATGCACCGCCGCTGCGGATGGCCAAAACCGTCCTGCAGGCGCTGCCGGAACGATCCGACTTCGACAGTAAAGAGATCGAAGACGTGATTCTCGGCTGCGTCGAACCCGTAGGGGAGCAGGGCGCCAACGTCGGTCGAATGGCTGCCCTGATCTCAGGATACGACGACAGCGTTCCCGGCGTTCAGCTCAATCGATTCTGTTCCTCGGGTCTCGAAGCGGTGAACGTGGCGGCGGCCAAGGTGAAGGCCGGCGATGTCGATCTCATCGTGGGTGGCGGGATGGAGAGCATGAGCCGGCTTTCAATGGGTGCGGCAGGAGGCGCCTGGGCGACCGACCCCGAGCTCGCATGGGGGACATCGTTCGTGCCGCAGGGGATCGGCGCTGACCTGATTGCGACCAAGTACGAATACAGCCGTCTCGACGTCGACTCCTTCGCGGTGGAGAGCCAACGTCGCGCGGCAGCCGCATGGGAAGGCGACCACTTCGACAAGTCGATCGTGCCAGTCAAAGACTGCATTGGCGTCACGATGCTCGATCGCGATGAGCACATGCGACCGGGCACGACCCTCGACGACCTCTCCCAGCTCAAACCAAGCTTCGAAATGATGGGCCGAAACTTCGGCTTCGATGCGGTTGCGATTCAGAAGCACCCGGACGTCGAGCAGATCCGTCACGTCCATCATGCGGGCAACTCGTCGGGCATCGTTGACGGCGCCGCCGCGGTCTTGCTCGGCAGCAGGGACGCCGGAAAGCGGCTAGGGCTCGAGCCGCGGGCGCGGATCGTAAAGTCCGCGACAGTCGGCAGCGAGCCCTGCATCATGCTCACCGGCCCGATGCCTGCCTCTCGAAAGGCTCTGGCAAAGGCCGGCATGCAGACGTCCGATATCGACCTTTGGGAGATCAACGAGGCGTTTTCGGCGGTCTGCCTT
Organism: uncultured Myxococcales bacterium; assembly: GCA_965533395.1. GTDB lineage: Bacteria > Myxococcota_A > Polyangia > Polyangiales > Houyiibacteriaceae > SG8-38. The sequence goes on from CBESWY010000001.1 coordinate 37,435, forward strand.
CTCTTCATGGAGGAAATGGGAATCGACCACTCCGTGACCAACGTGAACGGCGGCGCCATTGCCTTCGGGCATCCCCTGGGCGCAACGGGAGCGATGCTCCTTGGAACCATGGTGGACGAGCTCGAGCGGCGCGACCTCAACACCGCGTTGATCACCCTGTGCGTCGGCGCCGGCATGGGTACTTCAACCATCATCGAGCGAGTCTAAGGCAATGGCGATTATCGACTATCGAGTGGAAGACGGATCGGCGATCCTAACCTGGGACGACAAGGACCGCCCGATGAACGTCCTCAGCGGCGATGCGCTCGCAGAGCTCAGCACCGCGGTCGAGAAGGCCGTCGCGGACGACCAGGTGAAGGGCATCATTCTCACCTCGGGCAAGAAGGGCGTCTTCGTCGCCGGCGGCGATCTTCAGCAAATCGAGTCGCTGGGCTCAGGGCCCATCGATGCGGCCGATCTCTTGAAGCGCACGGGCGCGGTTCTCGACCAACTTCGACGGATGGAAACGTGCGGCAAGCCTGTGGTCGCTGCGCTCAATGGCGTCACGCTGGGCGGTGGCTATGAGATCGCGCTCGCCTGCCATCGCAGGATTCTGGTCGATCGGCGGCACGCGCAGGTTGGTTTGCCAGAGGCGGGCCTCGGTTTGATGCCGGGCGCCGGCGGCACGCAGCGGCTTCCGCGCCTGATCGGTTTACAGGGCGCGCTTGGGCTGATCATGCAGGGAAAGCAGCTCGGCCCGGATAAGGCGCTCGAACAGGGCCTCGTGGACGAGCTCGTCGAGCCTGAGGGCTTGATCCCGGCCGCAATGAAATGGATCCAAGAGGGCGGCACCGCGACTCAACCTTGGGACCGAAAGCGCTACGAGGTGCCTGGCGGCGGCGCCGGCTCGGTGGCCTTCGCGCAGACCCTGATGGGCTCGAACGCAATGACCCACGCGGCCACCTTCGGGAACATGCCTTCGCAGCAAGCGATCTTGCAGGCGGTCTATGAGGGCCTCGGGCTTCCAATGGACCGGGCCGGCAAGGTGGAGACGCGGCAGTTCATTCGCGTCCTTCAAGACCCGACGGCGCGCAGCATGCTGCGTACGCTGTTCTTCAGCCTTCAGGAGTGTCAGAAGGGCGCGCGCAGGCCCAAGGACGTGCCCCGCTTCGACGTGAAGAAGGTCGGCATCATCGGCGCCGGCCTCATGGGGCAGGGCATCGCTCACGTTTCTGCCAAGGTGGGGATTGACGTCGTCTTGCTCGATCGGGACCTGGCGAGCGCCGAGCGTGGCAAAGAGAAGGTTGCCCAGACCCTGGAACGCCGCCTCGCGAAAGGCCGCACCACGGCGGAACGCGTGGAAGGGATTCTCGGCCGGATCCACCCGAGCGCCGACTACGAGGATTTCAAGGGCTGTGATGTCGTCGTCGAGGCGGTTTTCGAGGACCGGGACATCAAGGCCCGGGTCACGAAAGCTTCCGACGCGCAGCTCGGCGACGCCGCGATTTTTGCATCCAACACCTCGGGCCTTCCCATCACCGATCTCGCAGAAGCGTCGAGCCGCCCGGAGAACTTCATCGGCCTGCACTTCTTTTCGCCGGTCGAGCGAATGCAGATGGTCGAGATTGTCGTGGGCAAAAAGACATCGCAGACGACGCTCGCGAAGGCCTGGGACTACATTCTCAAGATCAAAAAGGCCGGCATCGTGGTCAACGACAGCCCTGGTTTCTACACGAGCCGTGTCTTCGGTACGTTCATTTCGGAGGGCAATCATCTTCTGGTCGAAGGTGTGAAACCCGCCTTGATCGAGAACGCGGCCAAGTCCGCCGGCATGCCCATGCCGCCGCTCGGGATTTCGGACCAAGTTGGGCTCGGGACGATGCACAAGGTCGCCAAGCAGGCCGAGAAGGACGCCCATGCCGCCGGGAAGAAATGGGAGCCGTCTCCCGCGCAGGCGATCATCGCGTCGCTGATCGAAGATTACGATCGCTGGGGCGCTCACCCACCCGCGAAAGAAGACGGTACGCCCCGCGCGCCAGGCGGATTCTACGACTACCACGAGTCGGGTAAGCATCTGTGGCCCGAGCTCAGCACAGCGATGAAGGCGTGGATCGAGCGCACTGACCAGGAGCCAAGCGCCGAGACCGTGCGGCAGCGCTACTTGTTTACGCAATGCTTGGAAGCCGTCCGCTGTCTCGAGCAGGGGGTCATCACCGACGTACGCGACGGTGATGTCGGCGTCATCATGGCGGTCGGGTTCCCGGCGTTCACCGGTGGGCCGTTTACGTTCATCGACAACTACGGCCTCTCCGAGTTCGTTCGCGACGCCGACGCACTCAGCGTCCGCTTCGGCGCTCGCTTCGAGCCGCCCAAGCTTCTCCGCGACATGGCCGCCGAGGGCCGCACCTTCTATTCGTAGCGGCTGCGTCGGTCTCTAGCGATAGCCCGCGGCCTGGAGCGTGAACAGGTGGGCGTACTTCCCGTCTTCGCTCATCAAAGATTCGTGCGTACCTCGCTCGGTGACCTGGCCGCGTTCGAGCACCACGATTTCATCGGCAATGCGAACCGTCGAGAACCGATGCGAGATCAGAATCACCATTTTGTCTTTGGCGAGGCGGCCGAAGCGCTCGAAGACGGTGGCCTCGGCCTCTGCATCCATCGACGCCGTCGGTTCATCGAGGACCAGGATGTCCGCTTCGTCGCGCATGAAGGCTCGTGAGAGCGCAATCTTTTGCCATTGGCCGAGCGAGAGCTCGTGCCCGTCTTCGAACCAACGACCGAGCTGTGTCGCGTAGCCCGACGGCAGCCGCTCGATGAACTCGTGGGCCATGCCCTTCTCAGCAGCGGTCCGCCATCGCTCCGGGTCGCTGAAGCCTTGTGCGTCCCCAACGCCGACGTTCTCGCCGGCAACGAGCTGGTAGCGGACGAAGTCTTGAAAAATTACGCCGACCCGCTTTCGAAGGGCATCGAGGCTCCAGGCGTTGAGCTCGAGCCCATCGAGGGTGATCCGGCCTTCGGTTGGCTGGTAGAGCCGTGTGAGGAGCTTGATCAGGGTGGTTTTTCCAGCCCCATTCTCGCCGACCAGGGCGAGCTTGCTTCCGGGGTTCAGATGCAGGTTCACGTCGCGCAGGGCGGGCGTTTCAATGCCCGGGTAGGTGAAGCTCACGTTCTCGAACCGAATGCCATCTCCGGGCTTGGGGCCTTTGGTTGCGGAGCCGCTTTCGTCCGGCGACTCGTACTCGAGGTACTCGTAGAGGTTCGAGAGGTAAAGACTGTCTTCGTACATCCCTCCAATGGAGGTGAGGATCGACGCCAACGCGGATTGCCCCTGCTTGAACACGAGGAGATACATCGTCATGTCACCGAGCGTGATGCGTTTGGCGATTGTCTCGATGGCGATCCAGGCGTAGGCGCCATAGAAGGCCACCGTGCTCAACAGACCGAGCAGGAAGCTCCAAGCACCCCGACGCAGGGTGAGCGCGCGATCCTCGACATACAGCTCGCGAAAGATTTCGCGGTATCGATTGAGAAAGACGGGACCGAGGTCGAAGAGCTTGACCTCCTTGGCGAAGTCTTCACGGGCGAGCAGCACCTCGAGGTAATTCTGTTTTCGTGT
>CBESWY010000002.1:0-40656 GCA_965533395.1 uncultured Myxococcales bacterium
GGTGCAGTTCGGAGTTTGGGAGCGTTCTCATCATTTGAAGGGTCGCTTGCGTCTTTCGGATGTCGGCGGGGGCTTCTCCGGAGCCCCTTTGGAAGAGCCCGCGTGTCCAGCCGTCGGGGTGCGAGTCGGCCACCAGCTGTCCCGCGTTGTCGTCGAAGCGCACGATGCACTGCACGCGGAGCGAGGGCGCCATCGTTTCCCGGTACAGCACCGCTGCGGTCAGCAAATCGGCCATATCGTGCGCGTCGAGCCCGGACAACTCTTGCGCTGAAATCACGGCTTGGGCGGTGTCGGTCGTACGGGCGGCGACTATCCGAAAAGCCCCGTCGTTGGTCATGGCTCGCACTACGGAGTCAGTTTCGGGCATGTTTCCTGTTGAAGCGCATTGGCGATTGTTTGGCAAGCGCTACTCTTGGGCCGGGAGTAGCACATGACAACGCACCAAATCGTTCTCATCCCGGGCGACGGAATCGGCCCGGAAGTAGCGGCAGCAACAACCCGCGTTCTTCAGGCGGCCGAGGCCCCGCTCGCATGGGTGGAGCATCACGCCGGCGTGGCCGCGCTCGAGACGCTCGGCGAGGTGTTGCCCGAGGGGACGCTCGACGCGGTTCGTGAACACGGGCTCGCGCTCAAGGGGCCGTGCACGACGCCGGTCGGGAAGGGCTTCACCTCCGTCAATGTGCAGCTTCGCAAGCGGCTCGACCTCTACGCTGCCGTTCGTCCGGTTCGCAACCTGCCCGGCATCGAGACGCGATACCAAGACGTTGACCTCGTCGTCATTCGAGAGAACACCGAGGGGCTCTACAGCGGCATCGAAAACGAAGTCACCAAGGGCGTCGTGACGAGCCTCAAGGTCGCGACCGAGGCCGCCTCTCGCCGGATCGCGCATTGGGCTTTTCAATACGCGCGTGACCGAGGCCGCAAGAAGGTCACGGTGATGCACAAAGCAAACATCATGAAGTTGACCGATGGGATGTTTATTCGCTGCGCGCGCGAGATTCGAGAGGAAGAAGGATTCACCGACATCGAGTATCAAGAGCTCATCATCGACGCTGGCTGCATGAAGTTGGTGCAAGACCCAACGCAGTTCGACATGCTTTTGCTGGAGAACCTCTATGGCGACGTCCTGAGCGACCTCTGCGCGGGTTTCGTCGGCGGCTTAGGTGTGATCCCGGGCGCGAACATCGGTGACCAGTACGCGGTGTTTGAGGCGGTTCATGGCTCTGCGCCGGACATTGCGGGGAAGGGCGTTGCAAACCCGCTTGCCCTCATCATGTCGGCGGTGATGTTGCTCAACCACATCGCCGATACGCGCGGCGACGAGGCCTGCCGGGCGTCCGCAGTGCGAATTCGGGAGGCCTACAACCAGGCCTTGGCCGACGGTCAAAAGACCGCAGACCTCGGCGGCACGCTCGACACCGAGGGATTTGCCTCGGCGCTCATCGAGCGAATCGCCGGCTAGTCGTCCGTCTCTCGAACCCCGCCGCTTCCCCCAGCGACGCGAAGGAGTGGCGGGAGCACGACGAGGGTGGCCACGAGGCAGCCGCCGATCGTGACTGCGATGAGCTCGCCGAAGTTACGGACGGGGACGAACGAGCTCAACAGCAGGACCGAAAAGCCAGCCATCAAGGTCACGCAAGAGATCACGATGGCGCGGCCGGTACCGCGGGCAGCGCGCACCAACGCAGCTTCTCGCCCGATGCCGTGATGCATTTCTTCGCGGAATCGTGCCAAAACGTGAATGGTCCCGTTGACCGCGAGGCCGAGGCTGATCGAGAAGATGATCACGGTAGACACGTTCAGGGGGATCTCGCGCCAGACCATATAAGCCATGGTCGCCACCAGTGGAATCAAGTTCGGCGGAATACTGAGCAAGCCGAGCCGAATGCTTCGGAAGAAGAACGCGAGCAACAAGAAGATGATCACGACAGCGACGAAGAGGCTCCCGAGAAGGTCATTGACGACGGCCGCTTGCCCGCGCGAGCCCGTGTAGGCTTCTCCGGTGTACGAGACCGACACCGTGTCGTCGCCCCTGAGGCTGCCTTCGATGACGTTCTCGAGGACGTCGAGAAATCGCATCGTCGCTTGCGCCCCGACGTCGCGCAGCTTGAACTGGATGCGGGCCTTATTGCCGTCTTCGGTGAGCCACTCGCTGAGCGGGCTTGGCTGACGCTGGCTCATCATCGTGACGAGGCCCTTCACCTGCTTCTTGCTTTTGAAGAACTCCGAACGAACCGTCGGGTCATCGGTGAGGAGCGCGTACGACTCGCGCAGCATGTCGCCATAGCTCAAGCTTCGGATGACTTCCGGGCGAAGCGCCGCCCAGTTCCGGATGCGCTGGATCTTCTGCACCATCTTCGGGTCCATGAAATGGTCTTCTTCGGTGCTGACCAGCACGACTTCGAGCGGACGGACGCCTGCGAGCTTCTCTTCGATCAAGAGCGTGGTCGTGTAGACGGGGTCAGTTTCGTCGAACTGGTCGAGCAAGGCGTGGTCGACTGTGATCTGGCTCGCCACGTACGCTGCACCGGCCGTGAACAAAGCGGTCACGCCAAGGACGGCCCAGCGCCAACGAAGCAGCCTTGCAACGAGCCCAGTAGTCACGGTCGTGAACATGCTCGTTCGTTCTCTGCGGACGTCGGAGCGCTTTGGTGGGGTGACCCAGGTGAGGATCGCGGGAACGAAGGTGATGATGACGACGTACGAGACCATGACGCCGAGGCCGGATGTGACGCCGAAGTGTCGGAGCATCACCGTCTTCGAGACCACGAGTGAGCCGAGGCCGGCCGCGGTAGTCGCAGAGGTGAGCATGCAGGCCACGGCGATCGCGCGAACCGTACGTCGACCCGCGGCCTTTCGGTCGGGGTCGTCGTCCGCGTGCACCTCGTCGCGATAGCGCTGAATTAGATGCGTCGCGTCGCTGATACCGATGATGATCAGCAGCGGCACGATGACGTTGTTGAGGATGTTCATCGACTCGCCAAAGAGCGCCATCCCTCCGACCGTCACCAGTGCCGTGATGGCCACAGCCCCGAGCGGGAGCAAGACCCCTGGCGCCCATCGAAACGACACGGTCAAGAGAATCAAGCAAACCAAGACCGTTAGAGGAATCAGGCGAAGGTTGTCGGCGCGCATCTTGCTGACGATGACACTCCGAAGATAGGGGAGGCCCCCGACGTGTACATCGATGTCTTGGAACTCCGGCCGCTCTAGCGAGTCGCGGAGGTCGTCCATCGCAACGCGCATCTCCTTGGGATCGAGCTTGCGCAGTTGAAGGGCAATGCCCGCCACCGTGTGATCCTCATCGATCAGCCGGCCCACTAAAAGAGGGTTGCTCGAAATGGCGCCCGCGAGCTCGACGGCCTCTTCTTCGGTGACTTCCGTCCCGTCGACAATCGGATTGGTTCGAAGCTCTGCCGACAAGGCGGGACCGACCTTGGCAATACCGCCGGGGAAACGATCGGGGTCGCTCTCGATGATGTCGAGGAGCGCGTTGAACGAGGCGTCTTGGAGATTTCCCTGTGCATCCGACTTGTCTTCCGAATCTTCGAGGGAATCGAGATCGTCCAGGTCGTCGAGATCGCCTTCATCGCCCGGCCCGCCGACCTCCTGGAGGCCGTCCAGCTCATCCAGCTTGCCGGAAGCGTCGTCGGGCGCGGCTTTGACGCGGCGCGGGATGTTGAGGGTCGTGATCCCAGCGACCTTCTCGACCCAGGGCTTGTCTGCAAAGTAGAGCGAAATGTCGTGGATCTGTTGAAGGGTGTCCCGGGAGAGGACGTCGTCCGCCTCGACCAGGATCAGGACGGCCTCCCGTCGTTTCCCGAACCACTGCTCGAAGCGCTGCTGGATCAGCGCGTACTCTTCACCCTCGAACGAGGACAGCAGGCTTTCCGGCGCGGGATCGGTGGTCAACTTCGGGATTTGCGTCGCGAAAGCGACCGTCACCAGGACCGAGACCCAGACGACCAGCTTACTTCGCTCCGTGACGAGCTTGGCAAGCCAATCCAAGGTTTGCTGGCGTCGGGACACGGGCCTGTATGCCTGGTAGAAGCGGGTCTCGCAAGGTTCCTGCGACCGGCTTGACAGCCCCCCGGGGCAGGGCTACCACCCGCGTCCCTACGGGGAGGATATTCGAGTGGCCAACCACGCCTCAGCAAAAAAGAGAGTCCGCCAGACGATCAAGCGAACCGCGCGCAATCGTCACATTCGCACCAACGTGCGCACCTCTGTGAAGCGGGTTCGTGCCGCGATCGAGACCGGCGATGCCTCAGCCGCGAAGAAGGCGCTCTTCGACGCCGTGTGCCGTATCGACGGCGCGGTGTCGAAGGGCATCTACCATCGCAAGACCGGCTCGCGGTACATCGCCAGGCTGACCCACCAGGTCAACGCCCTCAAGAGCTGACCGCCAGCTCCGGGTCCATCAGGGTTCCGACTGGTTCTGAACCGGGCTAATCGATCAAGGCGCGTCGGCACAGAGCTCGAGAACCGCGTTCTCGAGGATCAAGTCGGGCGGGCGCTTGCTGCTCTTGAGCGCGCGATCCGTTTCCGCGATCAGCGTGAAGGCTCTCCCGAGGCTGTCGGCGGTGAATCGCCGGGCCGACTCGGTGAGGTCGCTCGCCTTGAAGGGTGGGGCGCCCGCGCGCTTGGCCGCGTCTTGGGGGCGAAGGCCCTCCGAGAGCGCTTCGCGCATGCGAGCGACGATCCGCAGTTGTCGAGCAACCATGGCGAGAAGCCGAAGCGGCGGCTCCCGATCGTCGAGAAGTGACTGCGCGGCGGCAATGCCCTTGCGACGGTCCTTGAGCCCAATCGCATCGACGAGGCTCCAAATCGACTCGACGCGAACTCGGGTGACACAAGTCATCACGGCGTCGGCGTCGATGCGCTGGCCCGCGCCGACGAAAAGCGAGAGGCGTTCCATTGCGTCATCGATCGCAGCAAGGTCGTCACCAACCGCATCGAGAAGGGCCTCGATCGCTTGCGGCGCGATGGCGTGCTCGCGAGCCTTCGCCTCGGTGCGGATGAACTCCCGAAGCGCGGCGCCGCGAAGAGGCTTGGCGTCGATGAGATAGCCTTTCTTTTTCGCAGCCTTGGCGAGCTTGGCGCGCCCGTCGAGCTTGGTTGCCGTCATGAGAAAGCACGTCGACTCGTTCGGATCGTCGAGATACGCAGCGAGATTCGTTTGCTCCGTAGGCGTCATCGCGTCGATGTGGCGCAGCAAAACGAGGCGTGTATCGGCCATCATCGGAAGGGTCCGTGCCGCGGCGATCACCCGCGCAGCATCGAGACCCTTGCCGTCGAACACCTCGATGTTGAAGCCCGGCGCGCCCATCGAGTCGACGGCTTTGCGCACGGCATCGACCGCGCGCTCGATCAGCAGGCGTTCGGTCCCGACCAGAACATAGACCGGGTCGAGGGAGCCTTTCGAGGCTCTCTTTGAGACATCATTGAGGCTTGGCACTGTTCAGCGAGCTTCGTCATCCGAGAAAGTGACTTCGCCGCCGTGTTGTACCTTGTCTCCGAGAATTTGAAAGCGGTAACGGCCGACCTCCTGTCGACGCACGGTCACCACCATCTCGAGCCGTCGATTGGGCTCGAACTGCGGGCGCTTGAGCCTGAGCTTGTGCACGATCGTCCGCTGATTGCTGTCATTGACGAAAACCGTCATGGCAGGGGCGATGAACTTCCGTTCGGCCGTTTGGATATCGTAGAAAAGCACTTCGAACTCCGAGTCGCCCAGCGGAGCGTTGAAGTTTGCGACCAAAGTGGCCTTCCACTGGCGTTCTTCGACCGGAGCATCGGGATTCTCCCGCAGGCGAGTCGCCTTGTTCGACTTGGCAAAGCGAATGACGCCCGACTCCGAAAGGGTGCGCGGTACACCCTTCTGCGTGAGGAAAATCTTCGCGCGAAGGCCCGTTGCGGCCTCGGCTCCGTGCCAGGGGGTCACCGAAGAAACGATGGCGGCCAATGCAGTGGTGACGAGTGCGAGGCGTGGATTCACAGCTTGCTCCTGGCTTGGGGTCCTCGATCAAACTAACAACTGGAACTTTGCAGTGACAGGGTGATAAGGTGCTCAAATGTAGGTTTTAGGCCTTCATGTTTGATACTGCCGGCCGAAAAGTTGTGCCCCAAGGCGGTGACGGCTAACTCCGACCCAGGAACGGAGCTCGATGACGACGGTCAGTGGGGGTGTGAAAGGACTGGTCGCCCGCGCGCAGCGCGAGGCCCAAAGGCGCGCGCAGAGCCCTTCAACGGCGTATCTGCTGCTGGTCATGCTGCAGACCGGGGGCCCGATGGGAAGGCTTCTCTCCGGGCTTGGGGTCAAAGAAGGCGATCTGCTGAGCGCGATCCGCGAGGTGGACACCGAGCCGCTGAGTGCGCTCGAACGAGCGGTCGAGCGTGCCTATCGGCTGGCCAAAGCAGCCGAAGCGCCGCAGGTCCTGCCGGCCCATCTGCTCTTGGCCATCGCGCGCGACACACGAAGCGCTGCGCACCGAAGCCTCGAGGTGATCGGGACCGGATCCCGACGCGTCCAGGAAGCGGTGCACGAGGTGCTCCGACCCGGCGATGCGCAGGCGGGGTCCAGCTCGACCTACGTCTCCCCGGCGGCTTCGTTCTCGGCACAGCCGCCTACCAAACCCTCGCGTCCTTCCGCACGGCGACCCGCCCAGCCAGCTCCGTTGATCGAGCTGCACGTCGAACCGCTCGAAGATGAAGTTGACGAGATTCTCATCGAGGCGCCGATCAACGCACCGATGGCAAGACCCGTCGCGGACGCGGAAGACGAGATCATCGTGCCTTCGTCATCGCCCTTCAGCCTCGACGCACGTAAGTATCCGACGCTGGCCAAGCTCGGACGCAACTTGACGGAGATGGCGTCGCTCGGACGGATCGACGAAGTGATCGGCCGCGACGACGAAATCGAACGACTTTTGGACGTCTTGGCCCGCAGGCGATCGAACAATCCGATTCTGATCGGCGCGCCGGGCGTGGGCAAGACCGCCATCGTCGAAGGTCTCGCCAGGAGGCTCGCCGGCGGCGGAGAAGGTGTGCGCGGTCTCGAGGGCACGATCCTGATCGAGCTCTCCGCCGGCGGCTTGGTCTCGGGCACCGGGGTTCGAGGCGCGCTCTCGGAGCGTATGCACCGCCTGCAGTTCGAGGTGAAGCGAGCAAACGGGAAGATCGTCCTGTTCATCGATGAAGTGCACACGCTCTTCATTGGGGGTGAATCCCCCGATGACCTGGCGCACGAGCTCAAAGCGTCTCTGGCGCGTGGAGAGCTTCCGTGCATCGGGGCAACGACCGACGTCGAGTACCGCAAGTACGTAGAGCGGGATGCTGCGCTAGCCCGGAGGTTCTCTCCGATCCACGTGTCCGAGCCGACCGCCGAGGATGCGATCGAGATTCTCATGGGCATCACGCCGCGCTACGAGGTGCATCACGGCATCGCCTACGAGCCGTCGGCGGTCGAGTCCGCGGTCGAGCTGTCCGTGCGATACCTGGCGGAGCAGGCGCTTCCTGACAAGGCGATCGGCATTCTCGACCTAGCGGGCGCGCGGACACGTCGCCGGGGAGGGGCCATCGTCGATCGCGAAGCGGTTGCTCAGGTGGTGGCAGAAAAAGTGCGCGTGCCGGTCGAGCGCCTCTTGGTGAGCGATTCGCAGAAGCTGCTCGAGCTCGAGGCGCATCTCGGCGAGCACGTCGTCGGCCACGCCGAGGTGATGAGGCGTATCTCTGACGCCCTTCGCAAAGGTGCCGCGGGCTTTCACGGTCAGCGTCCGCTGGCCACGTTCCTGTTCTTGGGACCGACCGGCGTCGGAAAGACCGAAACCGCTCGCGCGCTGAACGAGCTCTTCTTCATGGGTTGTCCGATGACCCGCATCGACATGAGCGAGCTGAGTGAATCCCATGCCATCGCGAAGCTGGTGGGCGCGCCTCCCGGCTACATCGGCCACGACACCGGAGGCCAACTCACCGAAGCGATCCGGCACCGCCCCTACCAGCTCGTCCTTCTCGACGAGATCGAAAAGGCACACATGGACGTGCTCCAGTCGCTCTTGCCGCTGCTCGAGGACGGACGGCTCACCGACGGAAAGGGAAGGACGGTCGATTGCACGCACACGATCGTCGTCATGACATCGAACCTCGGTGCTCAGACCTCGCAGCGCAGCCAAAGCTCGATTGGCTTCAAGGGTGCATCCACAGGTGCGGGAGACGACTACTCCGCCGCGCTGACAGAAGCGAGGCGTGCGCTCCCGCCCGAGCTTTGGAACCGCATCGACGAGCCGCTGTTCTTCGGTTCCCTCAGCCGCGACGAGGTTCGTGAAATCGCACGCCGGATGGCGGCCGGTGTCATCCAGCAACTGCGGGAGCGACAGGGTGTCGATCTAGGCATCGACGAAAGCGCGATCGACGCGTTGGTCGCACTCGGCGGATACGACGTGGAGCTCGGGGCGCGCCCAATGCGTCGCGCGATCGGTCGGATGGTGGAAGCACCCTTGGCGGCCGCCATCCTTGGCGGCGAGTTCGAGCGCGGCGATCGCGTCGTCGCACGGGGCGACGCGGAGGGCATTTGCTTCGAGCGTACCGAAGGCTCCGTCGAAGCCGCGGAGTGAAGCCGTTCGTCAGCGTTTGGTCGTGCGCAGAATTTCCGACGCCTTTGCCCGCCCGAGACCTGCGGCTCGCGCGCAGCGCACGATGACGGGGACGAGCGCGTCATAGGCCGAGAGCGCATCGGGATTCAAACGGCGGAGCGCGGTTCGATGATTTGCCACGGCCTCAGCTTCGCCCCGTGCGATCGGACCCGTGAGGGCGCCGGGAATGCCGAGGCTCTGCACGTTTTCGCCGACGCTTTGCAGCAGGCCACCGATCGCGCGTTCTGCGGCGCGGGGCTCGAACCCAAGCCGTTCGAGCAGGCCGACCGAAACGAAGGCCAACGCCGCAGCGCCGTTTGCGGCGAGGGCGGCTGCGGCGTGGTATCCCGCTCCGCCGGTCTGGGCTAGCACCACGCGGGCGCCGCAGGCTTTCGCGATGCGCCGGCTGGCGGCGATGGCGCGCCGAGAGCCATTCACCGTGAACGTCGCCCCTCGAAGGCTCGGACTCCGTTGCTTGCTAGGGAACGAGACCAGCGGGTGCATCACCCCGACCGCGGCTCCGCTCGCTCTGCATGCCTCCAGCTCGTCGGTGCCCCGTGCGCCAGCGCAGTGAACAACGGCGGCCCCTCGCTTGAGGTTCGGGGCGATCGCGCTGGCGACCGTCGAAATCGAGTCATCGGAGACCGCGAGGACGATTGCGTCCGCCGCGGCCACGCTCGAGGGTCTGCAGTTCCGGCCCGTGGCAACGACCTCGAGCATGCCGCTTGCTTCCAGCGACCGCCGCAGTCCATTCCCGACTCGGCCGCGGCCGATGATCAGGAGGTTCATCCTTCGCCTCGATAGAGCTCGCGAGCTCGGATGTGATCGACGACGGCGCTCGGCACCAGTCCGCCAATGTCGGCCGCGTTTGATAGGCCGGTGCGGATGTCGGTGGAGTTGATGTTTGGAATTGAGATCGGGCAGCCCTCTGGTACCGGGTAACCCTGGCGACCAATTACGAGTGGTGGCGCGACTCTCACGACCTCATCCCAGCGGTACCAGCGATCGGTCGTTGGAAGGACGTCCGCGCCGATGAGTAGTCGAAAAAGCGCGTCCGGATTCTCCTTTTCGAGCGCATCCAGGGTTTCGAGCATTCGGCTGACCCCGCCGAGACGTTGCTCGATGTCGGAGACCTGGACGTTTCGGAACGGGGCGAAGGCGAGTTCGCACATCGTTCGACGCTCTTCGAACGGTGCGCCGTGTTGTTTGTCGAACACGTGTTTCCAAGTCGGGACAATCCAAAGCGCGTCGAGATCGGCTGCCGAGAGCGCCCAGGCCACCGAAAGTACGTGGCCCAGATGAGGCGGGTCAAAGCTGCCGCCATAGATCGCGACCCGCTGCGAGGTCATGGCGCCACCATCACCTTCGCGCCCCGACCTTGAATGGGCTCGCTCCAGCACACCTCGCCGCTCACCGTGATCGCCGCCAAGACGACGCCTCCGGTTTCGGATTGGTCGTCCAGCAGGCCCAGATGCCCTGTCGCGAGAGGGCCCGGGCTAAAAAAGCAACGCGGCCCGAACCGCTTGAACATCAGCTCTTTGCCATCGCCGTACACGACGATGTTCGAGTTGATCACGTCTTCCTCTCCGATGGTCGATTTGTTTCGCACGATGAGGGCGATGCGGTCGTCGAGCATTTCCATTGCGCGGCGAGGCGGCGGCGGTGCGATGCGCAACTTTCCAAGGTAACGTGCACCGCGCAGCTTGCGCAGCACCTCTTCAATCTGGTCCGACGTTCCGCGTGCTGCGACCTCGGCGACCTGCTGTTCGAGCGGGGCGTCGCCGGCATTCGATTCGTGCTTCGCCGTAAACGCACGGATTGCCTCGTCTTCTGCGAGATAGATGACGTTGTCGACCTCGAGGTCGCAGATCAAGAGCTTGGCTGCCTCCTCGAGGGCAGCGACGTCGCTTTTTGCCGGACCGATGAAACCCAACCGCATGGTTCTAGGGATCTACACCAGCTTGGGCCCGAGCTTCAAAATGTGTGTCGCTCATCGCAAATCGCACCATGGCCCAGGCCTCTGGGGTCTCCTGAATGACGCTCAAGCGCTGGTCGTCGCCCGCGGGGACGTCGTGCCCCGCGATCTTGAGCAAGGCGCTCACCGCCGAGGGCACGTCCCCGGTGAGCGTCAACGCCGCGCGGTTGCCGAGCTCGGCGATCGCAAAGGGCACCGCTCTCGTGGAAAACCGGACATTGCCCTTCAGCTCCAGGGCCAAGCTATCGACCTCGTCGCGCCAGCGACGTGGCACCGCCTTGAGCAGCTTCTTGCGCAGGTCCAGCATTTGGGGCGTCGTTGCTTCGTTTCCCGCGCTCGCTCCGTGTTCCTGGAGCAGCGCCGAGAGAGCCAGGTCCAGGTCCTGGGGACGCGCGCGGAGCGCAGGGGCCAGATGATTGGCGGCGACTTTGAGCGCACGCGCAAACAGAAACAGACGCTCCCTGGGGTTGGTGATTTGGTGGAGGTTGCCTCCGACCACGATCGTGGGCGGGTCGCCGGAAACCGGCATGCACGCCGCAGGGGCTACGTAGGTGATCCGTACGCGCGGCTCACTGATCCCCAACATTTCGGCGACAGCGCCCGCCTCCTCGACGAGAATCCGATGCTCGCCGCTTGGCTTGCGTAAGCGCCAGGCGCCGGCATCGAAGGGCAACACCTTGTCGAAGGAGTGCTCGCACAGCGCGAAAAGCCGGCGGGCGGTCTCTGGTAGGCCGTCCGGAGCGACGACGGCATCGACCAGGCCCGGCAATGGAACCTTGGCCTCGCCCAGGGCTTCGCCATGGGCGGTGACATCTCCCTCGAAGAGAGAGTCAGGATGGCCGGCCGCGATCGCCCCGCTGGCCGCGCAGGAGGCTGGGCCAGGACCGTGCCTGCGGTTGAGCACGCGAACCAGGGTCGTCCAAAGGGACTCATCGCCGGGTTCGCGTTCGATGGCGGTTCGCAAGTCGCTGAGGGCCCGGTTCAGGTGCATCGCCTCAGCGCGGTCAGCGCCCTGACGTTGGTAGTAGTCGGCGAGGGCAAGAATCACGTCGGGATCGGTTGGCTGCTCCGCACGCAGTGTCTCCAAAATTTGCTCGGCTTGCCGCACCTGACCGGCCGATTCGACGGCCCCCGCCAGCCGAATTCGGTAGTCGCGCTTTTCGGATTCACCGCCGGCGCGTCGAACCAGCTCTTCGAGCAATTGCCCAGCTTCGTGGGCCTTGCCTTGCCGACTGACGACCGATGCGAGGCGATCCAAGGATTCCAAATTTGCGGGCGAAAGTTGCGCGGCCCTCCGGAGGGACGCTTCGGCGCGCCCAAGGTCGTGCAGATGTACGTCGTAGAGCGCAGCGAGCTGCGTAAACGCCCAGACCTGCTCCTCGTTGCTGCGCTGCAGGCGCGCGATGCGAATCAGCGCTTCGGCGGCACCTTGCCAATTCGCCGCGGCGCGGTGGGTGTCGACCAGCTCTTTGAGCGCGGCGAAGTTGAGGGGATCGAGCTCGAGGCACTCGTGCAATGCATCGCTGACGGCTTCGAGATCGCCCCGCTCACGACTTTGACGCGCCTTGTGCACCAGCAAACCAACCAGGGTCGGTGTGTCGGCTCCTGCATCGATGCGGGCATCGGTGAGCTCCGCGAGCTCGTCGAGTCGCCCCTGACTCTGGTAGAGCGCCGCGAGTCGGCGGTACACATCGAGGTATCGGATGTCACACTTCGAAGCGGCCACCCAGGCGCTGACGGCGCGATGCTGGTCTCCAAGCTGCTGCTCGAAGATGCACGCGGCCTCCCGCCAGAGCGACGCGGCGCGCTGGCTGTCCTTGGCCGTGCCGGCGGCGTCTTGATAGACGGCAGCCGCGTCTTCCCAACGCTTGGCCGCATGCAAGAGGCCCGCTTCGACTTCGCGCGCGAGGGGATGACTTCTCGCTTCGTCCAAGCGCTCTAGCGCGTTTTCTGGAGCACCCATCAGCTGGAGCACGTGAGCGGCGTCGAGCGCGAATGCGCCCCGTTCGAGGTCGTCATCGACGGCGGCCTGTAGAGCGAGGAGCGCTTGGAGGCTGAGCAGGTTCTCGCCCGTCGCGTACGCCGCGCCCAGCACTTGTCTGGCCAAGCCTGGGTCCGCCTCGAGCGCGTCGTCGATCCCGCGCAGCCATCGATCGAGATCGGATTGCAGGATGTCGGGATCGGCCCTGAGCAGCTCGAGATGGAGCCGATGTCTGGCCAAGCGGTCGGGCGAGTCCTCCGGAAGGGCCTTCGAAAGTCGCCGAGCGCTCGAACGTACGCGCTCGGTGTCGTTCTCTCGAAGCGCGTCCCATTCGAGGGCGCGCGCGGTGGGGATGTGATCGGGGCGAAGCTCCGCGATCGATTGGAGCGACAAGCGCGCGCTTTGCATGTCGTGACGTGCGAGTCGATCGAGTTCTGCCATCGCGGCCAACGCGCCGAGCCGATCGGCCTCGCCAGTGGCCTCGCGCAGGCGGCTCATCGGACCGTCGGACAGTCGCGCGAACTCCGATGCCTCCAGCTCTGCTACCTCTCGCTGGACGCGAATCATTTCGTTGTCTGGATTGTCGGTCGAGGCCTCACGGAGCACCCGCGCGGCTCGGGCCGCGAGCCCGGCCGCCCGATACGATGCCGCGGCACGCTCCAAATCCGCGGACGTCCCCAAACGGCGCGCCGCCAGCTCCATCAGCTCCCCGGCGGTTTCGGTATCGCGTCCGGCCGCCTCGATGAGGTGCTCGATAAGGAGTGGATCCGGACCGGCTCGGTCCAACGCCGATTCCGCGTACGCCAGGCGGTCGCCGCATGACGGAGCCCACAACGAAGCACGCAGCCAGCTCGCCGCTTGATCTCTTGAACCGAGCGCCGCTTGCCTTGCCGCGCTGCTCGCGCGGGCTTCGTCTCCGCCCAGCCGGTCCTCCAGCTCCCAGAGGGCGGGCAGGTAGTCCACTTCTTCCGCCAATGCGGCCTCGCACGCGGTCTTTGCTTCCTCGGACCCGGGCTCCGCCAGCCTCGCGGCCATGGTGAAAGCAAAGGCGCTGCGCGTGCCACTGGCGGCGTTCCCCTCGTCGATCCAGCGCCGACTGCTCCGCCCGTGGTCATCGTCTTCGAGCAGGAGCACTCGGCCGATCATCGGGTCGCCCGGCACCCGTTCCTCGGCGCGAATCAGAGCGCGGCCGCGGTCGACTAGGCCGCAGGTCGCTCCCATTTCAGCGACGGCGAGCGCAGCACCGGCCGCCAGCTCTTCGGGTGCGCCGTCGAGCTCCGCTTCGAGAGCCGCAAAGAACGCCTCGCCATCATGGATGTGCGCCGCCTCGTCCGCCTGAAGCAACCTCGAAGCGACGCTCGTTTGCGCACCCGGCATCGATTGCTGCCATTGGAGCACCTCGGCTTCCTCGCCGGAATCGGCTGCGACGAGACGCTTCCAGGCTCCCAGGTAGGGTTTCAAGCGAGGGTCCGCCTGCGCATCCACGGAAGCGAGCTCGAAACCTTCTCGCTCACCGCGCTCCGCGTGAAGCCGCGCGCGCCGCGCGGATCCGACGGCCCGAATTTCCGGAGTGTCATCGGAAGCGCTCGCGACGAGTCCGTCGATCATGCTCCGGGTGTCGCCGCAAAGCGCGGCCGACTCGGCGTGCGTCCAGAGAGACGCCGTGTCTTTTGCGCCGTCGAGCAATGCGACCGCCGCTTCTGGAGAGGCGCTGCGCTTGCGGAGGCTCGCCGCCGTTCGACGAAGGGCGGGGGAGAACCGCCCCGAGACCTGGGCTGCAGCGGCGAGCAGCGCTTCGCTTGCCGAGTCATCCTGGCCAAGCCCGCGGCTGGTTCGAACGACGCCGAGATGCGCCGCAAGCAGGTTCGGCTGAAGCTCGACCACGCGGCCGTATCGGCTCCTCGCCTCTTCGAGAGCGCCCGCTTTTTCTTTGAGCTCCGCCGCATGCAACAGCAGCACCGCCTCGGCTTCGGCGCGTGGCCAGCACTCGGCAGCGCTCGTCAGAGCGTCTGCTGCGCGCCCTGAATCGGAGCGTGCAAGCCTAGCTGAGGCCACGAGCATGCACGCGACGAAGTCGTCCTTTCGAAGCTCGGCCGCGTGTGCCGCGGCCTGCTCGGCGGCTGCCGGGTCGTGGAGCTTCGAGAGCTGGATACGCGCAAGCAGGTTGAGCGCCGATGCTCGATCGGCGGGGCTGAGCTCCAGCGCGGCCTCCTTTTCGAGGGCGTCCGCCGCGGCGCCCCAGTCGCCGTTGCGCAGGGAGAGCCGCCGAAGCGCTCGCAGAACGACGACGTCGCGCGCGTCCGCAGACAGAGCCTCGCCGTAGTGGCGCCTCGCGGACTCGTCGTCTCCGAGTCGCTCGCAGAGCTCCCCCGCCGACGTGAAAAGCCGTGCGCGGGCCGAGCCAACCGTGCGTTGTCCGAGCGCTTCGAGGAGTGCGATGCGCCGCTTCATGGCGTCAGGCGTGTCGCCGACCAGCGGCAGCGCCTGGTGTCGCGGCTTGTGCTCGAAAACCGTCCGTTGCGCCGCGATCGCGCCGGAGTCCGAGGGGTCCGGCGGGCGGCTCGTGTGCTTCGTCGGACTTCCAGCCTCGGTTTCGACGAAGGAGTCGAGCAGGGCTGCGATCGCCTCGTCATCGATGTCGAACGAGGCAGGCTCCGATTCGCGGCTTGCCGGCGACACGTCGTCCTCAGCCATGGCTTCCCCACAGCGGTGAGTCGGCGTCGAGCCAGAAGCGCAGAAGATCGAGGCCGCGCGAAGACACCCTCAGCGCTTCGGGATTCGGCTCTTGGTTCAGCAGCACCGCGAGCCCGGCGCCGATCTCTCCGCATGCAAGCAATCCCGCTCGGTCCGCGCTGCGCTGCAGGCTCCGGGCATACGCGAGCAGGGACGAGGAGTGCAGCTTGGCGCCTCCGACCGCTTGGTGGACGGCTTTGCGCGCGGCCCGCCTCAGCTTGACGTCCGTCGCAGGAAGGGGGGGATCTCCGGCCTCGACCTTGCAGCGCGCGACGCGAAGAACGGCCAGCAGTGTCCCGGCGGCCTGTTCTGGAGACCCATCGATGAGCTGGGCGCCACCGTGTGGCGCGGCCCAGGCGAGTCGGCCTGCGACGAAACGCGCCTTCGGATCGAGACCGCCGCGCGCGCGCCGGGGGACGACCCAGCGGATTTCGCCGTCGCGGCCAGTCCGAGCCACCAGCGTGGCGAGCTCGTCCGAGATCTCGATGGAGCCCGTCCGGGCGCCGAAGCGCTGGGACACGCGCTCGAGCTCGGTGACGACTGGATCGTTCGGGTCGGCCTTCTTCGCGCGCAGGCGATCGCTGCCGAGGGCTGGGCCTGCGCGAAGCACGAGCTCCTGAAGCACCGGCTCGGCTTTCGGATCCCAGAGCGCAGCGACCGAGACCTGGCCAAGGTCTACGCTTTGGTCGTCGGCCGGCGCGGCGAGTCCCAGCGCCCGCTGGACGGCCACCGCCGCGGCTGCTCGTCCTTGGTGGCCTCGCCATTCGGCCGCGCTTCGCAGTGCTTCGAGATGCGACGCGGCGAGCTCGCCGGCGTCGATCTGCGACCAAACGGCTGCCTCGTAGCTTGCGACGGCGGTGTCGACCTCCGTACCGTCGACGAGCTCGACCAGGCCGGAGATCGCGGTCGCGCTGGCCGGATCCGCCTGGAGGGCGCGTCTGTAGGCATCGGTCGCCGCTTCCGGGCGCCCGAGCTCGGTTTCGAGGGCGGCGATTCGCGTCCAGTTTCCCGAGTCTGCGAGCCCTAGCGCTTCGACGGCACGCAGTTCCTCGAGGGCCTCGGCTTTGGCGCCAAGCTGGGTTTCGAGGAAGCCTGCGGCCCCCAAGTGCGCGACGCGCCGCTGCTCGTCGGGAATGTTCGCCCTCGATAGGCGTTGCAAGCAGTCGACCGCCTCGGCCCATCGTTCTAGAGAGACATGCACCTCGGCGGCCAAGGCCAAGGCGCCTGCATGGTCCGGATCCGTCGTGAACAGCTCGTCGAGCACTTCGAGCGCGCCCGGGCGATCGCTGAAGCCGCGGAGAAGGCGAGCGCGTTCGTAGAGTAGAGCCGGTCGATCCTTCGGGCCGCCGAGGGCAAGCCGCTCCGCGACGAGCACTTCGAGCGCCTCGGCGTCTTCACGGGCGACGAGCAGATCGCGAAGGCTCCGAAAGGCGAGGTCCCGCGTAGGGTCCTCCTCGAGCGCGCGTCGAAAAAGATCTTCGGCTTGTTGGTACTGCTGGAGGCATTCCATTCGCACCACGCCGGCTTCTTCCAAGAGGTCGCCCCGGAGCGAGTCTTCGACGAATGGCGCGAGCCGTTCGCAGGCCTGTGCAACCATCGGCCACTCACCGGCCTGCCGAGCCGCACTTCGAAGCGTTTCCCACAGGGCCAAATCGTCGGGTCGTTCGTCGATGGCGTTGCTGAGAAGCGCGACGGCCTCCGCGCCCCGATCGGCTTCGACCAGGGCCCGACAATGCGCCGCTTCGAGCGCGCCGCGCCCCAGGGCTTCGCTGTGGTGCAACTTCTGCGCTAGCGCATGGACGCGCAACGCGGCTTCGTCAGTTGGTGCGAGCGCCTCGTCGATCGCGACGGCCGCGTCTGGATGGAGCGCCGAGAGCGCCTCGGCTTCCTGAGCACGCATGAATAGCTCGTCCGCGCCTTCTGTGCCTCGGGCAATCCCCAAGGCGCGCAGCCCCTGAAGGAGCGTCGCCGCCCGTAAACCTTCGGTGGGCGCTGCAGCCGATAGCTGGAGCCAGGCGTCGCCTGCGGACGAGCCCAGTTCGCCTAGCGACGCGCGAAGCGCACCATAGCCGGCGGTGAACCCATTCGCGTCTGCCGGTGCTCTGGCCCCTGCGTCCGACAGGAGCTCCTCTGCCGCCGCCCGTTGGTCCGCATTGCTGAGCTTCACCGGCAGGGACAGGATCGCGATCGCGGCAGCCGTGGCGGTGCAGGGGTGGTCGAGCGCGAGCTCGTAGGCCCGGCACGCATCGACGCCAACATCAGAGCCCAGACTGTCACCCAAAAGCAGTGCGAAGAGCTCGGGCACGCCTCCAGCGAGGTCGCTGTTCGAAAGCGAGCTGTACGCGCGCCGCATCGCGCTCTCATCCGCCTGACGGCGGGATACGTCGAGAAGGGCGAGCGCGGCGGACGTCGAGCCGGGCGCATCCGCGAGCGCCTGCTCATAGGCCTGGCGAGCGGCGGCTATATTGCCGCTCCGCTCGGCGGTTGCACCCGCAAGCAGCAGCGAGCGCTCCCCGAGCGCCGTCCGCGAATCTGCGCTGGACCGTTCGCGCGCCAAAGATACGACGTCTTCGGGGTGGCCTCCTTCACGCAGAACCGCATCCAGAAGCGAGATCGCGTTGCCATCGTCGGGAGCCGTGGCCAGCGCAGACCGAAGGACGCGCTCCGCTGCGTCCCAGTCGCGGTTTCGCGCGTGCGCCTGCCCCGCAGCGCAAAGGTGTCCGAGGCGACGATCCCCCGACGCGTGCTCTGCGCCCTCCTCGTGAGCGCGGGCCAGCAAACCCAGGTCGCCTTTCCATGCCGACTGCGCTCGTGCGAGTGCCGGTGCCCAGGCACGATTGTTGGCGTCGCCCAGGGCGTCGCGAAGGAACTGCTCGGCGTCTTGTTCCGCGTGAAGGGCGTGCCGCGTGAGGTCGTACTTGAAGTACGCGAGGGTCCCTCGTTCATCCGGCTCGATCTCGCTTTGCATCAGCTCGTCGCAACGCGCCAGCATGGCCTCCGGCCGTTGGGCGCGCATCGCCGCGCCCAACGCTTCTCGGATGATCGCAGTCTTCGACGTCGTGGCCGCTTCGATGGCCAAGCTGTAGAGCGATTGCGCGTCGTCCGAGCGGTCCGCGTCGGCGCTGTATAGCTGAGCAGCTCTCCAGGCGAGTTGGGCCTGCCTCTCTCCCTCCGCGCGCTCCGCCTGCTCCTTGAACGCGTCGGCGCGCTCGGTGTGGCGCGCGGCGCGGATCAGCGCGACGTCGAACGCCCCCCGGGCGTAGCCGGAATCTGGGAACCGCGCTGCCAGGTCGCGAAGTGTTTCCAAAGCGCCGTGGAAATCGTCGCTCGACCTCGCGAGCCGCAGCTCGTGTGCAACGAAGGCCGGGTCCTCTGGGGCCGTCGTTCGGAACCACTCCGATGCGTTCTCGATCGCGGTAGCGTCGCCACGATGCTCGGCGAGCAGCAGGGATTGCAATCGGGTTAGCCGACTGTCCGGCGTCCATCGAAGGGCCGATTCGAGGTAGCCTGCCGCGGCGTCGGCGTCGTCGAGATGCGTGGCGCTGCAAGTCGCCGCTTCCTGCCACAGGTGCGCCGCTCTCGGTCGAAGTGCACCCTCTGGGATCGAGAGACTCAGCGGATCGGGCGAACCGCCCGCTTCGATCGTCGCTTCGAGCAATCCTGCCATCGAGGTTACCGCGCGCACGAACACATCCCAGCGCTCGTGCTCACGGGCCGTACGAGCTTGCAGTGACCGGGCCTGCCAAACGAGCGCATCGCACTCACAGGCACGTTCGAGCGCTGCAATCGCATCATCGGGGTTGCCAGCGCTGAGCTCGTGCAGCCCGAGGTCGACCCAAAGAGCGGCGCGCAGAGTCGGGTCGGCGGCGTGCTTCGCCTGTGCGAGCAGGGCATCCCGAACGGCGCCATCGTCACCGCGCGCCTCGGCCAGCCACTCGAGAATGAGCGCCGGCACAGCCGGCTGCAAAGAGCGCGAAATCGCTTCGCGCAGGAGCGATGCCCAATCTTCGGAGTGCATCGCCAAATCCAGGAGCGCAGCGCCGCTCACCGCAGGGCTCGTCGATCGCGCGACCTGCTCCGAACGAAGCGCCGCCAGGTCGTAACCGATCTCCGCGCGTTCCGCGATTCGCAGGCGGGCAATGAGTGCCGGCTGGAAGCCCGGAGCGGCGGCGCACGCACGCTCATATTGCTCGATGGCCTCCGAAGTCTGCTCCAGCTCGTGCTCGTAGAGCGCTCCGACTTGATAAAGGATCGCTGCGTGAGCCCGCGGCTC
Organism: uncultured Myxococcales bacterium; assembly: GCA_965533395.1. Classification (GTDB taxonomy): domain Bacteria; phylum Myxococcota_A; class Polyangia; order Polyangiales; family Houyiibacteriaceae; genus SG8-38. The sequence continues at coordinate 19,593 of CBESWY010000002.1, forward strand.
GGTCTCTGCGTCGAGCTCGCGGCGCAGGTTGGCAATGCGCAACTCTACCAAGTCGCGCCTGCGCGCACTCTCCGCTAGGCCCATGGGCGCCCTTTCGATCATTTTCCGCCCACGACTAGGTAATGGTCCAACCGCCGTCGATGACCATGACATCTCCCGTCAGGTAGTCCGATTCGTCCGAAGCCAAGAAGACGGCGCCTCCCGCGATGTCCCTCGGCTGACCGACCCGGCCCAAGGCCGTCTTGTTGACGATGCTGGATCGAATCTCATCGTTGTCGACCAGCACCTGCGCGAACTTGGTTTCGATCAGCCCGGGTGCGATCGCATTGACTCGAATCCCGTTCGCGCCGAGCTCCATCGCCAAGGTTCTCGTCATCGAGATCACCGCAGATTTGGTCATGGCGTAGACGCCTTGCATCGGCGCACCCATCAGGCCGACGACGCTCGCGATGTTGACGATCGACCCTTTCGCTTTGCGCTGCTGCAAGTGGCCGGCAACGAGCTGGATCATTCCAAAGTAGCCCTTCACGTTCACCTCGAAGGTTTTGTCCCAGGCCGCCTCGTCGATGCTGAGCATCGGACCAAAGTGCGGGTTCGTAGCCGCGTTGTTGACCAGGATGTCGACCTTGCCATAGGCCTCGAGCGCCTGTTCGAGCATCTCTTCCCGCTGATTTCGGTGGCCGACGTGGCACGCGATCGCCGTTGCGTCGCCGCCCTGGGCTCGGATCTCGTCGGCCGCGCCCTGCAGGCTGTCGATCTTTCGCGAGACGAGAATCACCTTGGCTCCCTCTTCGGCCATGCAGCTCGCAATGGCCGCTCCGATCCCCCGGCTTGCTCCGGTCACGATCGCGACCTTGTCTCGTAGGCGCTCACCCATGCTGTCCCCTCCTCTGGTCCGACACGTATAGCGCTCCGCGGGGTGGTTTTGCCAGCGCGATCTGCACGAGGCTTGCACGCTTGCGCTCCTGAGCGAAACTAGGCCGCTGTTCGTTTCGCCGAAGAGGTCATCCTGACGCTGTTCCAAGCCATAGCCGCCATCCTCGTGGGTTTCATCGCCGTGGTCTGGGGCGCCGATCGTTTCGTCTACGGTGCGGCAGGGCTGGCGAGCAACCTCGGCGTAAGCCGGTTGGTCATCGGGCTGACAATCGTGGCCTTCGGGACTTCGGCTCCCGAAATGTTGGTCTCTGGCATGGCCGCGATGGCCGGCAGCCGCGAGATGGGCGTCGGAAACGCCGTCGGCTCCAACATCACCAACGTGACGCTCGTTCTCGGCGCAGCCGCGCTCGTTCAACCGCTCAGCATCCACTCCCGCTTGCTAATCCGAGAGATCCCGATTTTGTTTCTTTGCATGGCCGTCGCCTGGGCGTTTCTCTGGGACGGAGAGCTCAGCCGCGTAGAAGGCCTCCTCCTGCTCTTTGGGATGTTCCTCCTGGTCGCCTGGATCGGCACGCAGGGCCGCAAAGCGGACCCGGGCTACAGCGATCCGCCCCCCGGCGCCTTCGACCACGATGACATCCCCGACGCGCTGCCCACCGCCAAGGCGATTGTCCTGTTCTCCGTTGGTCTGCTCCTTCTCTTGGCTGGCTCTCGTGTGCTGGTCTGGGGCGCGCTCGAGATCGCCCGCGACCTCGGCGTAAGCGAGCTGGTGATCGGTCTGACGCTGGTCGCGCTCGGGACGAGCCTTCCCGAGCTCGCAGCTTCGGTGGCGGCCGCGCGCCGCGGGGAACAAGACATCGCCGTCGGCAACGTCGTCGGGTCCAACATGTTCAACCTGCTTGGCGTGCTCGCGCTGCCGGGCATCATCGCGCCCGGCGAGGTAAACCGCTCGATCATCCTCCGTGACTTCCCGATCATGGTGGGCGTCACATTGCTGCTTCTATTGATGGCGGTGAACGAGCGCAGTCACATCGGCCGCAAACGAGGGATCACGCTCATCCTCGTTTTTGTGATCTATTTCGTGATGCTCTTCTGGAATCCGTCCTTGCCCGCGCTACCGGGCTAAGCGATGCGGGTCCAGACCAGTGTCATGTTGTTGGCCGGCATCGGCACACGCTCCTGCAGCTCGAACCCGGTGCGCTCGGCGAGCTCCTTGAGCGCATCGATGTCCCGAACGCCCCAGAGCGGGTTGCGCGACCGAAGGCTTTCGTCGAAGGCCAGGTTGCTTTGCGCGCTGTGGGCGCCGTGGAGCCTGTACGGGCCGTAGGTGATCAGCGGCGAGCCGCCTGCAAGCAGCGCGCCTGCGCCGCGGAACAGGCTCTCGGTGGTTTCCCACGGCGAGATGTGGATCATGTTGACGCACAGCAGGGCGTTGGCGCTTGCGATAGGCCATCGAGGCGAGCGCACGTCGAGCTCGATCGGGGGCAAGAGATTCTCCAGAGCCGATTCCTCCACCCAAGCCTGGATGCTGCGCAAGGCGTCCACCGATGCGTCGCTCGGCTGCCAGAGCAGGCCCGACAGATGCTCCGAAAAAAAGACCGCGTGCTGTCCGGTTCCGCTGGCGACTTCGAGCACGAGGCCGGTGCCCGGCAGCACACGCCGAAGGACGTCGAGGATCGGTTGCCGATTGCGTTCGGCGGCCGGTGCGAAACCCTTTGCCATCACGCTTGCATAGCCCATAACTTCCCGTCATCGAAGCCAACCACGACGATTGGAGGGGAAAGCTCGGCTGGGGGCTGATCGTGTCGCTGTGTATTGCCACGCCTTGGCTCACGCGCGCTCTGCTCCTCTACGAGAAGCGCCTGGCCTTGGCGCCGATCGACCTCCGCGGCGCTCTTGCCGACGCTTCGGTCGCTTTGCCGATGGTCGGACTCTTGGGGCTCCTGCTGGCGACCCAGCGTCTCTGGGGGCGGGTCCTCGCGTTGCTGCTCCTCGTCGCGTTCGTTTTCGCGAGCTTCGCGATGTACGAGTTCATTTCGGTTTTCGATTCTCTGTACGCGTTCAGTCACGCCGGCTTCCTGGGTGATTCGACGTTTCTCGGCGGCTCGGTCCGGCACGCACGCCACCCGCTCCTGGTCCTGTCGATCACGGCCCTGTCGATCCTCGGGGTGGTTTGGGCGCGCCTTCCGGCCTCGCTCTGGTGGAGATGGTGGGGCCTCGGGTTTGCGGTTTCGGTGTTCGGGCAAGTGGTCATCCCGACTTCGTATACCCACGACGAGTGGCGCGAGCGTCATGCGATTCAGGCCAATCTCGAGATCTTCCCGCGCTCGGCCCGCCCCCACGGAGTCACGATCAGCGCCGAGGTGCGAGCTGTGTTCCGCGCTGATCTCGACGGCGAGCGCTGGGTCGGGCCGCTGACCACCCGGCCGAACGTACTCCTCATTCTGATCGAAGCTGCGTCAGGCGCGCACCTGCCTTCGGTTGCAGCCGCCGAAGGTGTCCGGAGCACCATCGAGATGCCCAAGCTCGACGCGCTCGCTCGTCGGCATGTTTTGCTCACTCACGTGGTTTCGCATCAACGGCAGACAAACCGCGGGGAGTACGGAATCCTGTGCGGGGACTACCCGAAGCTTCTCAGCGACCAGTCTAAGATGAGCGAGCAGGTCTATGCCCCGGCGCGCCGCTGTCTTCCCGAGGTCTTGCGCGAGCACGGGTACGCGACGGCCTACATTCAATCGGCGCCTCTCGGATTCATGCTCAAGGACCAATTCATGAAGAAGGCCGGCTTCGAGGAGCTCATCGGCGACGCTTGGTTCGAGCGAAGCTATGCGCGCACCGACTGGGGCGTCGACGACAAGGCGTTCTTCGAGCAGTCGCTCGGGCGCGTGCTCCAGCTTCATGACGCGGAGCGGCCGTTCTTCGCGACGCTCTTGACGGTCGGCACGCACCATCCGTTTACCATTCCGGACAGCGCAGCCGTCGAAGGCGCTCGGACCCGGCAAGAGCAGGCATTTCGTTGGGCCGACGACGCGCTCGCGGACTTCCTTGCAGAGCTCGAGCGGCGCGGAGTACTAGACGACACGCTCGTGGTCATCACCTCCGATGAATCGACCGGGCTGGCGCAGGCCGCGAGCGCCACGCACCGGCTGCTCTCCCAAAGTTGGTCCTTCGCCATCGTCATGCTTCCCGAGCCCATGGCGAAACGCATCGATACGCTCTTCGCGCACGTCGACACCGCGCTTTCGGTCACGGACCTCGTCGGCTTGGAGCATGAGGCGGAGGGATTCGTCGGGCGGAGCTGGTTCCGAGATTACAAATCACCGCGTCCCGTTTTTTCCGGGAACACCTATGCCCGGCGCGTGATGATGTTCGAACCCTCCGGCAGCGCGTTGGTCTGCAACGAATCGTTTCAGAATTGTTCGCGCTCGATTCCGCTGGCAGGTTTGCCGTTCGGTCCGAATCGCAAGCAAGAGCCGGCGCCGGATCGAGCCCGGCAGCTGCTCACCGAGGTGGCTCGTCTCTCCCGCTCGGGGCGTGCTGACATGACAGAGGCCGGGGGGATCGACCTTCTCGTCGAAGAGCGGGTGCCGGTGCGAGCCGCGGATGGCAAAAAGCTGCTGATCGGCGGCCAGTATTTCCGGGTTCCCGGCGGCACGACCTTGCGGGTTGATTTGGATCTCGAAGTCCTGGGCGAGGAATCGGCGATGGAGCTCCATCAAGACGTATTTTTGGGAGGCTATGTGAAGTTCGAGCGAAAGGCCTTCGAGCTTCGCGGCGGGGAGCGCTGGCGTTTGAGCTACGAGATCGGCGTTCCACACGACGCCAGCCAACTCGTGGTGCAGCTCTACGCGAAGACGGTCTCAGGTGACGCAGCGACGATCCGCTTTCACGACGCCCGGCTCTCGATGATCGCCGGCAACGTGACTTCCGATGTCACGGTCGTCATCGAGGACGAGGTGTCTAGGGGCGATTCCCGCTGAGCTGCAGTCGGCACCGGATGCGTCTGAGCTGCGCCTGCTCCCAGCGATCAAGCTCGGTTTCGAGAAGCCGCCGGGCGTCCGGGTTGGCGGATCGAATGCCGGGGTCCTCGCCCGGATTGGTTTCGTGGTCGAAGAAAAACGCCGTGCCCGCGCCGCGATGATGAATGAGCCGATAACCGTCGAGGCTAATCGCGCCCTTGGGCTCGTACCCTTTGCTGGACACGCGAATGCTTTGAAGGCGCGCGCGAATCGTCGCGTCGTCGAGCGCAGGGAGGCGAAAGCTGTCGAAAAGCTCGCGGCCACGGACAGGAAAGGCTTCGGAGAAGGTCGCGCGCCTGGGCAGGTTCGGGTCGAGCGTGAAGAGGCTCTGCGCCGCGATGTCGGACGGCAGGGGTAACCCCAGAAAATGCAGGACGGTCGGCGCGACATCGGCGATGCTGACGCCAACGCGGGGCTCGGCTGGCGCGAGGGCCGCGTGCCAGAGGACGAGCGGGACGTCCACCATCCAGCCGTTCAAATACACGTGGTGTCCCCAGTAGGACTTCTCGCCCAGGGCTTCTCCGTGATCGGAAAAGAAGATCACGAGACTGTCGTCGAGCCAGCGGTCGCGTTCTAGGTACTCCATCAACCGGCCGAGCTCCCGATCGAAGTAAGCGACCTCGCTGAGGTATGCGTTCTTTTTTCCGTCTCCGAAGGGAAACGCCGCATGTGGCTCGTAGGGGTCGTGCGGAGCGTAGTAGTGGACCCAGGCCATCACCGAAGCATCGCTTCGGCGTGCCCGGCGGAGGCGAGCCACGAGTGCATCGGTCGTGTCGGCGTCGGTGGACGCGAACTCGGTTTCGACACCAGGTGCAAGAAACTGCTGCACGATCGGAAGACGAAACCAGGTCACATCCGGTAGGACCGCGATCTGCCGGTCGATGTGGGCGCGGGCGCGCGTGAAGATCGTTTCCGGCAGGGACGGGGAGAGGTAGAGCTCTGCGGGGCTCATTCCCGTAAACGCGCTGCCTACCGCAAAAAGGGTCGCAGGATAGGTCGAGGTGGCGCGCGCAAAAGATACCCCCTTAGCCGCCAGTCGCGACAGCTGCGGAGTGACCGCGCGTCCATCTTGCTTCAGGCCCACGATGTCTTTTCGCAGCGCGTCGACGGTGATCAGGATCACGTTGCGTCGCCTGGCGGGTAGAATACCCATCCGGGAGGTCTCGACGATGGGTTTGGGTTCCGGGCAACCCGCTTCGTTGCTCCCTAAGCTGGTCTCTGTGCTCAGGTGGGGGAGCACGTACAGTGTTGCCAGCGCACCGGCTCGGCTTTGGCCGATAACCTCCCGCTGACCGGTCGCCACGAGCGCAGGCGCGAAGCGCGAGCCGACGCCAAAAAGCAGGCAGACCGCCGCCAAACCCGCGGCCATGAATCGCCGCGGCGAATTTCGAATGATGAGGTAGAGAACCGCGCCGCTCAGGAGCCCGGCAGGAAAGACGAGTCGGGCCATCGAATAATCGTAAGATCGGTAGCGCAGGATCGCGGCGGTAAGCAGGCCGACGGCGACGATGCTGAGGGCGATCCAAATCGCCTCCCATGGACCCCTCCGAAGTCGGACCCCGAGAATCAGCCAGAGCCATCCGGCTCCGGCGAGCAAGCCGAGCAGGGACAGCACTGCGACTTGGAGGACCAATCGGCGAGGATGATCGAGCCAGCGTGGGCCGGAGAGCAAAAAGTCGATGTGCTCCCAGCCCACGGCCATCGTCAGTGCGACTATCACGAGCGTGGACGCGACGACGATGGGTCGCGTCGCACCCGCCATTCGTGACGCCGCGGCCAAGGCGAGGGTGGTCGGTATCGAGCCAATGAGCGCTAGCCAAGACAGCTGCGCGAGCAAGCCAATCGAAACCGTTCCATGCGGGAGCAGACTCGCCATCAGGAAGAAGGCAGCGCCGAGGTAGGCGCCCGACCAGAGCATGAGAATCGAGTCGAATGGCTTAGCGGGCATCGAACTCTGCCACCTTCTGATTGAGGGACTGCTCGAGCCCTATCATGCGCGTTGCTCTCATGGGCGGCTCGAACGCGCTGTGCAATAGGCGCCATCGGGGACTGAACTGAACCGGCGTGAGGCCCCAAACTTCGATGTCGCGAGCCTCGCGCCGCAGGTCCAGCATGAAGTAGTCGCCGTACTGCCGGTACGGATGGCGCGAAGCGAACGCAGCCCGTTGCTCTTCGGAGAAGGCGTCGACCGCAGCGACGAACACCCAGCCGGTCGCTCCCTCTTCGTTGGAGATTTCTGGGCGTGGGTTCTGTACCCAGCGATGGGTCACGCGGTCGAGGGTGATGTCGAACCGAGGTTCGAGCCGAAACTGCTTGAGGCTCGTGTGGAGTTGGACGCCGGTGCTGCGATCGGTCCAGGCCTTGACCCGCCTTGCGAAACGAAGCTCGGGCCGGCCCGAATCGTACCGGTCGATCGTGCCTCGCACCGGAGTGAAGAACCACATCGAGCCGCCCACGTATCGGCCAGTGGGGACGAGTTCAACGTCCCGTATCGCCAAAGGAACTAGAAGGAGCAGCACGCTGACACCGGCCAAGCGACCTGCGCGCACGCGTACGTAGCGTGCCGTTTCAAAGAGCGAGGTGGTGACGGCGATGGCGACGGCCGGAAGCATCGGCCAGGCCCAGTAAGAATGAACGATCGCGCTCCAGCGGAAGGTCCAGTAGTGAACCATGCCGGCGAAGAAAAACGCGATGGGGAGCAAATCGCGGGGCCTTGCCGTTCGGCGAACGACGCGGCGAAGCCAGAGTGCGACCCAGGCAATACAGAGCCCCAGCACCGGCGCTGTGAACATCAGCTCCGGTACCACGAGCAAATGGGTTCGAAACCGAGTCCAGGACAGGGCCCGCCGGGAGTTGAACGCGCCTTGGAGCTCGTCGAGATTCCCAGCGACGATCTCCACCAAGACGAAGTGTCCTACGAACAGGAGCAGCACCCAGGCGCAATACACGACTAGCTGCCGTCCAGATCCACTCGCGCCCTCCGCGCTTTGTGGACGGTAGAGCGCCCAAGCCCAGTGCAGCGCGATGGCGAAGGCAATGTAGTACGCAGGCCAGTCCCAGGTGGTCGCGATGCCGATGCTGGCGAGAAAGAGCGCGAAGTCGAGAGACCGCCAGGGTGGGGCACGGCTGGCGCGGACGTAGAGATAAAGTGCGAGCAGGCTCCAAAAAATGAAACCAGCCGAATGATTCGCCATGTTGGTGTAGATCGCGTTGATCGGCAGCGCGACGTAGATCGCCGAGGCGGTGAGGGCGTGTGCGTCGTCCCAGAGGCGCCTCACGACCATGAAGAGCATGCAGAGCGCGGCCACACTCCAAAAACCCGCAACGAGTCGGATCGAAAGCTCGCGGTCGCCGAGTAGCTTCACGCTTGCGACGTTGTTGAGATGCAGGGCGAGCGGCGCGTGCGTGTAGAGCCGCTCCGGGTTTGGCGGCCGGTTGGCCGTGTCGTACTGGAGCGGGAAAAGGACGTTCCAGCGCAAGGTGTTCCGCGCGGCGTTTTGATACGCCGCTCCGTTCCAACCGTTGTGGCCCCGTGTCCATTGATCGGCGACGCCCCACACGGCCAAAAAGACCTGCGCAGCGAGCACCATGGCAAAGGCGATACGTACGAGCTTTCGCCCCTCGCCGACGCGATCAGGCTTCATGTCGGGCCAGTATGGCCGTTCGGGCAGCGCGCGTCAGCTCTCGAGAAGCCGTCGCGCGACGACGTGCGCCTGAATCTCGTTGGCGCCCTCGAAGATGCTGAGCACTCTGGAGTCGACCAGGAGCCGGGAAGCGGTGTACTCTTCAGCGTAGCCGTTTCCCCCGTGAATCTGAACGTTGGCGTCGGAAGACTCCCAGGCACAGCGAGTCGCCAAGAGCTTGGCCATGCCTGCTTCGAGGTCGCAGCGCTTCTCTTGGTCCTTCTCACGTGCGCTGAAGTACGTGAGCTGGCGGCCGGCCTCGATGCGACAGATCATGCGGCCGATCTTTCGCGCGACGCGCGGGAACTGGAAGATGGGCCCGCCGAACTGCTCGCGCTCGGTGGCGTATAGGATGGCGTCTTCGAGCGCCGCTTGCGCTAGCCCAACGCCGCGTGCAGCGGTTTGAATGCGCGCGCTTTCGAACGTCTTCATGAGCTGCTTGAAGCCGGCGCCCTCCGCGCCGCCGAGCAATGAGTCGGCCGGGATCTGGAAGTCTTCAAAGCTCAGCTCGTATTCCTTCATCCCGCGGTATCCGAGCACTTTGATCTCGGTGCCGGTGAGCCCATCATCGACGAACTCGGGCTCACCTTCTTCGCCTGTCAAGCGTGTCTTTTCTGCGAGGAACATCGAGAGCCCTTTGTATCCGGGTTCATCCGAGTTCGTTCGCGCGAGCAGGGTCATGAGGTCGGCACGCACGGCGTGCGTGATCCAGGTTTTTGCACCGTTGACGACGTAGCTTCCGTCTGCCTGCTTCACCGCGCGCGTTCCGAGGTGAGCGAGGTCCGAGCCCGTATTCGGCTCCGTGAAGACCGCGGTAGACAGCACCTCTCCAGCGGAGATCTTGGGCAGCCATTTCTGTTTTTGCTCTTCGGTCCCGCCGCCGAGGATGAGCTCTGCAGCGATTTCGGCACGTGTCCCGAGGGAGCCCACGCCGATGTAACCGCGCGAAAGCTCCTCGGTGACGACGCACATGGCGACTTTGGTCATCCCGAGGCCACCGTACTCCTCGGGGATGGTCAGTCCGAAAACGCCCAGCTCGCTCATTTGATCGAGGATCTCCATGGGGATCAAGACGTCGTTGCGGTGGATGTCCTGTGCCTTTGGAATGACCTCGGCATCCACGAACTTCGAGAACTGCGAGCGGATTTCGTCGAGCATCTCGTCGCCAAAGCCGCGGTTGGGGTAGCCGTGGTCCCGCGCATGCGCAGCAAGCTCGAGATAGACCTGGCCGCTTGCGTGCTCTTGCGAAAAGGCAGTGACTTCGGGCCGAAGCAGGGTTTCGCGCAGATCGCCCTCGCTGATGCCAACCTCTGCGAGGCTGATGTTCTCGCAGGCCCCGAGATCGACGCCGCCGACGATCGAACGTGCAACCTCACCAATGTAGGCGCGCGCAACTTTGGCCTCGTATTCTCCCCCGACCCGGTCGGCCCAGGCGGCCAACTGTCGGCAGGCTTCGAGCTCGGTGGCCAGATAGGCGACCGCGTGTGCGGCCAGTTGATTCGAGTTCAGCTTCTTCGCACTGATTCGATCCCCTTCGGAGACGAGGGCTTTGACGTTGTCGTGCGCGCGCTGGTAGACGGCCTCGATCGCTTCGATGACTTTCTGCATGACCTTCTCCTAACCGTTCGCGATCGCGTCGCGGGTTTCTTCGAGGTTTTTGAGACCGGGCCGCGGCGCGCCGACCAGGCACGAAACGGTTCCGTGAAGCTTGTTCTCGTACATGAGCTGGTGCGCCTCGGGAATCTCGTCCCAAGTAAACAGGCGCGTCATGACAGGCTTGATTTTGCCTTGAATGACGAGGCGATTGGCCCGGCTCGCGGAGTCGGCGTCCGCGAAGTGCGAACCGATGATCTGCTTCTGGCGCATCCAAAGGTGACGCACGTCGAAGTTGAGGTTGTAGCCTGTGGTTGCGCCACAGATCACGATGCGGCCGAACTTCGCCGCGAGAAACACGCTGGCAGGGAAGGTGGCCTTGCCGACGTGCTCGAAGACCACTTCGGGACCCTTTCGTTCCCCGAGAATCTCCCAAATACGCTTGCCGAAGCCCTTGAGGTCGGCGCTATGCGCTTTCTGTTCCTCCGGCGTCATGTTGTCCTTGTACTGAACGCCCGGGAACTCCCTGCGGTTGATGACGCCGTGGGCGCCAAGCTGCATGCAGAGCTCGGCCTTGTCATCGCTCGACACCACCGCGATGGCGCGTGCGCCCGCGACCGCACAGAGCTGCACCGCGAACACGCCGAGGCCGCCGCCGGCGCCCCAGATCAGCACGTCCTCGCCAGGCTGGATCTTGGCGCGGTCGATGAGCATTCGGTGCGCCGTGTAATAGGTGAGCCCGTAGCTGGCGGCCTCTTCCCAGCTGAGCTGCGGCGGCTTCGGGAGCACCTGTTGCCCCTGCACCTTCGTGAACTGCGCAAACGAGCCGTCGGGTGTTTCGTAGCCCCAAATCGTCTGGAGGTCGTTCGTGCCCGGGTACACCAAATGGTTGCAATGGAGCACCACCTCGTCGCCGACCTTGTGGTCGTCGACACCCGGTCCAACGGCCCAAACGACGCCGGACGCATCGGAGCCGGCGATGTGGAAGTCGAGGCCGTGGCTCTTGAGGATGTTGACCGGCTGGCCGAGCCCCGCCCAGATGCCATTGAAGTTGACGCCGGCAGCCATGACCTGAACCAAAACCTCGCCGGGACCGAGCTCCCATACGGGCAGCGCTTCGGGCTGGAACGATTGCTTGGGCTCGCCGAAGCGTTCAGGGCGAATCACGTAGGCGTGCATCTCTTCCGGGATGACGCCTAGCTCTGGGATGTGACCAACGGGTACGATGTCAGGACGTTCGCTCATGTCTTCCTCATGGGGTCTTGCCGAGCGCTGCTACATAGTCTCGGCTCAAATGTTCGCAAAGGGCCAAGGGCGTTTCACCGCCATCGAGCTCTCGTTTGGCGAGTGCTTCCAACCGCTCCGAACCACCTAGGGTCGAAACGCCGTGATCGCCATGTTTACGGCTGAAAAGGTCGAGGACCCAGCGCACCTCTCCCTGCCGACGCCGCGCCGCGAGGGACGATTGGATGTGCATCCGATGCTGTTCGAGCGCCTCGATCAGCGCGTCGATTCCCGTACCCTGGGTCGCGCTCGTGGCAATGATCGGGGTCTGCCAGTCGGCGTCCTGTCCGCCCGCGGCCCCGACAGCCTGGGCGGTTTGAATCGCGCCCTGCAAATCGGCCACGGCGCGCCGCGCCAGCTCCTCCTGATCCGCCTTGTTGACGACGAGGACGTCCGGGATTTCCATGATTCCAGCTTTCAAGAACTGAAGGACGTCGCCGCTCCCGGGCTGGATCACGAGCACGACCGTATCTGCCACGTCGACCACGTCGACCTCGGACTGGCCAACCCCCGTCGTTTCGATGACGACCATGTCATACGCGGCCGCCAGGACACGCACCGCAGAATTGACCGCGTAGGCGAGGCCGCCGACCTCGCCTGCGGTCGCGAGTGAACGCACGAAAAGACCGGCGTCTGTAGGGTCAAAGCTCATGCGGGCGCGGTCGCCGAGGAGTGAACCGCCCGACCGTATGCTCGAAGGGTCGACGGCCACGACGCCCACGGTGCGACCGTGCCGCCGCACGGATCGAGCGAGTGCCGAGGTCAGGGTGCTCTTGCCGACGCCGGGCGGACCTGTGAGCCCGACTCGATGCCCGCCGGCCGCCTTCGGGGCGCCCTTGAGCGCGGCCAGGAGCTCCGCTACCCGTGTTTGCGACTCGAGTCTCCGATCTTCGACGAGGTTCAAGGCGCGCGAGACGGCCGCCTTGTCGGACGACATCACCTGCCGCGCGTCCTCGCTAGGGTCATTCGGCGGCATGCTGGCGGTCCACCAGATCGATCAGGTCGCTCATGATGTTGTCGAGCTCGAAGTCCTTCGGTGTGTAGACGGCCGCAACCCCTTCGGCGCGCAGCCGCTCTGCGTCCGCCTCGGGAATGATGCCGCCGGCGACGACTGGAATGTCGCCGAGCCCTGCGTCGCGAAGCCGGTGCACGACCTCGGGAACCAGGGCGAGATGGGAGCCGCTCAGGATGCTCAGGCCGATGAGATGCACGCCTTCTTCGAGTGCCGATGCCACGATTTGCTCGGGAGAGACGCGAATTCCCTCGTACACCACGTCAAAGCCGACGTCGCGGGCTTTGATCGCGATTTGCTCGGCGCCATTCGAATGCCCGTCGAGGCCTGGCTTACCGACCAGCAGCTTCGCGCGCCGTCCCATTCGCTCCTCGAGTGCGTCGAGTCGTTTTCGAAGACGGTTGATTGTCTCTGCGGCGGCTCCCGAGCGGGAGGCCTTCACCGTCGCGCCCGCAACGCCCGTCGGGGCGCGGTACTCCCCCCAGACTTGCCGAAGCGCGTTGGCCCATTCGCCGGTGGTCACGCCTGCATGCGCAGCGGCGATCGACGCTGCCATCAGGTTGTCGTCGGTCCTCGCGACGCGCTCGACTTCCGCGAGCGCCGCCTCAGCGGCCGCGCTGTTTCGCGTTTCCTTCCAGCGGGCGAGCGCAGCGCGTTGGCTGGCATCGACCTCGGGATCGACGGTGAGAATAGCGTCGTCGAGATTCTCGGTGAGCGGGGAGTCTGCGCCCTCGACGTACTTGTTGACGCCAACGACGATCTGCTCACCGGCCTCAATCGCGCGAAGACGCGCCGCATTCGACTCGACGAGCCTCTGCTTGATGTAACCCGTCTCGACCGCTTCGACGGCCCCGCCGCGCTTCAAGACTTCCTGCACTTCGGCCCAGGCCGAGTCGACCAGCTGCTGCGTCTTCGCCTGAACCACCGGGCTGCCGTTGAAGAGGTCGTCGTACTCGAGAAGGTCGGTTTCGTAGGCGAGAATCTGCTGTGCGCGAAGAGACCACTGCTGATCCCAGGGCCGTGGAAGCCCGAGGGCCTCGTTCCAGGCCGGGAGCTGAATCGCGCGAGCTCTGGCGTCCTTGCTCAGCGTCACCGCCAGCATTTCGAGCACGATCCGGATGACGTTGTTCTCGGGTTGCTGCTCGGTCAGGCCGAGGGAATTCACCTGAACCCCGTATCGAAACCGCCGCTGCTTGGCATCGGTAACCCCGTATCGCTCCCGGGTGACCCGATCCCAGAGCTCGACGAAGGCGCGCATCTTGCAGAGCTCTTCGACGAAGCGAATGCCCGCATTGACGAAGAAGCTCATGCGCCCGACGACCTTGCCGAACTCGTTCTCCGGCACCCGACCCGTGGCCTTCACCGCATCGAGCACGCCGATCGCAGTGACCAGCGCATAGGCGAGCTCTTGCGTCGGCGTCGCGCCGGCTTCCTGCAAGTGGTAGCTGCAGATGTTGATCGGGTTCCACTTTGGAACCTCTTCGACGGTGTAGGTGATCAGATCGGTGATCAAGCGCATCGAAGCGGCCGGTGGAAAGATGTGCGTGCCGCGCGATAGGTACTCTTTGATGATGTCGTTTTGCGTCGTCCCGCGAAGAACGTGGTGGTCGACGCCCTGGTCCTCCGCCGCGGCGACGTAGAGCGACAGCAACCAGACGGCAGTCGCGTTGATCGTCATCGACGTGTTCATCTGATCGAGGGGCAGCCCGTTGAAAAGCGCGCGCATGTCGCCGAGGTGCGAAACTGGAACGCCGACTTTGCCGACCTCACCGCGAGCGAGCGCATCATCGGCGTCGTAGCCGGTCTGGGTAGGCAAATCGAAGGCCACACTGAGCCCGGTCTGGCCTTTCGCGAGGTTGGTTCGGTAGAGCTCGTTCGATGCAGTGGCCGTGCTGTGGCCCGAGTAGGTCCGCATGATCCACGGTTTGTCGCGCTCTCGCTTGCCGTACTCCGCCATTGGCCGGTCCTTTCCTCTGCGATTCGCACGAGGGGGCCGAAGCCTACCTCGTTTTGACCTTGCTTGCGTTCGAAGCCCTTGCGGCCGTTGCGGTGCTCTTTACAGCTTCACACGGCCAAGCCCGAACACTCTGTGACTATCATACGCCCGGGACGGGTCAAGCCCCCGGGATCAAGGCTTTTACGGGTCTATCGGCTCTGGCAGATCTTGTAAATTTGCGGTAAACCGCTGCAATGGCCGAGACGAACGCCGCCATGGGACAGCGACTGCGAGACCTTCGGCTTCGTCGCGGCCTTCAGCAAAGCGAAGTTGCTCGACGTCTCAAGATCTCACCCGCCTATTTGAGCCTCATCGAGAAGGGCAAGCGCGTCGTTCAGCTGCCGCTGCTCTTTCAGGCGCTGGAGCTCTACGGCGTGCCCGTGGAGGACTTCATGTCGAGTCTTGGTGAGCGCCGGGTCGACGACGGCCTGGCGCGACTGCTCGACGACCCGCTGCTTCGCTCGCTCGACCTCAGCCAGGAGGATCTCGCCAGCATGACCGCCGAGCCGCGGATGATGGCCACGATCACCGCTCTTTTCAACCTCTACAAGAACACCCGAAGCCAGCTCGACCACGTGATGACCAGCCTTGCGGAACGGGAGCAGCAGGCCGACGAAGGGTCCGTTCGCTTCGACTACAATCCCTACGACGAGGTGACGGACTTCCTCGAGCAGCACCACAACTGGTTCGGGCAGCTCGAGGAACGCGCGCAGCAGTTTCGGCGCGATTGCGCGTTTGGTCGCCGTGTGACGAGCGACGATCTCGAGCGGGGACTCCTCGATCAGGTCGGCGTGCGTGTGCTGCGCACTCCCGAGCGGTCCGACAGCTCCGTCATTCGAACCTGGAATGCGGAGGAGCGAATCCTCACGGTTTCCAGCGATCTCTTCGAGCAGCGGCTGAAGTTCCAGCTCGCACACACGATTGCCCTCAGCCTGTTCGACGAGGAGAAGCTGCACAAACCGATCCTCGAGGGATACCAGGGCCAGCATGCCGAGACACGAACGCTGATCAAGATCCACCTCGCAAACTACTTTGCGGGCGCCTTGTTGCTTCCGTACCCGGAGTTCTATCGGGACGTGACCAAGACAAGGTACGACGTCGAGCTCCTCGCGCAGCTGTTTGAATCCTCGTACGAGACGGTTGCCCACCGCATGTGCAATCTGTCCGATCCGCGTCGTCGCGGGGTGCCCATGCACTTTTTGAGAGTCGATGTCGCGGGCAACATCTCGAAACGTTACTCGGGCGACGGCATTCGGTTCCCGCACCAGGGCGGATCCTGTCCAAAAATGGCGGTGCACTTGGCTTTTCTCACCCCTAGCGTAATCAGTAAGCAGTACTCCGCGTTTCCGGACGGATCGACGTATTTCTGCTTTGCCAAGGTCGTCAGCGAACCCGATCAGGGGTCGCTGGTGAAGGGGACGACGTACAGCATCGGCCTCGGAACTCACGCGGACAACGCAAGGCACTTCGTCTATGCCGACGACCTGCCCTTTGCGGACCCCAAAAAGATGGCCGTGTCGGTTGGAACGACCTGCAGGTTCTGTGAGCGAACCGATTGCAACATGCGGTCTGCACCCAGCTACAAATTCGCGTTTCGCGTCGACGAGTACATCAAGAAAGACAACTTCTTCTCGCCGCTGGTGCGGGGGGATGCGGTTGTGGACGTGCAGAAGCCTGCTCGCCGTAAGCCATCCACGTGATATGTTCCTGCTTCGGAGGTGAAGATGCCGTCGTTCGATGTCGTTTCCAAGATCGAGCAGCATGAAGTCGACAATGCGCGCAACCAGGCGAGCAAAGAGATCGCTCAGCGATACGATTTCAAGGGTACTGAGAGCACGATCGAGCAAACCGAAGAGGGGATCGTGATCCGTTCCAATAGCGAGGGCCGAGTCGACGCGGCGCGGGACGTGCTCGAAAGCAAGATGGTCCGCCGGCAGGTGTCGTTGAAGTCGCTCGACCCGCAGCAGCCGCAGCAGGCGGGCGGCAAGATGTGGCGGCAACTGATCAAGCTCAAAGAGGGAGTCTCCAAGGAAAAAGCCAAGGAAATCGTCAAGGCCATCAAGGACAGCAAGCTCAAAGTCCAAGCCTCGATTCAGGGCGACTCGGTCCGCGTCTCAGGCAAGAAACGCGATGACCTGCAGGAGACGATCGCGTTCCTCAAAGAGCAGGACTTCGATCTGCCGCTTCAATACGTGAACTTCCGGGACTGAGGCGGAGCGCATTGAAGCAGACGAAAAAGGAGCTGCGCGTCGGCTATCAGGGCAGCGAAGGAGCGTACAGTGAGCTTGCCGCAAAGCACCATTTCACGGGCGCCGGCAAGCCGTTTCGCTGCGTTGGCTACCACAGCTTTCGCCAAATGCTCGAGGCGCTTGAGGCCGGAGAGCTCGACTATGCGGTGCTTCCGATCGAGAATTCGATCGCAGGTTCGATCAACGAAAGCTACGATCTGCTGGCGAAGATGGGGCTCTCCCTCGTTGGGGAAGAGTTTCAGCCCATCGCGCACTGCCTCATTGGCGCCGCGGATGTAGCCGTCAGTGACATCCGACGCGTGTACTCTCATCCGGTGGCGCTGGCGCAGTGCGGGCGGTTCCTAGAGGGACTCGAAGACTGTCACGTCGAAGCCTTCGCGGACACCGCGATGTCCGTGGCGAAAGTGAAACACGACGCCGACCCGACGCAGGCGGCCATTGCCAGCGAGCAGGCCGCTGCGTTGCACGGCTTGCCCATCTTGCGAAGGGACATCGCGGATCACCCCGAGAACTACACTCGGATGGTGATGGTGGCTTCGGAGCCGGCGCACTACGAGCACGGCGTTGCCTGCAAAACCTCGTTGATCTTTTCGACTATTCACGAGCAGGGTGCGCTCGCTCGCTGCATTGCCATCTTCGCCGAACGGGGCTTGAACCTCACCAAGATCGAATCACGACCCAAGCCGGACACGCCGTTCGAGTACGTCTTCTACGTCGACTTCGAGGGGAACATCGATCGCGAAACAACCCAGGCGGCTCTGCGTGAGCTCGAAAAAGTCACGACCTTTTTGACCGTGCTCGGTTCGTATCCTACGCGCCGAGCCGGCGTCAGCTAGCGAGCGCCGCGGCGACTCCCGCGATCCGGTCGGCATCGCTGTTCAGCCCGGCCGCCAGGCAGGTCGTCGACACCATCTTCAAGGCGGCCGCTTCTCCAGGGCCGTCCTCTTGGGCCCGCGCCGCAGCCAGCGCTTCGAGCGCGTCGATCATCGCGTCGTGCCGGCGGCCGCGTGCGAGCTGCAGGCAGGCGGACGCAATCGAAACTCGAATCGCCGCGCCCGGCTTTCGCTTGGGACTCTTCCTCGCAGCCTCGAGTGCTCCCATTGCTGATGGGACGTCCTCGCGACTGATGTACGAGACGACGCGCAGACAATGGGCCGCGGCGAGATCTCCACCTGCCGCGATCGCAGACTCGATCAAGGCATCGAACTGCTGATGGTCACGGTCTTTGAGGACTTGGACGACAGCTTCGGTCGTGTTTTCGAGGGCCGCCTCGGGAACGGGAATCGTCGGTCGGTCATCAGCGAGATCAGGCGGCGGAACGCTTGGCAGTCGGACCGCCTTGCTAATTTCCGAGGCCGCCGAACGCGTATCGACGTCGGGCTGGTACTGAACGGCGGCGGCAGCGAGCCGAACCGCGGCGGCCGTGTAACCGAGGTCCGCGGCGAGAGACCCTGCCTCTAGAATCGCCTGCGCACCTCGTTCGAGGTCGCCGCCCTCGCAGAGATACGCGCCGACCGTCGCCGCCATCGCAGGCCCGACCAAGGGTTCTGCAGTGTGAAGGGCTTCCGCCACGAAACGGTAGACCTCGCTGCGACGGGCCGGCGGCATTCGTTGAAGAACCGCCCTGCGGAGAAGCTCGGAGTTTGGTTTGCCCTGCGGTGTCAACAGACCGTCATTGACGAGCGCTTCGAGGCAGCGCGGCCGCGTGCTCTTTGGGATGCCATCTAGGCCGACCGCTGCATCGATGACCTGCCCAGAGGAAGCGGGGAGTGCGGTGCACGCGACTTCGAGGTAGCGCATCGACGAGGTATCGAGCGTTGCAAATCGTTCTTCGAGCAGCGCACGCGGCCCGAGATATTGACGCCGTTCTCCAGCCTTTTCTCGCCAGACGAAGCCTCTGCCATCGTGAACCAAATCGCCAGTTGCAACCATCGTGCGGGCCGCTTCCTCGATGCCGAGAACCGTCGTGCCGCCCGTGATTACGAGCTGCTTGGCGATTTCGGTGTCGGCGTCCGAGCCGAGGACGCCATCGGCGACCAGAAGCGCTTCGCTTGGATCCATCGCGGGAAGCTCGATGCGAACGGACTCCCGGAGCGAGCGGAGCCCAGCCGGAACGGTCGACTCCGTCGTTCGAATGCAGAGTAGTGCGGACACGCTCTCGTCCGACAGGGTGGGACCGAGGACCCATAGCGTTGCCGGATCGAGCGCCGAGATGCGATCGACGTAAATCCACGGAATGCCCTGCTCATTCCGAAGCGCTCGGAGCAGCACCTTCAGCGCATGAATCGTCGCTTCCCGGCGCGGTGGCGTCGCACAGGCGATGGCCTTGATCGCATCGGCTACTCCGGGCTCCGTCTGTTTGAGCCTCTGCCGAGCGGATTCGAGTGTCCGCCACGCTTTCAGGAGCGCGAGACGAAGCCCGCCAAGCGGCTCGAGCCCTCCGGGCACCGCGCCGATCTCGAGAAAGGCCGGAGGACGAAGCTCCTCGCGAAGTGCGAAAATTCCCTCGCGTGCGCCGATGCCAAGCGGACCCTTCAAATAGAAGGTGGCCGACTTCGAGCCCGCCGCGGCCTTTTTGATCGGCTCGAACGCGTGCCGAATGCTCGCCGGAACGGGAGCGGGCGCGAGTAGGCCCACCGCCTGTCGGCATTGCTCGAGAAGCGGACGACTCCGATCGACAGCCTCGCCTTGCAAGGCGAAGGAGCTCGTCGAAACAGAGCGTCCGAACAGGTACGTCCTCGACGCCGCCTCGCGCGACTCGACGTCCAAAACCACTTCCCCGGCGTGTGCCTGGTTGGCCAGTAGCTGTGCGCGATCGATAGCGCCGCCGCTGTTCGTGGGTTGGCCTCCGTCCTCCTTCGCTCTTTGAATTTCACCGGTGGCGATGCCGAACGCGATAGGGAGCCCCCCGGCCGGGACAGGCTGCGATTCGGCTTCTGCGAGCAAGCGCAGGGCCAGATTGATCGCGGACTTGAGGTCGTGGAGGCCAAAATTCGCGACGACCGTACCGGCAAGAGAGGACATCACCTCGCCACCGCTGTTCTTCACTTCATTGGTGACGTAGCGCGCCCACTGGCCGGCCGCCGCAGTCGTCTCCTCCTCTTCGAAGGCGGGCGGGAGGATTCTGTGCCAGAGGACGAAACGTTCCATGACGGTGAACGGCTAGCCGCCGAGCTTGGCCTTGAGAGCAGCAAGCTCGTCGTCGACGTCGTCGACTCCTTCTTCGGACTCGAGGGCCCGGAATCGCGCGTCCATCGCCTCACGCTTCGGATTTTCCAACACTTCGTGGGCTTCCACTTCGGCGTCTAGCTGGTCGATCTGGTCCGCCATGCGTTCGAGATCCGTGAACGCGCCGCCGCCGAGGCGGTCGCCGCTCGTGAGCTCCGGGTCGGGCTGCTGAGTCCGCGCTTGCCGCACCTGAGCCGCGAGCGTCTTCTGCCTCGCCTTGAGATCGTCGAGCTTCTCCTCGATGCGCTCGAGTTGGGCCTTCATCGCGTCGGCCGCGGTTGCCTGCGCAGCTGCTTGCGCTCGGACGCTTTTCGCCTCTCTGGTCGCGCGGGCTTTTCGCCTGAGCGCCTCTCGCGCGAGATCGTCGTCGTCCTGTTCGAGTGCGAGGATCGCCTTTTGCTCCCAGTCAACCGCCTCTTGCTCGAGGTCCCGCTCCTTTTTGTCGAGCCGTTTGGCGCTGCCCAGCGCCTCGATCAGGTCCTTGCGGGCGCGCTTGAGTGCGGATTTCATGTCGGTCACGGTTTGACCGATCATTTTGTCCGGGTCCTCCGCCTGGTCGATCAGCGCGTTCAGATTCGATTTGATCACCCGGTTGAGCCGACTGAAGATGCCCATACCCCCCCTTAGTAGGGTCACGGTCCCACGAGGCGAGCCCTGTGTAAAGGGACTGAGGTTTCTCGACTTCCGACTTCCGTCTATGCTAGCTGAGGGATTATGTTGAAGGGGGCACACGTCCTGATTACAGGGGGTGCGGGGTTCATCGGAACCGCGCTGACTGCACGTCTGGCGGACGACAACCGCATTCGCGTGCTCGATATCCTGCGCCGCAACGCGCTATCGAAGGCTGGCCTCGACCGTCATCCAAACGTAGAGCTCGTCGTCGGAGATGTCCGCGACATGACGGCCGTTCGCCGTGCGGTGACCGGCTGCGACTATGTGATTCACATGGCCTCGATCGCCGGCGTCGACACGGTTTTAAAGAACCCCGTCATGACGATGGAGATTTCGCTCGAAGGGACGATGAACGTGCTCCGCGCAGCCAACGACTGCACCGGGATCAAGCGGGTCATCGATTTCTCCACCAGTGAAGTCTTCGGCTCCTATGCGTTTCGCGTCCGAGAGGC
>CBESWY010000003.1:0-39283 GCA_965533395.1 uncultured Myxococcales bacterium
CGCACGGGCAACTGGCGGTCGCTCGTGCGCAACATCGAGTTCCGCTGGTACGTCGCGATCGTCTCCGTCGCAGTCATCGTATTGACGATTTTGAACCTCAGCGTGCACGACGAGCTTCTAACGTCGTTCCGCTACTCGTTCTTCATGGTGGCAACCACAGTCTCGTCTACCGGATACGGCACCGACGACTACAGCGTGTACAGCTCGACCGCGCTCACCATCGTGATCCTCTTGATGTTCGTCGGGGGATGCTCCGGTTCGACAGCGGGGGGCATCAAGATCGAGCGTGCCGTCTTGATGGGCAAACAGGCGGTCGCGCAAATCCAAAAGAGCTTCCGGCCCGCCACGGTGCAGCTCGTCCGGATGGGAAGGGCCTCAATCAGCAACCAGGTGCTCTCGGACGTCGCTTCCTTCTTTCTGATTTACATGGGATGCATCGGCGTCGGTCTGCTCTTCGTGACGCTGGTCGAAGGCGTGCCGGCGCCCACGGCGTTTGGGGCGATGCTGACTTGCTTGTCCAACATGGGTCCTGCACCCTTTCACGTGGGCCCGGACAACTTCGCCGCGTACTCGGCCGGTAGCAAATTGTTCTTCTCGATGGCCATGCTGCTCGGGCGGCTCGAATTCTTCACGCTCTTTGCGCTCATCTTGCCAGGGTTTTGGAGGCGCTGATGACCGGGTCGTACAGTTTGCCGTCACCCGGCGAAGAGACACACGCGAGACGGCAGATCAGCGTCATCGTGCTGTTGCTCTTCGGAATGGTGGCGCTGTACCAGTTCGAGCAGTTCGCTGAGCGTCCCTTCGATCCGAGCGGGATGCTCGCGTTCGGATTCGTGGTCCTCGCGAGCTACACGATCGGCGGGCTCGTTGGTCAAATCCGCTTGCCGCACATCACCGGCTACCTGATCGCAGGCCTGGTCTTCGGTCCTTCACTGGCCAAGGTCTTGGGCGGCCTGGGCCTCCCGGCGCCGTTCGATCGAGGCATCCTCAACGACGAGGTGATCGAACAGCTCAGCCTGTTCGACACCCTCGCGGTCGCCCTGATCGCGCTCACTGCAGGCGGCGAGCTCAAGCTCGAAGGTCTCAAGAAGGGGCTCCGCGCGATCAGCTCGATCCTCGCTGCACAGGTCGTGTCGATCGGCGTCCTCGTGACCGCGTTTTTCTGGCTGATCTCGGGCGCTGTCCCCTACATCGGCTTCCCGGGAATCGCTGGCCTGCCGATGGCGACAGCTCTCGCCGTCGGCGCGATGGTGGCCTCGGTGTCCTTGGCGACCTCTCCCGCTGCAACGATCGCCGTCATCATGGAGTCGAGAGCGGTGGGCCCGATGACGCGCAACGTTCTGTCTGCCGTCGTTTTAAAAGACGTTATCGTCGTCGTGGCGTTCGCCGTCGCCCAGGTCATCGTCGCCCATCAAGTTGGCATGGGGGCTTTGGAAGGCGGAATCGCGTCCTACCTCCTTCAGCACATCCTGATCTCGATTGTCTTCGGAGCGGTGGTCGTCGGCGGCTTGATGGCGCTCTACATCCGCTACGTCAATCAGGAGCTTCTGATCTTCGTCGTCGGCGTGGTGTACCTCGTCGCCTTCATCTGCGGTCAGCTCGGCTGGGATCCGGTGCTCGTTTTCCTCGCCGCTGGCTTTGGCGTTTCGAACTTCTCGAAGACCGGACACCGGCTCATCGAAACGGTCGAGCGCCTGTCGCTCCCGGTCTACGTCGTCTTTTTCACGCTGGCCGGCGCCAAGCTCCACCTGGACGAGTTGCGCCAGGTCGCTCTGTTTGCGATCGCTTTGGTCGCCGTCCGCGGGTTCGCGATCTATTCGGGGACGAAGATCGGTGCCCGGTTCGGCAAGGCGGATGAGGCGACGCGAGACTTCGGTTGGATGGGTTTCGTCTCCCAAGCTGGGGTGTCGATCTTGCTGGCCGCCATCATTGGCAATTCGTTCGGCGAGCTCGGGCGCTCCCTCGAGACCCTGATCATTGGCGGCGTTGCGATCAACGAGCTCGCCGGGCCGGTGATGCTCAAGCTTGGCCTGAGCCTCGCGGGCGAAACTCGGGCCAGCCGCAAGTCGATCAGCCCGGCGAGGCACTTGTCCGTGAGGCCGCCTTCGATGCGACCCGAAAGCGAGGAGGGCGCGGCCAAGCAACTCGAGCCTTGGCCCGAGCACGTCGGTGCGAAGAACCTTTGGGGCGATCCGCCGCAGTTGAAGAGCGCGGAGATCAACACTCGCGTGCAGGATCTGGGGGGAGATCTGCAGAGCATCGTTCGTGAGGTGTCAACCGGACCACTGCGAGATTTCCAGCTGGACGCTGGAAAGTACCTCCGAGACCTACGACGCGAGTTTCTCCGCCATCACCGGCGCTTGACGGTTCAAGCGCGCGCCGAAGACGGAGCCGAACGTGATGAGCTCGTGACGATGCTTCGCTCCGCCCAATCCGAGTTGGCGGCGCACTGGCGCGGGATCGTCCTCGGCAGGTCGGTCACGCTCGCCAAGCTCACCTGGACGCCCGAGACAATGCTCGACAACGTCGATGGCCTGGTCGACGAGCTTCCCTTGATCGTCATGGCGCCCTATGAAGCCGCCAGCTACCAAACCAAGGAAGACGATTCCCTCCGGAAGACGCTCCAGCGTGGGTTCCTTCGGCTCAGGCGAGGTTGGCGCAAAACGCTTGGGCAAAGCCAGCCGACCCGGGAGGTTCGACTGCGCGCGTTGGGACGCTTCCATCTATCGTATGATGCGCCCGCTCGGCTCGAGGCCCTCGCGGCGTTATTTGTCGAAGCGGATCGGCACCTGGCGGCTCGTACCCGGAGTCTATTCGATGGTGTGATCGCTGGGTACGACGACATCGTAGAGATGTCCGCCAACCCCGAATCCGACCTCGAAGGTCAGTTGGTTCGCCTTCGTCACGACGTCGAAGAGGAGCTCGCTCTGGCGCTCGACGAAACCGTCCGGATCACCGGGGACGGGACCCATCGCGCCGCGACAGCCCTCGCGACCGGTTTCGTCGACATGAAGAAAGACCTACCGACGTTCGGAACGCTCGACCTGCGCAACGGGGAACGACGCACGAGCCGTCGGTTCGCAAACCGCATGCGCGCCATGGAGACGCTGACCAAGGACGTGTCCAATCTTCGGAAGGCAAGTTCGGCCGAGTACTCCTCGCTCGCCATGGAGCTCGAGCTGCTCGGGCTCGAAGCGCGAATCAAAGATAGCGTCACCGACTACGTTCTCAGGCTGACCAATACGGTAAAACGCCGTGCGACCGCTCAAGTCGAACGAGTGGGCGACACCCTTCAGAAGGCGCTGACGCTACTGAACAAGGAGCTCGAGAGCGACTACTCCGGAGAAGAGCTGGCGGCCGCGCTGCGATCGTCGACGGAGCCGACGAGCAAGGCCGCCGGCGAAGCCGCACGCGTCACCACCGAGCTCTACGAAGACTTGAGCGATGACACGAAAGTCGCCCCGCTCCTCGATGCCTTGGTCGACGCCTGCCGCGGACTCACGCCGCGCTACCGAGTTACCGTGGGTCAGCGTCAAACCGGCGAGTGGCGCCTGCCGGCTGCGCTCCCAGAGGTCGAAGTCCCGTTCCGCGAAGTCGTGCTCACGTACATCGATAGCCGTGTGGCTCCAAAGCTGCTCGCCAGCCGGCAAGAGTTGGCCGAACGAATTCAGCCATTGGCCAATGTGCTGCAAGAGCTCGAACGCGTCGTCGCGTTCAACGTGGAGCTGGCGACCGCAGAGCTCGAGGTCGTCCACGACGAAGCGATTCCCGAAGAGATGCACACGCTGCTTCGCGACATGGTCTACGGGCAGCTCGAGCGAAATTACAATTCGCTCGAAGAGATTCGCGCCGAAGCGGCCGGCTGGCCGGAGATGATCGAACGCGAGATGCGTGACGCGGCGCTCGGAACGCTCGAAACGCTTCGTGGGGAGCTCGCCGAGGGGTCGTTCAGCAAGTCACGCCTCGAAGCGATGCGTCGCGCCGCCAGCGGACTTCGAATCATCAGCAAGTCAGAGCGATTGCCCCGGATGAAGAGGCTCAAGGCGCAGCTGCGGGGCGGTCTTCGCGCTCTGTTCGGTGAGGAACGGCTCGAGCGTTGGAGCGAGCGCCTTGGCCTGACCCGCGCTTTGCCGACCGAAGAGCTATCGGCAGGGACCTTCGCGGCACCCGACGTCGGGACCGAGCTTCCGCTGGTCTATCGACGCCTCTTCGCGGCCGACACGATGGAGGCCGGCGATGTGCTCACTGGCCGCGACCGGGAAATCCGCCGTGCGGAATCGATACTCTCGAGTGAGGTCAAAGGGCGCCTGCGCTCCGTTGCGCTCGTCGGTGTCGATGGCGTTGGAAAGGTGGCGGTCTCGAGCGCGATCGTACGAAGTCGTCGCTGGAAGAACGTGAAGCGCGTGGTCTTCACCGAGCCGGTGACGGTCGCCGATGTCGACGCGATCTTCCAAGACTCTCCTGAAGGTCAGCTCGTGGTCGTGGACGGACTCCACTGGATGCTGTCGATGGCCCCAGGAGGCTTCGACCCCCTTCGACGCTTCGTCAAAGGGATCATCGAGGAGGGGGGACGGCGGCGTTGGCTCACGCATGGAGCCGTGCTCTTTTGGAATTTCGCCTCGACCGTTGCGCCGCTTCGCGACGCGTTTCCGGAGCTAATTCGGCTCGATCCCTTGAGCGAGGAGGAGCTCCAAGCCGCCGTCATTGCGAGGCACCGCTTGAGCGGTTTTGAACACTCCTTCGACCGCGGGGACGGTTCACCGATCGAAGGCCTTTTCGCAAGGAGCGCAACTCGGATTCGACGGCCCTACGATCAGTACTTTCACGAGCTGCACCTAGCGACGGGCGGCCTCGTACGCGATGCGCTTCGGCTTTGGCTAGCTTCCATCCGGGAAATCCAGGACGACATCGTGCACGTCGGTCCGATTCCGGCTTCTTCGTACACGCGGGTCAGGCGACTCCCAGACGACATCGTGGTCAACCTCTACCAGATTGCCCGTGAGGGTTGGATGGACGCCGCGGGTCAGGCGAGGTTGTTCAGGCTCGACGTGAACACCGCACAGGCGCAGCTCAGCAGGCTGGCGCACCTGGGTTTGCTCGACGAGAGCGAGGGTACGTTCGTCATCGCGGTGCATTTGCGAGGGGTCCTTGGGCGCGTTTTCGCAGAACGGGGCTGGGTGCTGTGATTTCGAGGCTGGCACTCTACGGCTTGTCGTTTCTGCTGGTCGCCCTGGCCGTGGCGCCGGGCATTGCGCAGCCCCTCGATCGCACGAACGAATCGACCACGCGGTCGGAATCCCCTACTGGGGCGCAGCAGCCCGAAGCCTCGGCCGAACCGCCTTCACAGGACCCGCCCAGCTCGATGGCCGCGCGTCCATCGGATGGGCTCGCGAGCGAGAGGGCGCTCCCAGCGGGAGAAGGACGCAGCCCAGTGCTGCCGCTATTCATCTGGCTGCTCGCTGTGTGCCTGGTTCTGTTCATCGCGGAGCGCGCTCGCAGTTGGATTACGAAGAACATTCCGCTGCGGAGTGCGCTGGGCGCGCTGGTATTCCTTCTCCGTATCGCGGTCTTCTCTTTGCTCGTCGCGATCGTTTTCGCCGTGGTCCCAAGCGGCCAAAATTGGATTCTCTGGACGCTGGCGGTCCTCGCGCTCGTCGTCGGCTGGTCCGTTCGGGATCTGTTCGCGGATCTGGTCGCCGGCGCGATCCTGGCCGCCGAGCGCCGCGTGAAAAAAGGGATGTGGGTTTCCGGCGACGGCTTTCAAGGGACGGTGGAAGGCAGGTCCCTTCGCGCGACCTGGCTGCGTGACGGACAGGGCCACCGCATCGCAGTGCCCAATCGCGCAATGGTGGGGGCGCCGATGGTGTACGACGCTGGCGCTGACGCCGAGCACGAGGTGGTCGTGCGGCTCGAAGGCTACCGCGACGCTGGCAAGGTGCGCATGGCGCTCACCGATGCGATTCTCAGCTCGCCCTGGGTGCTCGCCGGCGCCTCGCCGGTTGTTCTGCGTGATCCCGCAGATCCGATCGTCTGGCGTGTTCGGACGAAGCTGCTGGAGCCTCGCTTCTCCGTGCACTTCGAAGGTGAGCTGCTCGAGCGCGTGGAGGACTTGCTACGCCACGAGCCCCTGCCCAAAGACGGCGAGACCGCGCCCATCCTGGACGAGCCCGAAGCCGTGGCCGAGATCGAAGTCAAAGATTGAGGGAGCGCGGATCAAGCGATCCAATCGCGTAGCTCGCCGGTGACCACCCGCGGAGCCTGCTGAAGCTCTTCGATCGTCTTGGCGCCGCAGAGCAACATGATCGAACGTAGCTCGCGTTCGATGCGCTGCAAGAACGAGCGGGCGCCGTTCACGCCACCTTCGAGAAAGGCCTGATAGACGTTGCGCGCGATTCCGGCGCAGCTTGCGCCGAGGGCAACGGCACGCGCGACGTCCATGCCGGTTCGGATGCCGCCGGTGGCGATCGTCGTCATTCCGGCCTCGACGCAGTACCGAACCGAGGCGGCCGTCGGAACACCCCAGTCCCAGAGCGCCTCGCCGAGGGCCCGGCCGTCGGCGTCCGCACGCAAGGTCTCGACCCCGACCCAGGAGGTGCCGCCCGCTCCCGATGTATCCGCGTGACGAATGCCAATCGCTCGTAGGCTCGCTGCAACCTCCCGGCTAATCCCGCTGCCGGTTTCCTTGGCGATGACGGGCACGCCGAGCTCTGCCCAGAGCCGCTGGAAGGTCTCGAGGCCTCTGCTGAAGTCGCGATCGCCTTCGGGTTGAACGAGCTCCATGGCCGGGTTCATGTGTACGCACAAAGCGTCGGCGCCGACCTCGGCCAGCATTTCGGCGATCGCGTCGGTCGAGAGATCGCGGGCCTGAACCACCCCTACGTTGCCAAAGAGCAGCGCATCGGGCGCATGCTCGCGCACCTGGTAGGTCCAACTCGTCTCCGGCCTCTTCTGCATGGCGCGCTGACTTCCTAAGCCGAACGCATAGCCGAGCTCATCGGCGATCGATGCCAGGGCCTGGTTGATTTCGGCAGCGCGCGCATGGCCGCCGGTCATCGCAGCGATCAACAGTGGGGCGCGAAGCTCCTTTCCGAGCAATCGGACCCGGGTGTCGATCCCATCAAAGCCCGTTTCGGGAAGTGATTGGTGCACGAGTCGAACACATTCGAGAAGTGTCGTGCGCTGCCGAAACGCGACCTCGTCAGTCGCGCACAGATCGAGATGATCGGCCTTTCTCTGCTCAATGTCTGCGCTCATCGCATTGCTTGCTCGGCGGCGTCCCGCCGTGTACGTAGCTCGGAATAAGGACACTGACACCGTGGCGCAAGGGCAAATGGAACTCGAGGCTTGGATGGGAGGCATTCGCCAGCAGGTCGATGCCATCCTCGAACGGTTTTTCGAGGCGAAGTGCGAAGAAGCGAGGCTGCTCTCCCCAAAGGCGATCGAGCTGGTCTCTGAGGTTCGCGACCTCACGATTCGCGGAGGCAAGCGGCTGAGGCCAATTGTGACGGCTGCTGCCTACAGAGCGGCGAGCGGAGCAAGCGACGTCGGCCCTACGCTCGCGGTCGGCGCAGCGCTGGAGCTGCTGCAGACCTATCTTTTGATTCACGACGATTGGATGGACGAAGACCGCGAACGTCGCGGTGGGCCCGCTGTCCACTACGCGTTCCAGAAAAAACACGGGCACGACCACCTCGGTGCAAGCCTCGGAATCCTGGCGGGGGATTTGGCTTCTACCTTTGGATGGGAGCTCTTGCTCGAAGGTCGCTTTCCAGAGAGACGACGAGAGGAGGGCTTTTCGCTCTTCGTGAGAATCCAAAAGGAAGTATTTGCGGGGCAGCAGCTCGACCTGATGACGGACGGAGACGTCGAGCGCATGCACGACTTGAAGACGGGGAGCTATACGACGCGCGGGCCCGCCGAGCTCGGGGGCATCCTCGCCGACGCCGACGCAGCGGGGATGCAAGCGCTCCGCGACTGGGCGACGCCGCTCGGGGTCGCGTTTCAACTTCGCGATGACCTGCTTGGGACCTTTGGAAGCGCGCTTCAGACGGGAAAGCCCGGCGACGACCTTCGGCACGGAAAGCACAACGCCGTCGTCGCAGCGTTTCGTCGGCTGGGGCCCGGCGCGACAGAGCAAGCCCTGCTGCAGCGTGTTTGGGGACGCGCCGACGCAAGCGATGAAGAAATCGCATCCGCGGCGGAGGTGCTCGTCGAGGCTAAAGCCGAGGTGGAGGCGCGACTCGGCTTCCTTGCCGACGAGGCCCGGAGCGCGTTGGCTGCGAGCCCATTCGACGAACGAGGCAAGCAAGTCCTAGGAGAAGTCACGCGGCAGCTCACCGATCGGGGGAACTGATGGGCTTCGGAAGAGGCAAGGTCATCCTGCTCGGCGAGCATGCGGTGGTTCATGGCTGTCCGGCGATCGCGGTCGGCATCGAGCGGGGGGTCACCGCCGAGGCCAGCACAGCCGAGCGCAGTATCTTGCGACTCTCGCCCTGGGGCCTGGCGCTCGAGCCCGACCCCTCGGGAAGCGAGCCTTTGGAGCGCGCCTTTGCGGCTGCCCTCGCGCTTTATCCGGAGTGTCCCCGGCTCGAGGTGAGCGCGGAGGTCGAGCTTCCGGCCGGAGCTGGCCTCGGTTGTTCCGCAGCGATCGGCGTGGCCGTGCTCGACGCGCTCGATGAAAAGCTCAGCGTCAAGCGCTCTCGAACGGAGTTGGCGGAGGCGGCACTCGTCTGGGAGAGAATCTTCCACGGGAATCCATCGGGGATCGACAATGCAATGTCGGCGGTCGGAGGCGTTGCGCTCTATCGCAAAGGCGAAGCGCTGCAGCCTCTGCGCGCGAACAAGCCGCTTCATTTGGTGATCGGCTACAGCGGCGCGTCCTCGAGCACCAAAGAGATGGTCGCGTCGGTGGCGCGGCAACTCGAAGAGGACCCCAAGCGCGTGAACGAGGCCTTCGAGGCGATCGAGGTGCTGGTGCGCAACGCAAAGCTCGCGATCGAGGCCGGTGATCACGTCGCGCTTGGGCAACTGCTCGATTTGAATCACACGATCCTCAGCTCCCTGATGCTCTGCACGAGCAAGCTCGATGAGATGTGTCAGGCCGCGAGGGCGGCGGGAGCCCTGGGCGCGAAAATGACGGGTGCGGGCGGTGGAGGCTGCATGTTTGCGCTGGCGGCGAAGCAGGAGCAGGCGCTGCGCCTTTGCGAAGTGCTCGGGCCAGACGCGTTCGTGGCGGAGGTGAACGCGTGAGCGGGCCGACCTTGGAGGCAAGCGCCCGGGCATGCGCGAACATCGCGCTCGCCAAGTATTGGGGGAAGGCCGACGTAAAGCGAAACATCCCGGCCGTGCCAAGCATCTCCCTCACGCTCGACCAGCTCGTGACCGAAACCCGCGTCCGCTTCGATCCTTCGCTTTCGTCGGACCTCGTGAGGCTCGACGGAAGACGCGCGACCGAGGCCGAGTCCGCTCGGGTCGTAGCGATGCTCGACCGCGTTCGCCGAGAGGCGCGGCTTCGGGCGAAGGCGCAGGTCAGCAGCCACAATCACTTTCCGACGGCCGCAGGGCTCGCCTCGAGCGCCTCCGGCTTCGCCGCCCTTGCCGCCTCGGCCTCGGCGGCCGCTGGGATACGATTCAGCGCACGTCGGCTCAGCGCGTTGGCGCGCGCATCGAGCGCGTCGGCGGCTCGCTCGATCTACGGCGGCTTCGTCGAGCTTCCCGCAGGCCATCGGGGCGATGCCGACCTCGCAGCCAGGCCTATCGCGCCTCCTGCGTATTGGAATTTGAGGTTGGTCGTTGCACTGACCGATCCAGGTAAGAAGAAGGTTGGATCCACCGAAGGGATGGAGCGCTCGCGAAAGACCTCGCCTTACTATCAAGCCTGGCTCGACCAGGCCCCAAAATGGTCACGCAAGATCAAACGGGCGATTAAGGAGCGCGAGCTCGACACGCTTGGTGAAGCGATGGAGCAGAGTACGCTCGGCTTTCATTGCTGCGCCATCACGTCCAGTCCGCCGATCTTCTACTGGGCTCCTGCAACGCTGGCCGCCCTCGCCACTGTGCGTGGGCTTCGGGAACGCGGTGTTTCGGCCTGGGCGACGATGGACGCTGGGCCGCATGTGAAGGCGCTTTGCGGGGTCGGTGATGCGAGCCGTGTTCGCCAGGCGCTCGACCGAACGCAGGGTGTGACACGAACTTGGGTCGCCAAGCCAGGCCCCGATATCGAGGTGCATCGGTGACGCCGACGGGCGCCAGCGCCCCAGGCAAGGCGCTCCTTTGCGGAGAGTATGCGGTGCTCGAAGGCGCGCCGGCCGTCGTCGCGGCAGTCGGTCGGCGCGTGAGGGTCGAATGGGCCGACGAGCGCGAAACGATGTCCCCGGAGGTCGAGGCCACGCTTCGCCGCGCTCAGGCCGAGCTCGGACCGGCAGGGCGCTCGCTCCACGTGGACGCGAGCGAGTTACATCAGGATCGCATCAAGCTCGGCCTCGGCTCATCCGCGGCTGCAGCAGCTGCAGCGGCCGGCGCCGTATTCGCCTACCACGGGCACGACCTCAGGGATCGAGGCACCTTGCAGCGAATCTTCGCCTGTGCATTCGAAGGCCACGCGTCCATTGCGCCGCAGGGCAGTGGCGTCGACGTTGCAGCGTCGACCTTTGGAGGTTTTCTGCGCTTCGAGCGCGAGGACGATCGGGTGGACACGCGTAGGCTCGAGCCACCAAACGGGCTGCACATCCGCTTGATCTGGACCGGTCAAGCCGCGCGGACCAGTGAGCTCGTGAAGAAGGTGAAGGCACTTCGGCGCAACGACTCCAGCCTGTACCGAGTTTGCATGGAGCGTTTGGTCGAGCTCTCTGAGCGTTTCGCGTCCGCCTTCGAGGCTGGAAACGCGCCGAACGTCGTCGCGGCGGCCTCTGCCTACTGTGCGGCCATGAAAGCGCTGGGAAACGCAGCTGGAGCTCCAATCCTCGAACTGCGCCTCGAGCGCACGGCGGAGCTCGCAGCAGGGTTTTCTGGGAGCGCAAAGCCATGTGGTGCAGGCGGCGGAGACGTTGCGGTCGCGTTCTTCATCGAGCTGGATGCCGCCAAGAGCTTTGAGCTGGCCTGCAAAGACGAAGGGCTGCATCCTATCGACGTCTCCTGGGGTGCAAGCGGCGTGCAGGCCTGTTGACGGGAGGAAGCCTAGATGCTGATCAATCTCTATATCCTGTCGCTCGTCCTTGGAGCCGTACTGCTCGGCGCCTCGCTCTTCCTGGGCGAGAAACGCGTCGATGCCGACGACCAGACGCGTGCGCATGACGACACGACGCGTGCAAGTCAGTTCGGGCAGCTCGACGGCGTGGCCGGTGGCGACTACTTCGCGCGAACCGTGCGATCGCGAAGGTTCTGGACCTTCTTCGTTTCGTTTTTCGGCATGACCGGGCTCGTTCTCGATGGGCTCGACCTGATGAGCCCCTTGGTCGCACTCATCGTGGCGGTCGCGGTCGGGGCGGTTGCCGGCGCGGGAGCTTCGGCAGCGATGCGCATTGCGTCCAGCTGAGCCTGAACCTCAGCTCGGGTAGGAGCGGACCTTCTGTTCGAGCCGGTCGATGACGACGGCGGAAAGGTTCTCCCCGACGAGCCGTGACATCTGCTGCAGCAGCGTTGGGCTAGTCACGTTCACCTCGATCAGCTTGCCGCCAATCACGTCGAGGCCAACGAAAAAGAGCCGATCGGCGAGCAGGCGCGGCGCGATCGTTTCGATGATTTTCCGATCCGCATCACCGACCTCTGCAGGTGCGGCCGACCCACCGACGTGCACGTTGCTCCGGAGGTCCCCTTTGCTCGGAACGCGTCCGACGGCGCCTAGGAGGTCGCCATCGACGAGTAGAATTCGCTTGTCGCCTTCCTCGTACACCTCCGGAATCAAGGCCTGCACGATTGCGTTTCGCGCGCCCGAATGGGTGACCGATTCGATGAGGCCGTTGAGATTGCTGTCTCCCTGGCTCAGTAGAAACACCCCTTCGCCGCCGTGACCGTCGATCGGTTTGATCACCGCCTTTCCACCGATGTCGCTCAGGAACCGAAGGATCTCGTCTTTGTGGCTGGTCATGATCGTCGCCGGGGCGATTTCCGGGAAGTGGTGCGCGTAGAGCTTCTCGTTCGCGTCGCGCAGGCCTCGCGGGTGGTTGACCACGAGGGTCGTGCCCTCGAGGTGGTCGAGGACCAGCGTCAACCAGAGGTACGCATCGGTGAACGGTGGATCTTTTCGGATGAACACAGCATCGACATCCACCAGGTCGATGTCTTCGGGCTGGCCTAGGCGGATCGGTTCACCGGCCTCGAGCAGCATCGTCGCCCGGCGAACCCGCGCTACGACTCGGCGACCCCGCAGCCCCACGTCGCTAGCCAAGCAGTGATCGATGCGATGGCCCCGCGCCTGCGCCTCGAGCATCAGGGCAAAGCTGGTGTCCTCGTCGACGATCACCGTCGACACCGGATCCATTACGAAGACGAAATGCATGAGAGTGTGCGGTAGCATCTGCGCTGGTTTGGAGGCAAGGTGGGAGAGATGAAACGCCGGCTTTCGATGTTGCTTTTCTGGGTTTCGGCGTTCCTGATCACCGGCCTCACCGCCGGCTTCCCGACGGAGCACGCTGCTGTTTACAGCCGTGAAGCGGTTGCGTCCGATCATGCCGAGGCGTCGAAGGCGGGCGCCGAGATCCTGTTGCGGGGCGGAAACGCAGCAGATGCCGCCGCCGCGACCATGCTGGCCCTCGGCGTGGTCAATCCGGCGAGCAGCGGACTTGGCGGCGGCGGGTTCGCCCTTTTCTATCGCGCAAGCGACCATTCACTGACTTTCCTCGACTTCCGTGAGCGCGCGCCCCGTGCCGCGAGCCGGACGATGTTCGAGGTCGAGACCAAAGACGCAGAAGGCCCAGCGAGCTCTCCGTCACAGCTGGGCGGCCTCGCGGCGGGGGTTCCCGGAGAGCCGGCCGGCATCGAGGCCCTGGTCCAACGATTTGGGAAGCTCTCGCTGCGCGAGGTCATCGCGCCCGCCCTTCGCCTTGCCGAGCAGGGCTTCGAGGTGAGCAAGGCGCTCGGCGCGATGGGAAGCGCATTCTCGATCCAATTGAGCAAGGACCCGGTCATGGGGGCGTGGGATCTGCGAGCAGGCACGACCTTACGCCGTCCGAGCTTGGCGCGCGTGCTCCGCGCCTTTGCCGAAAAGGGTGCGGCGGTGATCTACGGCGGGGTCATCGGTCAGGAGATCGCCGCTTCAGTTCAAGAACATGGCGGCATCATGACGTTGCAGGATCTGCGCGCCTACCGGGTTCGGACGCGGGAGCCGCTGGAGACGAACGCATTCGGGTACCGCTGGGTCACGGCGCCTCCGCCGAGCGCAGGCGGATTCACCATGATCCAAAGCCTCTCCATTCTCGAGCAGGCGGTCGGACCGAGACCGAGCTACGGCGCCCCGCTGCTGCATGCGATGGCAGAGTCCTGGAAGGGGCCCTTTCTCGATCGGCAGCGCTATTTCGGTGACCCGGACCAGGTGATCTTACCACTCGACAAAATGATGGATGCTTCCCGGATCGACGCGCGCGCCAAGCTCGTGGCGGACGGCAAGGCCCACCCAAGCGCGGACTACGACCTTCCAATCGAATGGACCCGAACCAAGATCGTCGCCCCTGACAACGCGGGGACCTCTCACCTCTGCGTCGTCGACGCCGAAGGAAACGTGGCCTCGGTGACGACCACGGTGAATCTTCCCTTCGGAGCCCGCTTCACAGGCGGGGGCATCGTCATGAACGACGAGATGGACGACTTCGCCAGCGGCATCGGCGAGACCAATGCCTTTGGCCTGGTAGGGGGGGCCCGAAACCTGCCCGGGCCCTGGAAGCGTCCGGTATCGACGATGTCCCCGACCATCGTTTTCGATGAAGGCAAGCCCGTTCTCTGCGTGGGCGCGTCTGGGGGAAGCCGCATCGTGACCGCAGCACAGCAGGTGGCGATGAACGTCTTGCTTCGCGGCATGAGCGCTGCGGAGGCCGTGGCGGCGCCTCGCATTCACCACCAGGGGGTTCCCGAAACGCTTCGCGTAGAGAAAGTCGCTCCTCTGGACTCGGCCCTCCAAGACGCGCTCGTCGCGCTCGGTCATCGAGTCGAGCCGATTCACAACGTTGCAAACGTGCAATTGATCTACATCGATCAGTCCGCCGAGCGTAAGCTCGAAGCCGCCAGCGATCCCCGGAAAGGTGGACGCCCAGCCGGCCGCTAGCTCAAGTTGGCCAAGTAATCGTTCACGAGCGCCGCGTTCTTGGCGTACTGTGCACGAGTCGTCGCCGCAAAATACGTTTCGATCAAACGGCCCAAGCCGAGAACGTCCGCACCGATTTCAAGAGCCACGCGGCGCTCGCACTGATGCGGCGAGACCGCTTCGACACTCACCGTTCCCTTGACTCGAATCCGGTCGGGGATGGTCGAGGGAATGACGACGAAGCGGTAGGTCGCGGTCAGGGAGTCGAAGTTGCCTTCTTCGATGTAACTGAAGCGGTCGCCTAGAACTCTTGCGACCGCACGTGGCATCTGCTGCGCAGGCCGAACCTTGGCGCGTCGGTAGCCGGTCTGAGGATTCCATTCCTCGAGCTCGTACTCGAAGCCGAGGCCCTCATACAGGTACGCATTGAACTTTTCGCAGCGGAAGATTCGGTCCCAGAATTCCTGTTCCGAGCAGTCCAGCAATTGATGAATGGCGAGGTTTTTGGGCATGATTATTCGGCTATTCGGACGACGACGACGGTGGTGTTGTCTTCGCCCCCGTTCTGGTTGGCTTGAGAGACCAGGGTTTTAGCCGCGGTTTCCACGTCCCGACCGGCGTCGCGAATGATTTCGCGAATGCGCTCGTCTCCCACCATGCCGTTGAGGCCATCGGAGCAGAGCAGGTACACATCCCCCGACTCGACGTCCGCGACCGACACATCGACCGCGACCGCCTGCTGCATGCCTAGCGCGCGCGTGATGACGTTGCTCGGAAGTCGCTCTTTTTGCGCATCCGATAGGTTTGGCATGACGAGCAGGTAGTCGTTCAGGAGTGAGTGGTCCCGCGTGAGCTGAGTGATGTCGTCGGCGCGAACACGATAGGCCCGGCTGTCACCAACGTGCGCAACGTGTATCTTGCGGTCATCCCGGTTGAACAAAGCACCAACGACCGTCGTGCCCATCCCTTGGACCGAACGATTGCGAATCGACGTTTGAAAGATTCGCTGGTTGGCGAGCTTCACCGCCGAAATGAGGCGGCTTTGGTCGGGCGTCATTCGTGGGTCGTCTTTGGTTGGCGATTCGACGCCTGCACCATCCACGCTGCTTGCGTCGAAGTAGGCAGTCATCTCGGAGGTCGCCATGCGGCTTGCCACGTCGCCGGCGCGGTGGCCGCCCATGCCATCGGCAACCACGAACAGACGATGCTCCGATAAAATGCAGTAGCTATCTTCGTTGTGCTCTCGCTGAAGTCCGACGTCAGAGAGCCCTGCAGCTGTGAAGTTCATCCGTGTTCTCAGGCCCGGAGAGAGGATCCGACCATCTATTGGCCTTCGACCCCATCGCGGGCAACCCAAATCGTTGAAAACAGTTTATCGAACGGGGGAAGCGTGGCAAATCAGGGGTTAACGAAGGCGGGCAGCTCGGGCCAATCCGACTCTGGGTCGTCCAGGTACGCGTAGCGTGCGTAGTGCGTGCTGACCCGACGCACGTAGTTACGTGTTTCGTTGAAAGGGATGCGCTCGACGAATCGATCGAGCTCCATCCTTCGGCTTTCCTTGAGCCAGCGTTTCACCCGACTCTCGCCTGCATTATAGGCTGCGATGCTCAAGGGATACACCTGATCGAATTTCTCCGCGAGCGCGGCCATCTCTTCGAGCCCGAGGGCGATGTTCGTCTCCGGCACGCGCAGCATCGGCCGCGTGACCGCCTTGCCGGTTAGCTTGCGTGCCAGCTCCGGCATCATCTGCATCAGTCCAACGGCGCCAGCCCTGCTGACGACCTCTGGACGAAAGCCGCTTTCCTGACGCATCGTCGCGTAGATGAGCGCACGCGGCAGCTCTCCACGATGCTCGTCGACGACGGACTGCCAAGGCATCGGGTATGCGGCGTCCCACCACCAGCGATGCTGCGACGGGTCGCTTTTGAGGTAGGCCATGCGCCGACGCGCGATCAGGAGCGCTTCTCGATAGGCACCCGCATCGCGATAGAGCCAGGTCAGGAGCGGGATCCGCTGCGACCTCGGCCGTTCAGCCACGAGCGTGTTCTCGTGCGCCTTCAGCCAGGCGATGCCGTCTAGGTCGAGGCCGAGGCTGCGATAGATCTCGAAAGTCTGGGGCAGCGGCAGGGGCTCGCTGGGGACTTCGACCGAGACCGGAGAGACCGCATTCTCGAACGGTTTCGGGGGCTCGACGTTGAGTTTCTTGATTCGCGCGGCGGCCAAGACCGCGTACCAATGCAAGGGCTCCACCGCGATCGCCTCGCGGTAGGCATCGAGCGCTTTGGGACCACGGCGGTAGGCCCGGCCGAGCCAATAGTAGCCTCGCGCCTGATCCATCGCGTTGGTCGCGAGCGGCGTGTACTGGCTCAGAAATCGCGCGGACCGCGCGTATCGTCGTGTTTCAAATGCGCGAAAACCAAGCTCCCAGAGTGCGGCACGACGCCATCTGCCGCGCACTTGAGACCTCCCGCGCACGAGCCGCTCCATTTGCTTCTCCCCGTTGGCGCGGCCGAGCCGCATCTCGAGCCAGGCCGCGAGGAAGCGAGCCTCCGCCGCGCGCTTGTGGCGGGGGTAGCGTTGAGCGAAACGCCGGTACGCTCGGATCGCCCGTGCGTCTTTGTCCGCCCGTGAAAGGGCTCGCGCCGAATGGAACGCGTCCTCGATCTCGTGCTCGCCGCCGAGCAACGCCGACCGGTGCAGCGTACGCGCGGCATCGAGGTAACGTTTGCGCGTCCGAAATAGCGCCATCCCGTAGACGTGGTGCCAACGCGCCGCGAGGGCCGAGTCCGCGTCGAGCTCGATCGCTTCGAGCTCTTGGACAGCTCTGTCGAAGCGAAGCGCGGCGACCATCGCCTCCGCACGTTCAACTCGATCGGCAACGCTTGGCGAGGCGCGCTGCTCCAATTCGCGCGCTGCGGCTTGCTGGCCTGGCTGAACGGCGGCGATCCAAGCCTCGAGCGCTGCGTCGTGGGCGTCGTCTGGGCGCTGGAGCTCCACGTAGACATCGGACAAGATCGCAAGAAGAGCGACTCGGTTACTGACGCCCCGCTTTGATCTCGTGAGGCTATGAAGCTCTTCGGCGGCCGTCTCGAGCTCGCCGAGCTGCACCGCACACGTGGCAGCGATGGCACGATTGCGCCGACTGCTCGCGACGCTGGGCGAGCTGGCGCGCAGGAGCAGCGGTCGGGCTTCGGTACAGTTTCCGCATTCGGCGGCGGCCGTCGCCCATCGGTGAAGCGAATCGTCTCGAATCGAATCGGGAAGGGTCGACGGGGTTCGCGCCAGAGTGGCCATCGCCTCACAAGAGCGGCCGACGGCCAGGAGCAGACGACCCTCGAGGTAGCGCACGGCATCCTCGTCGCTCCGTCGTTCGGGCAGGAGGGCGATTTCTTTGAGGGCTCCGCGCTCGTCTCCGGTTCGGACCAAGGACGCAACGCGCTCGAGCCCGTCCTCGGCCAGCGCCCCAGCGCCGATCAAGAATGCACACCCCACCCCTAGCCAAAAACGTCGCAATCCGGAGGGAATCTAACACTCATTTGCGCAGACGCAGAGCGATTGGCGATCGCCCGAAGGGTCCCGTATGCTCCGCCGCTGATGATGCGACGCGGCACGATCTCATTGCTTGTCATTCTCGCGCTAACCGGTTGCAGATTCCACGTCGGCGACAGTTGCGGGAGCTCGATCGATTGCTCGCGAACGGGAGAGCTTCAGTGCGATCTGTCGCAGCCCGGCGGCTACTGCACGGTCTTTGCCTGTGACGCGGACACCTGTCCCGAAGGGGCCTGCGTCGAGTGGCGCTTCATCCCGAGCCGCACCGCGGATACCTGGTGCATGAAGACCTGCGACGACACGCGAGACTGCCGCCGCTCGGAGTACAGCTGCGTGCTGCCGGAAAACATCATGCAAAGCGGCGACATTAGTGAGAACCTCCCGGTCGAGGAACGGGTGGCGCGAATCATCGACCTCGACATCTTCAAGGCCGAAGCAAAGATCTGCGTAGCCCTGGGCCCGGGGGTCACGGTGGACTCCCTCCAATCGGAGCCAGAGCTCGACGCCGGGATGTAGCCTTCCTCGGCAGGAAACCGACGCGGACGAGGATTGGGCGTAGTATGGCGCCGATGATGTCTCCGGGCCTCTTGCGGTATCTGGCAGGTCGCCTTCTGCGCGCGCTGCTAACCGTCGTGGGCCTGGTAACGATCGTCTTCTTGCTGGTGCGCTTGATTCCGGGTGACCCGGTCGAAGCGATCTTGGGCGACCAGGCCGGCCCAGAAGAGAAGGCCGAGCTTCGCCGCGCGCTCGATCTCGACCGGCCCGTGGGGCAGCAGTACCTGTCGTTCCTCGGAAACATGGCCGACGGCAGTATGGGTACTTCGTTCAGGCAGCCCGATCGCACGGTCTGGTCGATGACGAGCGACGTCCTCCCATACACGATCGTGCTCGCGATCGCCGCGCTGCTGGTGGCGTGGTTCGTCGCGATACCTCTGGGCACGATCGCGGCGGCCCATGCGGGCAAAGGCTGGGACAAGATCGCCTCGACGGTCGCGGTAGCAGGCCTGGCGATCCCAAACATCTGGCTGGGGCCGCTCCTGATTCTCGCGTTTGGCGTCAAGCTTCGTTGGCTCCCCCTCCCCGGCGACGACTTGGCCGGCCCTGAAGCCTTGATCTTGCCGGCAATCACGATTGGAACCGCGCTTGCCGCCGTGCTGACGCGGCAGACGCGCGCCGCGATGATCGAGGTGCTCGCCCAGCAATACATCACCGCGGCCCGCGCCAGGGGTGTCCCTTCCGTGCCCTTGTTGCTCCGGCATGCGCTTCGAAACGCGTTGCTCCCGGTCATGACCATCGGCGCGGCTCAGCTCGGTGCGCTGCTTTCTGGGACGGTGGTGACCGAGAAGATTTTCGAGAGGCCCGGGCTCGGAACGCTCTTTCTCGACGCGTTTTTCGCGCGGGACATTCCGGTGGTCCAGGGCTGCGTGCTGATCATCGCGGTGATCTATGTCGGCGTGAACTTGTTCGTCGACCTGGCGTATGGGCTGGTGGACCCGCGGGTGCGGCTGTCATGAGCGAGGTGCGCGCCCGCCTTCGAAAGACGCCGCTCGGTTTGGTAATCGTAATCGGCTTCTTCGTTCTGGGGCTCATCGGTCCTTGGGTCGCACCCTACGATCCGCTCGCGATCGACCTCCTGCACGAGTACGAACCTCCATCCTGGACGCATCTGCTCGGTACCGGCGACAACGGGATAGACATTCTGAGCGCCCTGCTTCACGGCGCACGGCTCGCTGCGATCGTGGGCGTCGTCGTCGTCGGTATCTCGGTGCTGATCGGCACCTTGCTCGGGACTTGGGCCGGCTACGCAGGGCGCCTGACCGACCATGCCATCACAGGGGTCGCGGACCTCGTACAGGCGTTTCCCGCCATCGTGCTGAACATCGCCGTGCTCGCACTCGTCGCGCGGCCCGGGTTGACGCACTTGATCGTCGCGCTCGCGGTCAATGGCTGGGTGCTGTATGCGCGACTGGCGCGTGCCGAAACCCTCACGCTGAGAGAGCGGGAGTTCGTCGAAGCGGCGCGCGCGCTCGGCATCCCAACGCACCAAGTCCTGGTCCGGCACGTGATTCCAAACCTGCTCGGTCCGCTCGTCATTCAGGCAACCACCGGTCTAGGGGTGGTAATCCTGGCTGAATCGACGCTTTCGTTCCTAGGCCTCGGGCCTGGAAAAGCCGTGTCCTGGGGCGCATTGCTCGACCAGGGGACGAGTGTGCTGCTCCGCTTTCCGCACGTGGCCCTCTTCTCTGGCGGAGCGATCGCGCTCAGCGTGCTGGGCTTCAATCTCACCGGCGACTGGCTGCGAGACCGGCTCGACCCTCGGTTCCGATAGACATGCCCGAGCTGCCCGACGTCGAGCTCTACCTTCACGCGCTGCGGCCGCGTGTGCTCGACAAGGCACTTCAGGGCGTGCGGATCGCATCGCCGTTCCTTCTGAGGACGGTCGAGCCTGCGGTCGACGAGGTGGCGGGAAAACGCGTGCGCGAGGTGCACCGGCTCGGCAAGCGCATCGTGCTCGGTCTCGACGACGAGCTTTACATCGTGATTCACCTGATGATCGCCGGCCGGTTCCGCTGGAAATCGCCGGGGCACAAGATCCCCGGCCGACTGGGCCTCGCCGCGTTCGACTTCGAAGACGGGACGCTGTTACTGACCGAGGCCAGCAAGAAGAAACGGGCCGCCTTGCACCTGTGCCGAGGTGAGAGAGCGCTGCGTGAGCGCGACCCCGGTGGCATCGAGCCGCTCGAGGTCGACTTCGCTAGTTTCAGTGCGGCTCTCCGAGAGCGAAATCACACCGTGAAGCGCGCTCTGACCGATCCGCGGATTTTCAGTGGAATCGGCAACGCGTACTCGGACGAAATCCTGCACAGGGCCAGGCTCTCGCCGCTCGTTTGGACGACGCGGATGACGGAGGAGCAGCTCACACGCCTGCACGCAGCGACGCGGGAGGTGCTCTTGGAGTGGTCGGCGCGTCTAATCGAACAACACGGCGAAGCGTTTCCGGAAAAGGTGACCGCCTTTCGTCCGGAGATGGCTGCTCACGGCAAGTACGGCAATCCCTGCCCAACCTGCGGCGACCCAATTCAGCGGATTGTGTTTGCACAGCGCGAAACCAACTATTGTGCGACATGCC
Organism: uncultured Myxococcales bacterium; assembly: GCA_965533395.1. GTDB lineage: Bacteria > Myxococcota_A > Polyangia > Polyangiales > Houyiibacteriaceae > SG8-38. The sequence continues at coordinate 20,913 of CBESWY010000003.1, forward strand.
AAACCGGCGGGAAGCTTCTGGCCGACCGCGCGCTTTCGCGGCTCCTCAAAGGAGACTGGCCGCGCTCGCTCGAGGAGCTGGAAGCGCTGCGTCGTGGCTAGCGCACTCGTCCGAGGCTCCGAACACACTAGAAATGTGCCTAGGCCCGTTTTGACGCTAGGTTGCGGCTGAAACATGCGCTTTTCCGTTCGCCGCGAGGATCGCCGAAACCTGGCTGTGGGCTTCATCGGCCTGCTCGCGATCATGGCTGCGCATTCGGTCATGGAGACGGCGCGCGATACGCTGTTCTTGACGAGCTTGCCGGCGGACCATCTGCCCCGCGCCTACCTCGCAATTGCCGTGCTCGCGATCCTCGAGCTGAAAATCCACGAGCAGGTGCTTCGCCACGTGCAAGATCGAAGGTTGCTCTTGTCGGCGTCCCTCGTCTTTGGCGCGATCGTGACCCTTGGCTTCTGGGGACTCCTCGAACGACTCGGCGCCTGGGCGCCGTTTGGCTTTTACGTTTGGACGGGACTGTTGATCACCGTCGTTCTGATCCAGTTCTGGCTCCTGCTCGACGACGCCGTGACCGTCACGCAGGCCAAACGCATCTTTCCTGCGATTGCAGCAGGCGGCGTGGTCGGCGCTACGCTGGGGTCCCTGCTTTCAGAAGGCGTGCTCCGCCTCGCCCCACCGATTGCGCTGGTCTTCACGGCCGCCGCAGTCTTGGCGCTGGCCGGAGCGACGCCGTTTCTATGGCAAACTTCGACTGGGGCCCATGCGGAACCGCAGAGGTCCGAGCCTGGGCCTTCGCTTCGCTGGCTTCTTCGGGACAGCTATCTGACGCGCTTCCTCGCGTTCGTCCTGATGGGGACCATCGCGCTCACCATCGTCGACTTCATCTTCAAGAGCACGGTGGCCGCTCAGATCGCGCCGGACCGCCTCGGTCCATTCTTTGCGCGCTTCTACCTGGGCCTAAACAGCGTTGCCCTGCTGGTGCAGGTCATCGGCGCGGGCTGGCTCTTGCGTGCTTTCGGCGCCCACCGGAGCTCTGCGCTGCTGCCCGTCTTGATCTTCGGCGGTGCGCTGGGCCTCGCACTTGGGCCAATTCTCCCGTTCGCGGTGGCCGTGAAGGCGGTCGATGGAAGCTTACGGCACACGCTTTATCGAAGCGCTGTCGAAGTGCTCTATCTGCCACTGGACAGCAGGCGTCGGGAGCGGGCCAAGGGGCTCATCGAGGTGTTTGGGCATCGCGTCGGGCAGGCGATGGCGTCTTTGCTGATCATTGCGGCCGTCGGCATAGGCCTAACGACCCGCCAGCTCGCTCTTTCGCTGCTGTTTCTCGTCATCGGTTGGCTCCTTGCAATCATGTCGACGCGTCGGCAGTACGTCGATCAGTTTCGCGCGCGACTTCGGCATGGCGTCATCGACACACGACTCGAGCTCGAGGAGCTGGATCGGCATTCGCTCGACGTTCTGCTCAGCGCCTTGAACAGCGATCAGGATGCCGAAGTGCTCGCAGCCATCGACATCTTCGATCGACACGGGAGAACCGACTCGATGCCGGTGCTGCTGCTCTATCATCCCTCGGTCGAAGTGCGGAGCCGCGCGCTCGAAGCGTTTGCAGAGGCCTCCGATCTCCGTTTCATTCCGGTCGCACGGCGCATGCTTTCGGACGCGGAGCCAGACATCCGCGCAGCGGCGCTCCGTGCGCTCACGGCGGCCGATCCGAATCGAAAGCTCCTCGAAGAAAAGCTCGATCTCGAGGCCTCGATCGTTCGAGCCACCGCTTTGGTGGGGCTGCTCGGGATGAACGATGGTGGGAGAAACGGCAGCGACGTGTCGGCGGCGAAGCTGGACGAATGGATCGGCGCGGGAAACTCACAGACTCAGTCTTCTCTCGCCCGGGCGATTCGACACGAGGGCGGGGCGGTCTTTCACGAAACCCTCATCAAGCTGATCGCCAGTGACGACGACTCGGTCCGCATCGAGACCCTGCGCGCCATGGAGGGCAGCCCAGATCCGCGATATCTGCCGCACCTCTTGCCACTCTTGGGGAGCTCGGATCTGCGCGCCCATGCGCGTCAGGCGGTCCTTGCGATTGGGCCCGAGGCCTTGGCCGCACTCGAAGAGGCGCTTGCGGACCCGTCGACGTCCCGAAAGGTGCGCCGTCGCATTCCGCACACGATCATTCTTTTCGATCCACAGGACGCTGCCGACATTCTACTTCGGCAGTTGGCGATGGAGCGCGAAGGTGGCGTGCGCCTGAGGATTGTTCGAGCCCTTAGCCGCTTGCAAGCAAGCCATCCGTCGACGGTCCTCGACGACGCGCTCTTGGAGGAACAGCTTCGTGCGAGCTTGGTGCGTGTCGTGCAGCTTCTTCAGTGGCGCTCGGCCATCGAAAGTGATGGCATCGCGGAAACGCCCGACGCCGAGCTTCTCCGCGTCGCTCTTCAAGACAAAGAACGGGCAACGCTCGAGCGGGCCTTCTCGCTAATGGGCTTGCGGCATCCCGAAGAGAACTTCGCCTTGGTTTGGCGAGGGGTCACGAGCGGGAACAACAGGCTGCAGGCGGCGAGCCACGAAGTCTTGGAGGCGACGCTGCCGGGTGCCTTTCGTGAAGCGGTGCTCGTGATCATCGACGATGGAGAGCCGGTTGCACGGCGCGCGCGGGTCGCAGCAGCGGCGCTAGGGGTCCCCGAACGCCCGATTTCTCATGAGCAGGCGGTGGCGCAAATGATGGAGGACCAGAGCGAAGTCATCCGCGGGATTGCGACGCACCATGCCGCGGAGCCCGGCGGCCGCACAGCTTCGGGCGCAGCTGAGGAGGCGCGAAACCTTGTCTGAAGAAATGCTCAAAGAACAGCAAATGGACCGCTTTCAGCGCTATTTGTTCCTTCGAACGATGCCTGCGCTGGCAGAGGTGCCGGCGGAAGTCGCACAGGTCGTCGCGGCCAACACGCATGAGCGCTTCTTTGCGAAGGGCGAGTACCTCTACCAAACGGGCGTCCCCGCGATGGAGATTCAGTACGTCGTGCGCGGTGAGTGTGAAATCGTTCGGAATGGAAGAGCGGTACGCCGTTTGGGCTCGCGCAGCGTGGTGGGTGGCGTGAGCGCGCTCGCAGGAGATGAGCTTGGTTACGATTGCATCGCGCTGGAAGACATGGTGACGCTCGCCATTACGGTCGAAGATTCGCAGGAGATCTTCGAGGATCATTTCGTCTTGTTGAAGCGCGTGCTTCGGGGAACCAGTCGCGAGGTGCTCGAGGCGCGACGCAAGCTCGGCAAGGCGGCGGGCTTCGGGCCGGTGGCCGAGCCATTTGCTTTTCCGGATCGTCCTTTTGATCTCGTCGAACGAATGGCATTTCTGCGAAAGACGTTTTCGTTCGGCGACAGCGAGATCGACGCAATCGCCGACCTCGCCCGCGACGTCCAAGAGGTTCACCTTCCCAAAGGCGAAGTTCTCTGGAACGTCGGCGATCGAAGTAACTATTTTCTGCTTCCGCTCCGCGGCATCGTGGACTGCCGCGCGACGGATCCGGATCAACAGTTCCAGCTCGGTCCCGGAGACTCCGTAGGCGCGATCGACGCCATGGCCGACGAACGCCGCTGGTTCCGAGCCGAAGTCGCCGAAGATCTGGTCGCCTTCCGCATCGATTTGGAGCTCCTCCTCGAGGTCCTGGAGGACCACTTCACCATGGCCATGTCCTTCCTCCGAGGACTCGCCACCGGCATCCTCCACCTCTACGACCAGGGACACTCTCTACCCCCCTAAGCCCCCGAGACTACAGCGCTCCCCCGGCAAAGATCGCAACAATTGATTGCGATCTTTCTCTTGTTTTCCTTTTGTTTTCAAGGGGTTGGGAGGGGGGAGAGTGTCCCTCTTGTAACTGATATTTTGTTCAGTATACTGGGTGGTCCCATGGCTTTTGGGACTGTCATCGATTTCGAGGCTCGGCATGTTCGCGCCAAAGCTTTACCGCTCTCGGAGCTCTTGCCTCGGGGGCGGCTGGTCGAGCTCTCGGGGCGGCATGCCTGTGCGCGAACGACGACGGCCGTATCCTGCGTGATCCAAGCGCAGGGGCGGGCCGAGTTGGTCGCCTGGGTACAGCCCAAAGACGGCGCCTTGTTTCCTCCCGACCTCGACGCGGCGGGAGTCGATCTCGATTCGTTCATCGTAATTCACGTTCCGCGTCATGCAGGTTCGTTCGCATTGGTTCGCGCTGCCGAGTGGCTTGCGCGTTCCGGTGCGTTTGGTTTGACGGTCATCGACCTCAGCGATGCGCTCCCGCCAGGCTCTTCGGTCAACTGGCAAGGTCGTCTTCAAGGCCTCTTGCGTCAGCACGACGGGCGCATTCTCTTGCTCACTTCGAACGCATGCGAAGAACCTTCTTCGGGCCCTTTGGTTGGCTTACGAGTCGAGCCACAACGCGGTCCTCTTCATGCCGATCGTTTCGAAGTTCACACACATGTTCTCAAAGACAAAGTCGGAATCGCCACCGAGTTTTCATCGATCAACCCAGTCGCTCCGTCCGGATTGCGAGGCAGTTCATGAAGCGAGTGAGCTGCGTTCTTTTGCCGATGCTGCCATTGCAAATTCTGCTGCGTAAAAAGCCAAGTTGGAGCGCTGCGCCTGTTGTCGTCGTCGATGACGAAGGCCCGAACGGCCGCATCACGCACCTCAATGCGCTTGCAAAAAAAAGCCGCCTTCGCATCGGCATGCGTCAAACCGTCGCGCGCGATCTTCTGCCGAATCTGCACACCGCCGTCGTCTTGCCCGAGGAAGTCTCGGAGGTCAGCCGCGAGCTGACCGGAGCACTTCAAACCTTTTCGCCTCGGGTCGAAGCGCTCGATCAGGCCGGCGCGTTTCAGCTCGACCCCGAAGGGCTCCGGCGACTGTACGGCGGCTATCGCAACTGGGCGAGCTCGATTCATCGATATTTACGAGCCCGGCACTGGCACAACTCGGTGACGGTAGGCTTTCATCGCCAGCGGGCGCTCGCGGTCGCGATGGCGCAGGTCGGGGTCTGCATCTCGAAGAGTGCCGATGAAGAGCGCGAACGTTCGAACAAAACCGCGCTGCGTGAATTCGATCTGCCCGGGGAGCTCTGCGAAAGCCTCAGTGCATTGGGCATCGAAACGCTCGGCGATTTTCTCGCCGTGCCTGCAGGAGAGCTGTTGAGCCGTTTCGGTGCGCGGGCAAGTGCATTTCACGACTCGTTTGCAGATGACATGCAGCTGCCAATTCAGCCACATGTCATCGACGAGCCGGCCCGCATCTCTTTTCAAGTCGATCCACCCGACAAAGATCAAACCCGTCTGCTGTTTGCAATCAAAGGCGCCTTGCACTCTTTGCTTCATCAGGTCCGCGCCCGTGGAGAATCCATCCAAGCTCTCGAGCTTTCACTCCATTTGGAACGTGCGCCCCTGCATCAAGAACAAATCGAGCCGGCCTCGCCGACCTTGGATCTGATGTTGTTGCTCGAGCTCATTCGTCTTCGACTCGGAGAGCGGAGCTTGCAAGGCGCCGTCGAAGAAGTGGAGGTCTTTGCAAAGACCGATCGCGCACAGGCGGAGCAAGTTGCGCTCCCCGGTCATCAACCTCGTCGCGACATGAGAGCCGCACACCGTGCGCTCGACCGGGTCCGTGCAACGTACGGCGAACAGTCGGTGACCAAGGCACGCCTTCGCGAAGCGCATTTGCCGGAGGCCTCCTTTCTTTGGGAGCCGATTCAGCATGCACGGCTCGGCGAGCAATCCGAGGCAGCGCCAATTTCATCCATGGTTCGAAGGGTTTACGCTCGCCCCAAACCGCTTCCTCCACGTGTTCCAAAGGAGCCCCAGGCCGGTCCTTCGCTCGCAAAAAACCATGCGATCGAGCACATGTACGGGCCGTACCGCGTGAGCGGTGGCTGGTGGAAGCGCCTCGTCGAACGCGACTACTACTACGCCGAAACCGATCACGGCGACTTGCTTTGGCTCTTCTACGACCGTCCGAGGAGGCGCTGGTTCTTACACGGGGTGCTCGATTGAATGAGCACTTACGTTCCGTTGTGGGTCAAGAGTAACCACAGCTTTTTGGAAGGCGCATCCTTTCCCGAAGAGCTCGTCGAACGCGCACATGCGCTTGGTCTCCCCGCAGTTGCAATCACCGACCGCGACGGGGTGTACGGCCTGGTTCGCGCACAGATGCGAGCCAAAGAGCTCGGAGTTCGCATCGTGACTGGAGCCCAACTCATGGTAGAGATCGAAGGGCATGCACAGCGCGTCGTGGCGCTCGCCAAGACGAGACGCGGTTATGCCGATCTCTGTAGAGTCTTGTCACTCGGGCACGCCCGCTGTGAAAAGGGCACCTCTCTCATTTACGGCGAAGAGCTCGCTCCACTTCGCGATTTGTTTTTTCTTGCTGCAAGCCCTGAAGCCTTGCGTACCTTACATGCAAGTCATGGCCCTTCGTCGGTGTTTGCTCTTTGTGCTCGTCATCTGAGCGATCACGAGAAACCGCAAGAGAAAGCCTTGCGCTCCGTCGCAAAAGAGCTCGCCGTGCAGACGGTAGGCGTCAACGAAGTCCTCTATCACGACAAGCTACGGCGGCCTCTGCAAGACATTCTAGCCTGTATTCGAGAGGGAAAAGTGCTTTCCGAGGCCGGTCATACGATCTACGCAAACGCAGAGCATGACCTCAAACCCGCTCAGGAGCTCGACCGTCTCTTTGCAGACGACCCTGCATGCCTTCGTCGTACGCTCGAGATCGCCGAGCAATGCACGTTTAGTCTCGACGACCTTCGTTATCGTTATCCCGAGGAGAATCTCCCTTCGGGGCACAGTGAGCAGGGATGGCTGCGCGACCTCACGTTTCGTGGTGCGCGCACACGTTATCAAGGCAAGGTGCCTTCCGACGTTCGCACACAGATCGAACGCGAGCTTCAAATCATTCGCCGACTGGACTACGGCGGTTACTTCCTCACGATGTACGAGATTGTCCAGTACTGCCGGCAGCAAAACATTTTGTGCCAAGGGCGCGGCAGCGCTGCCAACAGCGCCGTGTGTTTTTGTCTGGGCATCACGGCAATCGATCCCGTGCGAATGGATTTACTGTTTGAACGTTTCTTGAGCGTCGAGCGGGCCGAGCCTCCGGACATCGATCTCGACATCGAGCACGAGCGCCGCGAAGAAGTCATTCAACACGTTTACGAAAAGTACGGACGTCGCAACGCTGCGATGGTCGCAAACATCATTCGCTATCGCATTCGCTCCGCGGTCCGCGATGTCGGCAAGGTCCTTGGCTTGGCCCGAACGGATCTGGAAACCGCGACAAGGCTGCTGAGGCATCGTGACGACACCTTCAACCCCGAGCTCCTTCGTGAGGCTGGCCTCGACAAGGACGCGCCGGCCACACGGCAGCTCTGGTCATTGGCCACTCAAGTGCTTGATTTTCCAAGGCATTTGTCGATTCACCCAGGCGGGTTTTTGCTCGGGCACCGGCCGGTCGACGAGATCGTCCCGATCGAGCCGGCAAGCATGGAGGCTCGTACCGTCATCCAGTGGGACAAGTACGACGTCGACAATCTAGCCCTGTTCAAGGTCGATCTCTTGGGCCTTGGAGTGCTCAGCTGCATTCACCGTGCGTTTGATCTGCTGCGCGAGCACAAAGGTCAAGACCTCGAGATCGCAACCGTCCCTGCAGAAGACAAAGCTACATACGACATGGTGTCCAAAGGCGACACGGTCGGCGTCTTCCAAATCGAAAGCCGCGCGCAGATGGCGATGCTGCCACGGCTTCAGCCACGCACCTTCTATGACTTGGTGATCGAAGTTGCGCTCGTGCGCCCTGGTCCCATCCAAGGCGACATGGTGCATCCGTACTTGCGTCGACGCAAAGGCGAGGAAGAAGTCGACTATCCGCACCCGAAGTTGGAACGCATCTTGAAGAAGACGCTTGGCGTTCCGATCTTCCAGGAGCAAGTCATGAAGCTGGCCGTCGAGGCGGCGGGCTACACGGCGGGCGAAGCCGATCAGCTGCGCCGTGACATGGCCGCATGGCGCAAGTCCGGTCGAATCGAGAAGCATCGCGCGCGCATGGTTCCGAGGATGATCGAAGAGGGCATCCCCGAGGATTTTGCGGAACGCGTGTTCTCGCAGATTCGCGGCTTTGGTGAGTATGGCTTTCCCGAAAGCCACGCCGCGTCGTTTGCCTTGCTCGCCTACGTCACCGCCTGGCTGCGGCGTCATCACCACGAGGCGTTCACCTGCGCGATCCTCAATGCCCAGCCGATGGGCTTCTATAGCCCGGCCACCCTGGTCGAAGACGCCAAGCGGCACGGCGTCGAGGTTCACCCCATCGACATCAACAAAAGCCAATGGGATTGCACCCTATTCCCGATAGACAGCGAGAAGGGGGCAAGCCCCGTAGACGACGCAAAGCTTCGTCTTTACGGGGTACGGATGGGGCTGCGATACGTGAAGGGGCTCGGAGTACTCGAGCGCAAACGGGTCGAGGCGACGAAGAGGCCACTGCCAAATCTCGCGACCTTCGTTCGGCAGACGCGGCTCAATAAGAAGGCTCTGCACGCGCTGGCCGAAGCAGGCGCCTTCGAGTGCTTCGGGCTCAACCGGCGCGACGCGATTTGGCAGGTGCGGAGCCTCTCGCGTTTCGCGCAGGATTCCTTGCCGCTCGAGCCGGCGTCGAGTCAGATTTCATTTGCCTCCTTGGCAAGCGAGGACGAAGTGATCTGGGACTACCGTTCGAGTCATCACAGCACGCGCGGCCACCCCATGCGAGGGCTTCGCGACGCGCTTCGTTCACGAGGCATCCCTGAAGCAAGTCGAATTCATAGCTGCGGACACGGGGACGCGCTGAAGTATGTCGGCATGGTGATCTGCCGCCAGCGCCCGGGCACTGCGTCTGGCGTTACCTTCTTCACGCTCGAAGACGAAACCGGCTTCGTCAACGTGGTCGTCTGGAAGCAGGTCTTCGACCGCCACGCTGCGCTCGCCAAAACCGCAGCCCTGCTCGGCGTGACCGGCGAGATTCAAAGGGCCGACGGCGTCATTCACCTGATCGCGAAGTCTTTGTGGGCGCCCGATGTTTCACTCGCGGAGCAAACCCACCGCTCCCGAGACTTCCACTAATTCTCCGGCTAACCAAAGCCCAACAGGCCGAACTGTACGACCCAGTAGGCCTCGATTCCCAGTTGGACGAGCAGGAGAATCGCGCGAAGAGAAACAGCCATTTCGCTGGTTGAAAGCAGATGCACGGTCGACTGCGCCACGCGCGCGACGAGCACCCAGCGCGCGAGCGAATCGGTAATGCCCGCGTTGTCGGTCACCAGCGCAAGCAGGATCAGCGCCGCGAAGGCTGGCAGATTCTCGTAGCAATTGGCCTGCGCGCGGCAAAGTCTGTTGGAGAGGGGAGAGACGTCTTCACCACTCGGGAGGAAGTCGTTTGCAGCGCGTTCCTTTTTGAGCACGAGCGCCGTGCGATAGAAAACGATCGTCGCCGCCAACAATATCGTCCAAGCGACATAGCCGACGAGCGCAAGTGCAGAAGGGGACATCGTCATTCTCCTAGTTACGGTGAGCCCGGCGGACTATACCCAAAGCTCCGTGCGGCGAACAGGGTTTGCGGGGAGGCTGAGCTCATGAAAACGCTGATGCTTACGAGATCCGAGGTTGAACGGCTCGCAACGATGGAGCTAGCCGTATCTGCCGTCGAGGGTGCGTTCGCAGCGTTCGGGCGCGGCGAGGCAACCATGCCCGCGAAAGTCTATTTGCCGATTGCGGATCACGACGGAGACTTCCGAGCGATGCCATCACGTCTCGGCGACTCTGCCGGCATCAAGTGGGTGAACGTGCACACCCAGAATCGCAAGAGATTCGGGCTACCAACCGTCATGGCCGTCTACGTGCTCAACGATCCGGCAAACGCGTTTCCGCTCGCGATCATGGACGGCACCTGGCTCACGGCGCTGCGCACCGGTGCCGCAGGCGCAGTCGCATCCAAGTACCTCGCGCAGCGCAATCCGAAGACGATCGGTTTCATCGGCTGTGGAGTGCAGGCTCATACCCTCCATGGCACCCACCAGGTGGTTTTCGACGGCTTCGAAAGCCTCGCCTACGACCGCAACGAAGCGACCGCAGCCGCCTTCGCCGATCGCGTTGGCGCGCGTGCGGTCACTTTGGAGGAAGCGGCTGGTGCCGACATCGTGTGCACGGCGACGCCGTCGCGAACGCCCTTCGTGCAGGCAAAGTGGATCGAGCGCGGCGCGCACATCAATGCCATGGGCGCAGATGCACCGGGCAAGCAGGAGCTCGCCACCGAGCTGCTGCAAAGCTCGGCGGTCTACATCGACGACCTCCATCAGGCGACGGCAAGCGGGGAGATCAACGTCCCTCTCACCGCCGGCGACTTCGAGGCCAGCCAACTAGCCGGCACGTTGGGCGAAGTCGTTGCGGGCCTGTCGCCGAGGCCGGACGTCTCGAAGACGACCGTATTCGACTCCACGGGCCTTGCCATCCAAGACGTTGCGCTAGCGCGCGGGATCTACGACGCGGCCCAGCGTCAATCGATCGGCCACGAGGTCGACCTGCTCGGCCTCGATGTCCCGCCGAGCGGCTAGCTGAGGGGTCACCGAGCGAATTCCAACCGAAAAATGTCGGTTTGCAACCGCCGGCAGTAGGCTCCCGCAGGTGCTGCGGCTAGCCCCCATTCTCGTCATCGTAGCGCTCCTTTGGCCGTCGCCGGGAGCCGCAGAGGACGCGGGCGCGGCCTTCCTCGGACATCCCGACGCCCGGCGAATCGAGGCCCTGCGGACCGCTGAGCTTGCCGAAGTGAAAAAGGGCAAGGGCGGTCGCAGCCTGGCGTTCAAGGTCACGCTGACCGACGGCACACTAGGCTACTTCAAGCCGAAGCAAACCTTTTCAGCCGCACACTGGTACTCCGAGGTCGCCGCCTACTACTTGGATCGCGAGCTCGGCATGGGCCGCGTACCCCCGACGACCGGTCGCAGGTTTCGCTGGAGCGAGCTTCGAGCCGCCGCGGGGTCGGACCCGAGGGTGAGCGAGCTTGGCATCGAAGAGGACGGCACGCTCAAGGGAGCGTTCGTCTGGTGGATCCCTGAGCCTCTCGAACGAGTTCGCATGGGCCGAAACTGGGAACGCTGGGTACGAGTCCAGAAGTCGCTTCCGATCACGCCGTACCAACGTCCGGTAGACTATCGCGCGGACCTGAATCGCCGTCCTGGGATTCGAGAGGCGACGGATCCGACCCGCCCGACCGCGCAGGCTCCGGACATCGAGGCGCGGCCGGCGGAGCTTTCCGATCTGATCGTCTTCGACTACCTCACCCAAAACGTGGACCGCTGGGGCGGCGACTTCACCAATCTGAGATCTCGCGGAAAAAGCGGGCCATTGATCTACTTGGACAATGGCGCTGGGTTCTGGCTCGGAGAACAGCGCCTTGGCTTGATGGAGGCTCGCTTGAAGGCTCTTCAACGCTTTCGACGGTCCACGATCGACGCGGTGCGAGCGCTCGATATCCAGCGCTTTGCTGCCGAATTGCTTGAAGATCCGCTCGCACCCGTCCTGAATCAAAAGCAACTAGACGGTCTCGAACAGCGCCGGCGCGCGGTCCTCGAACATGTGGACGCCATGGTCACCCGCTTCGGTGAGACACGCGTGTTCGCGTGGTAGGTTTCGAGCGTGAACGAACGACTTCGGCTGCCGGCTGAGTGGGAGCCGCATTCCGCCTGCTGGCTTGCCTTTCCCTATCTGCAGGAGGAATGGCCGTTCAATCTCGACGCGGCGCAGGCGTCGATTGCCGCCCTATGTCGCACAATCGCAGACCGAGGAGACGAGCCTGTACGGCTGCTCGTGCGGAACGAAGCAGTCAAAGCGTGCGCGCGGTCGTTGATCGGCGACGTTCGCAATCTTGGCTATGTAACCACCGAATACGGCGATTGCTGGCTCCGCGACACGGCGCCGCTTTTTGGGCACCCGGACAACGGCGAGCTGGGTGCTCTGTGCTTCGAGTTCAACGGCTGGGGCGGCAAGTACGAAATGCCTTTCGACGGGCGCGTCAGCACCTGGCTGACCGAACATCTGCAGGCGCGGCGCTTCGAATGTCCAGTGATCCTCGAGGGGGGCGCCCTCGACACGAACGGCCAAGGGACGTTTCTGACGACAGCCTCCTGCGCCTTGAACCCGAATCGAAACCCAGGTTTGACGCGCGGAGCTTTTGAAAGAGCCTTGGCGAACCGAGTGTCGATGGAGCGACTGATTTGGCTCGATGAGGGCTTGGAACACGACCATACGGACGGTCACGTCGACATGGTCGCACGATTCGCCGCGCCCGACACCGTCATCTGCATGAAGTCGAACCCAAGCGCGCCGAACGACAAGGTGCTTCGTTCAATCGAGCAGAAGCTGCGCGCTGCCGGCCTCAATGTGCTTGGAGTCCCCGCGCCGCCCGCGCTGCAGGCTCCCAACGGCGAGCCTCTGCCCGCCACCTACTGCAACTTCTACGTCGCCAACTCCGCCGTGATCGTTCCGACTTACGGCGTCTCTGAAGACGAGGGTGCGCTCGGAGCTATCGCCGACGCATTTCCGGGCCGGGAGGTGATCGGCCTGCCCGCCGCAGACCTGCTATGGGGAGGCGGAGCGTTTCACTGCGTCATCCAAGCCCAGCCCAGCACGTCATGACCGCGTCTTCCCTCTCGATCGGAATCGTTCAATGCGCACTCGGTGACGCTCGGAAAGCCAACATCGCACGTGTCGAAGGTTTGATTCGCGAGGCCGCGGGGCGCGGCGCGAAGATCATCCTCACCCCGGAGCTCTTCGAAGGCCCCTACTTCCCGCAGACCGAGGACGAGCGTGCGTTCGACTTGGCGGCGCCTCTCGCTTCACATCCTACGGTGGGTCATATGCAGGCTCTTGCGGATGAGCTCGACGTGGTGCTTCCGATCTCCCTATTCGAACGGGCAGGACAGGCCTACTACAACAGCGTCGTGACAATCGACGCCGACGGAAAGCAGCTTGGCGCATATCGAAAGAGTCACATCCCGGACGGCCCCGGCTACGAGGAGAAATTCTATTTTCGTCCAGGAGATACCGGTTTTCGGGTTTGGAAGACGCGCCACGGAAACGTCGGCGTGGGCATCTGCTGGGACCAGTGGTTCCCGGAAGCCGCCCGCAGCATGGCCCTACAAGGGGCCGAGGTTCTGCTCTATCCAACGGCGATTGGCAGCGAGCCTGAGGCGCCGGAAGAAGACAGCCAGGCGCCTTGGAGACGCGTGATGGTCGGTCACGCAGTGGCCAACGCCATGCCAGTTGCCGCGGCCAACCGCATTGGGGCTGAAGCTGGCTTGACCTTCTACGGAAGCTCATTCGTCTGCGACCAGCGGGGCGACCTGTGCGCCGAGCTCGGGCGGGACGAGGAAGGCGTTGCAACCACTTCGTTCGATCGCGATGCGCTTCGCCGGTACCGCGCCAACTGGGGGTTCTTTCGCGATCGCCGTCCGGATCTCTACGGCAGGCTAACCGGAGACGAGCCGCTTGATTGAATCGCTGTACGCGATCGTGGATGCGGAGTACGCAGAACGCCCGCTGGAGCTCACCTTCAAGGCGCTGAACGCCGGCTGCGCCATCGTGCAGCTTCGGGCCAAGCGCCTCGATGACCTGTCGTTTCTCCAGATCGCCAGACGGATTCGTTCCGCCTGCGGGCACGCCGGGGTTCCCTTCGTCATCAACGACCGAGCTGACATCGCACGCCTGGTCGAGGCGGACGGTCTACATCTCGGACAAGACGACCTCTCGATCGCTGATGCCCGAAAGGTGGTCGGGCGCATGCAGATCGGAGTGTCGACGCACAGCCTCGATCAGGCAATCACGGCCGAGGCCGAGGGCGCGGATCTCATTGCGTTCGGCCCGGTCTACCCAACCCATACCAAGGAGAACCCGGACCCCATCGTGGGCCTGGCGAAGCTCTCGAAGGTCTGCGAGTCCGTCTCGACGCCGCTGGTCGCCATCGGTGGAATTTCCCCTGAAAACGCTGCGGAAACGCTGCGGGCCGGTGCGCGCTATCTCGCGGTGATTTCGGCCCTTTCGCGCTTCCTCGAAGACGCGCGATAGCCGGTCATTTCATTTCTTCGAAGTACTGAATCGCAGTTTCGATGGCCGCGCCAAGCGCCTGGTTCACGAGATTCGAGGTAGCGTCTTCCCCGCTGCGCAGAGCCTCGTAGTAGCGCTGCCGCTCGGTTGCATGAATCACGACCGGAGGAAACCCTCCTCGCATCAAAATCAGGTTCATCACCAGTCGCGCGACCTTGCCGCTATGTCGCGGGAACGGATAGATGTGAAGCAGCTGGTAGTGCGCCTTACTCGCCATACGAACCGGATGCATGGTCTTCTTGGTATCCGGATCCGATAGCCATTGGACGAGTTGCCGCATGCGGTAGCTGATCTTGTCCGGCTGCGAGATCTCATGGAAGTAAAGCCGATGAAGCGGCATGTCCTTGCGGTACTTCGGCGGCCCCTTCCCCTCGAGCTCCTCGGGAGCCAGCTGAGCGTAGAGCTTCTTGATGGCGTCGAGGTTCACCGTGAACCGGCGTCGGGAGGACATCTCGCGAATCATCTCGATCGCGCCCATGTGGTTTCGGACCTCGTCATAGACGGGGATGAGCGCTGGGTCTGTGATCGCCTCGTCGTAAATGGCCGCTCTGAGCTCGTCCATGGAGTAGACGACGCCTTCGAGCGCACTGTCGTGGTAAATCCAAGCGATGTCGAAGCGCTCTTGATACTCTTGCCGCGCCCGCACGTTGGCAGAATCGAGCAAGTCTTGAAGCTGGGCGACTCGCTCTTCTAAGCTCGGACCCTGAAGCGCTTGAACCAAGGCATTTCCTCCACTCGCGGGCAGCCTACGAGATGGGCGCCATGCGGCCGGCGAAGCTATCAGCGGGGCCCCAGGACGTCAACCATGACCGAATCCGGCTAGTTGAGAGCATCGGAAATCGCTCCGCGCAGCCGCATCTTGCTCGGAACGCCGGTGGAAGCCCAGCGCACTGCGCCATCCGGGCCCACCACGATCACCGTGGGCAGCATCTTGATGGCGTATCGCCTTTGAACCGTGCCGGTGCGGTCGTGGAGGCTCGGGAACTCGGTCCCGAACGCTGCATGGGCAGCCTGAAGGCTCTGGCGGTCGAAGGGCTCGACGTTCACCGCGTAGAACGTAACGCCGCGCCCGGCGAATTCCCCACGGAGGTCGTTGAGAATCGGCGTCGTTCGTTTGCAGGCGCCGCACCAGCTAGCCCAGAAGTCGAGGACCACGACTCCACCAGACATTTCGGAGAGCGTCACCTTGCCTGGGCTGTTCGGCTCGGCCCCAGCGGCAACCGCCATGCTCAGGTCAGGCGCTTGCTGCCCGATCAGAGGGGACGCATTGCCGCGGGTCATCCAGGCGTAAAGCGCAGCGAAGACCATCGCGGTGACGAGCCAATGAATCCACCTTGGCGCTGCGGGCTTGGGCGAGTCAGTCATCATGACCCCAGGAGCGGAAGCTCGATTCTGAAGCGCGCTCCCCCTTCGGGCGCTCGATCGAGCCGCACTTCGCCACCATGCTCCAACACCACTTTTTTCACGATCGCTAACCCAAGGCCCGTACCCTCGGCCCTGGTGGTGTAGTACGGATCGAAAACGCGCTCCCAGTTCTCCTCGTCGATGCCGGGACCGTTGTCGCGAATCTCGACGAATCCAGACCCTCTGCTTTGGTACGCGTGGACGAACACACGGCCGCCCCCCGTTGGACTTGCTTCGTGGACCGCCTGAATCGCATTCCGTAAAATGTTGTCGACACCTCGCTTGAGCATCATGGGGTCCATACGCACGCGGATGGGTTCCGTTGCACAAGTAAGCTGAACTTCGACCGGCGCCGCAGCTCCGTGGCCCACATCTTCGAGGACCGCTGGAATTGAAACCTGGATACTGTGGATGAGATCGCACAGATCCGATGGGGATAGATCTGCCCTCGGAAGCTTAGCAAAAGCGCTGAATTCTCCGACGAGCCGGCGGAGCGTAGCGACCTCCTCCTCGATGATCGCCCGCGCCTGCTGCAGCTTCTGCCGAAAGGCCTCGTCTTCGCCGGCATAGGTTTCGGCCATCTCCTGAGCGGCAAGTTGGATGGGTGTGAGCGGATTCTTGATCTCGTGGGCAAGACGACGAGCAAAATCCTGCCAGGCGCCGATACGCTGCAGGTACTCGATGCGCGTGCGGGAATCACGCAGGTCGCGAACCATCTCGTTGAAAGCCTTCGTGAGCTCGGCGACCTCATCCCTGGCACCGGTTGGAAGAGAAACCGTGAGATCACCAGCGCCGACTTTTCGAGAGGCCTCGGCCAAGTCGGTGACACGGCGAGTGACGCGACGCGACACGATTGCACCGATCAGGAACGCAACGAGGATGACGAAAAACGCCAGCACCCCAAAGACCCACGCGTACACGTCCGAAACGGAAGCGCCTTGCTGTTGTAGGCGCGAGTATACATCGGCAACCTCGCCGGCTTCTTGGAGCCGCTCGAAGTACCGCTCCGGCACTGAAACCTCGACCGCGATTTGTAGCTTGCGTGCTCCTCTGCCCGTCTCGCGATCGCGGATCGTGGTTCGTAGCGCGTCGCCCGCGGGGTCCGGCGGCCGAGCCACAGTTGCGAGAACCTCGTCGGCGTCATCGATGATGCGAATGCTTTGCACGACTTCGTACCGTCCGAGGAGCTCGCGAAGAAGGCTTTCGAGCTTTGCAACGCTTCGGCTGCGGGCAAGCTGGGCTTCGATTGCCCACAGCACCGCGTCTGCGACCTGATCGGACCCCTCGCGCAGCGCCATCAGCTGCCCGCGACGCGCCTCTACGCCGTGAACCAGCTCTGCGCCAAAGCGCTCGTTCACCCCAACCGCGTAGACGTCGCGCAGCGCGCCCTGGGCGAGGAAAATGCTGCCGCCGAGCGCCAGAAACACCGACAAGCCGATCGCGAATAGAATCTTGCGCTCGAATCGGCTCATTCCGGCACCTTCAAGAGCTCGCTTCGGAACGCGATGCTGCGCTCGGCTTTGCAGATCCGGCGCCTGACGATGTTGACGCTAATGGGACCGACCGGGTCTCCGCCAGAGGCAGGACGGATTAGCTCGGTGCACTGCTTCTTCGAAATCGGATTGAACTCCGCCTTGACGGCGAAGTAGATATCTCGTCCTCGCTGTAGCTCGTAGCTTCTCGGCTCCCCAACGAACAGGCCTTGGACGACCAGGCAGCGGTCGAGCACCTGTTCCAGCGTCTTGAGCCGCTCGCTTTGATCGCCGATGCGAACGAGGTAGCCGTCCTCCCAGAGGTCGAGGGTGACGTCGCAGCCAAACTGCCGGACGCCCATCCTCCAGTTCGAGCCGCTCAGGTGTGCGCTGACGGTCACTTCCATGCGCTTTCGAAGCCCGCTCGATAGCGCCCGACGCACGCGCTCGTCGGCGAGATCTTTTGCAGAGAACGACACCCGGGCGGCACCGCGTGACCAGGTCACGCCAAGGTCACGGAGCGGAAGCTGCGACTGCCCGTAGGCGACCGCAGCGATCAGCAAGACCAACGCTGCAAGCCCGAATCTCACAGGCGGACGAACCCCAATATCGTCGAGAAACCAAACTGGAAAACCCCGACCCTCGTGTCGAACCGAAATCCAATGTCGAAGGTCAGGTCGAGCGGAAAGCGCGAGACGCCGCTGTAGCCGATGACCCCGCCGAACCCGGTCCGCTGGTTTCTCAGGTCTGTCAACGAGATCAGCCCGATCAGTCCATAAAGGTCGACCTCGCGAAGCCCTCGTTCGCGCGCGTTTTGGTAGACAGGCACGTCGTATCCGACGTCGAGCCGCCAGGCGAGCTCGCCGAGGTAGTTGTTTTCGATCGAAGTGCCTAGAAGATTGGGCGGTGGACGCGCGTCGAGCTGCATCTCGAGAAATCTCGACGGGATCAAATCCGAGAGATCCGAGATGTGGTAGAGGTAGAAGAACGGCGTGTTCCCAAAGGCGGCACCGCCGAAAAATCCGATCCGAATCGTGTGCTTCCACGGAAGCCGCCACCATCGCCTGACCCAGACATCGATCTTGATATAGTCGTAGTCGCTGCCGAGAGCGCGCGTTCCAAGCGTGACGTTACCGACGAACAAGACGCCTTCTTTCGTGATGCCGGGGTCGTCGCGCTTGTCGAAGGTCAGCGTGAACCGCAGCGAAGAAACGAAGCTCCTGCCGTCTTGAATCGAGAAATCGATCGGCTGGATCTCGTTGCCAACCACCTGGCTGGCTGCCTCAGGGCGGTTGAGCACGCTGACGATGTCGCCGATCCAATCGAGGCTGTAGCGCAGCTTGGAGGTGA
>CBESWY010000004.1:0-37217 GCA_965533395.1 uncultured Myxococcales bacterium
GTCGATGGGCGCGTCGAGGCCGGCATCTTGCCGACGGGTCAGATTACCGGCGTGATTGACGAGATCCCCACCGTGGCCGAGCTGCTTCAGCGAATCATGGCCGAGGCCGAAGCGACGCTCGAACGTCTGGGCGCCTGAGCTATCGCGATGGACCTCAACTTCACCGTTTCAGAGACCGCATTTCGAGACGAATGCCGGGCGTGGCTCGAGGCCAACGTGCCTCCTGCGGCGCTTCCATCGGGAGACACCAAAGAGGGCTTCGCACTGCACCTGCAATGGGAGCACAGGCTTTTCGACGCAGGCTGGGCCGCGGTCTCGTGGCCGAAAGAGTACGGCGGGCGGGAGGCTACCCTCTTCGAGTGGTTGATTTTCGAAGAGGAGTACTACCGTGTTGGCGCGCCGAGCCGTGTCACTCAGAACGGGATCTTTCTCCTGGCGCCGACCCTGTTCGAGTTTGGTACCGACGAACAGAAAGACCGAATTCTTCGCCCGATGGCCCGGGGGGATGTCACCTGGGGGCAGGCGTGGTCGGAGCCGAACGCTGGCAGCGACCTCGCTTCGCTCAAGAGCGCGGCGCGCCGAGTCGACGGCGGCTGGCGTCTTAGCGGACAAAAAACCTGGTCTACCCGCGCCGCGTTCTGCGACATGGCCTACGGCCTCTTCCGCACCGACCCCGAGCAGGCGCGTCATCATGGGCTGACCTATTTCATGTTTCCACTCCAAGCCGAGGGCGTCACGGTGCGCGGCGTCGATCGCCTCGACGGCGACGAAGGCTTTGCCGAAATCTTCCTCGACGATGTATTCGTGCACGACACCGAGATCCTCGGCGGGGTAGATCAGGGATGGAAGGTCGCGATGGCGACAACGAGCTCGGAGCGAGGCCTGAGCCTTCGGAGCCCCGGCCGATTCATGGCCACTGCATCGCGTTTGATCGACCTCTACCATCGGTTTCGCGACCGCTCCGATCCGGTCCTTCGCGATCGGGTGGTCCAGGCGTGGATGGACGCGCAAGTCTACCGCTGGTTCACCTTCCAGACGGTCACTCGGATGAGCGACGGTGAAGAGATCGGGCCCGACTCCAGCATGAACAAGGTGTTCTGGTCGGAGATGGACGTGCGAACGCACGAAACCGCGCTCGCGATCATCGGTGAGGCGCTCGAGCTCGACGAAGGCTCGCCGAGCGCAGTTGATGCGGGCGATTGGATGAAGGGATTCCAATTCGCGCTCGCAGGGCCCATCTATGCGGGCACGAACGAAATCCAACGCAACATCATCGCGGAGCGCGTCCTCGGCCTCCCGCGGAAGTAACGTCATGCGTTTTGCTTTCACCGACGACCAGAAGATGCTTCGAGATACCGTTCGCGAGGTTCTGCAGCGCGAGTGTGCGCCCGAGATCGTGCGTGCGGCCTGGGAAGGGCGAACTGAAGGCGCGCGGGCCGCATGGAATACGCTCGCGCAGACCGGCGTGATTGGGATGACCGCGTCCGAAGAGTTCGGCGGCATGGGCATGAGCGAGCTCGACGTGCTGCTTCCCCTCGAGGAAACCGGCTACGCGGCCATGACAGGCCCAATCGTCGATACCGTCGCAGTTGGCATCCCGCTGCTCGAAGCCGCGGGAACCGATTCGCAAAAGGAGCGTTGGCTTGGCCCGGCTGCGGCCGGCGAGGCGCGTATCGCAGTGTCGTTCGAAGGCCAAGAGATCGTGCCACACGCGGCGTCGGCCGACGTCTTGATCGCGGAGCGGGGCGGCGCGGCATACTGCGTCCCCATCGACGAGGCCTCGGTTCATCCCGAGCGGTCGGTCGACCGCGCACGCGAGCTCGGTCGGGTCTCATTCGAGCCGAGCCGGCGCTGGCGCATGCGTGACGACGTCAGCACGGTGGACCTCTTTGCACTCGGCCGGGAGCGCGCCACGCTCGGGACCGCCGCTCAACTCGTCGGGCTATCCCGCCGCATGCTCGACATGGCGGTGCGGTACGCAAAGGATCGCGAGCAGTTTGGCAAACCGATCGGCGCGCAGCAGGCGATCAAGCATCGGCTTGCGAATGCGCTCATCGAGCAAGAGTTTGCGCGGCCAACCGTCTACCGTGCGGGCTGGTCGATGGCGACATCCGCCCGTAGTGCCGAGGTCGATGTCTCTCTTGCGAAGATCTATGCAGGCCAGGCTGCAAAATTCGTGGCCAAAGCAGCCCTCCAGGTACACGGTGCGATTGGCTACACAATCGAATGCGACCTGCATATGTGGATGAAACGCGCTTGGGCGCTGGCTGCGGCGCATGGAGACGCGGCCTACCACCGCGAGCGGATAGGACGCCACATTCTTTGAGCTCACCGCGTAGCGCCTTGCAGGCGACTTCCACTCCCCCTAAAAACAAGTACATAGCGAGGATCAAATGCCTGAAGCATACATCGTTGAAGCAGTTCGTTCGCCCGTCGGAAGAAAGAAGGGCGGCCTGAGCAAAGTCCACTCCGCAGACCTCGGCGCGCACGCCATCAAGGGCGTGATTGAGCGCACGGGGATCGACCCGGGCGCCGTCGACGACGTCGTCTTTGGCTGCGTGGACGCGGTCGCGACCCAAGCTGGCGACATCGCTCGCACCTGTTGGTTGGCCGCCGGCTATCCGGAGCACGTGCCCGGTGTGACCATCGATCGTCAATGTGGGTCCTCGCAGCAGGCGGTGCACTTCGCTGCGCAGGGCGTGATGAGCGGCACGCAGGACGTCGTCGTCGCGGGCGGCGTTCAGAACATGAGCATGATCCCGATCGGCGCGTCGATGATCGCCGGCAAGCAGCTGGGAATCCCCGATCCGTTTTCCACTTCCGTCGGTTGGAGCGAACGCTACGGCGACAGGCCGGTCAACCAGTTCTACGGCGCCGAAATGATTGCCAAGGATTGGGACCTCTCCCGCGAAGAGCTCGAGAAGTTCGCACTCGAGAGCCACCGACGCGCGCTTCAGGCGCAGAAGGAAGGCCGTTTCGATCGCGAGATCATCCCGTTCGGCGACGTCACGGCCGACGAGGGCCCTCGGCCTGACACGACCCTCGAAAAGATGGCGGCGCTTCCTATCCTCATGGAGGGCGGACGGCTCACCGCTGCGGTCGCGAGTCAGATTTCCGATGGCTCCGCGGCGCTTCTGGTCGTTTCGGAGAAAGCCTTGAAAGAGCACAAGCTCACGCCGCGGGCTCGCATCCACCATTTGAGCGTGCGGGGTGAGGACCCGATTCGTATGCTCTCGGCTCCGATCCCCGCCACCCGATACGCCATGGAAAAGTCGGGCATGAGCCTCGATGACATCGACCTCGTAGAAATCAACGAAGCGTTTGCTCCGGTCGTCTGTGCTTGGGCCAAGGAGCTCGACGTCGATCTCGCAAAGGTGAACGTGAACGGCGGCGCCATCGCCCTCGGTCATCCGTTGGGCGCAACGGGCGCCAAGCTCATGACGACCCTTTTGCACGAGCTCGAGCGCACCGGCGGCCGCTACGGCCTCCAAACGATGTGCGAGGGCGGCGGTCAGGCCAACGTCACCATCATCGAACGACTGGGCTGAGACCCAGTGAGTCCCCAGTTGGTCCTCAGTTGGGGACTGAATGGATTCTTTCGCCGCGAGCGCTCGCGCTGCCATCTGTGATGTGCGTCACAGGACGCTGTGACTTTGTCGACATCCTTTGCTCAGCTCTTCATTATTTAAGTCCAGGCTGCGCATGAGCTCCAAGCTCCCACGACAAGGTTCGAATCGACCGCCTCCAAGGCGGAAGCAGTCGCAGGTTCGCCCGGCAGTGGAGCCCGATGAACGGCGTCAAGCCGCTCGATGGGCGTCGGACGCCAAGATTGAGATTCTCTCGCCGATTCAGACGCACGCGACGGCTCTGGACGTTAGCGCGATGGGCATCCAAGTTGCCGTCGACCAGTGGCTCTCGACCGGCGCGCTCTGTGACCTACGCATCACGACCCACACCGGGCGCGTGATCTTCAAGCGTGCACGGGTCGTTTGGGCTCGTCGCGTCGGCGAGGAGTGCGTGGCCGGCCTGCACGTGGTCGGTTCCATCGTGCCTCCTCCAGATCCGCAGTAGCCCGCGCGCCTTCATTCGCCGGCCTTTTTCGGCCCTGGCGACGATGCGGCTTGACGCGGAGCCTCCGGCAAAATAGAACACGTTTCACTTCTAGTGGACCTTTTTCTACCCGGAACCGGGAGGTGGACATGGCCAGAGTAGCCAACACAGCAGAGTACTTCGACACCCTTGCCGGTCGTTTCCTTGCCGACCAGGCCAAGGGTGTGAACGCGACCATCCAGTACACCCTGTCCGGCGACGGTGGTGGCGAGTGGACCATCACGATCGCAGACGGTGAGTTCAAGGGCGTGGAGACTGGTGGCGTCGAGAAGCCGACTCTCAACGTGATGATGGAGGCCGCGAAGTTCGTCGAGATGGCGAACGGCGATCTCGACGGTCGCAAAGCGTTCCTCACGCGAAAGCTCAAGGTGAAGGGCAACATCGCCCTCGCCCAAAAGATGCAGAAGTTCTTCCCACAGGGCTAATCGACGCTCAGGAAGCGGAACACAGCCATGAGCGAGATTCTTTCGGCTCCGTACGTTCTCGAATACACGTACACCCGGAGCACCGGGCCGGTGGTCGGCCGCTTCTTGGAAAGCCTTCGGTACGAAGTGCTCGAAGGCGTCAAGACGGCGGACGGTCGTGTGCTTTGCCCTCCTCTCGAGTACGACGAGGAAGGTGAGCCCACGACGGACGAGTTCGTCCAGCTGCGGCCGTCCGGCACGGTGAAGACTTGGTCATGGGTCCCGGAGCCCCGCAAGGGGCATCCCTTCGACCGCCCCTTTGCATGGGCGCTCATTCAAATCGACGGCACCGATAACGCGATGGTCCACGCGGTCGATGCTGGGAAGGCCAAGCGGATGCGAACCGGAATGCGGGTCCGTTTGCGTTGGGCGGACGAGAAGCACGGCACAATCCGTGACATCGCCTGCTTCGAGCCCATCGCGTCCTACCTGCCGAGTCCGGTTCATCTCGAGTACGACGTGAATCCCGGCAAGCACTACAGCGCGTATCTGCGAGGCCTCCAGGAGGGGAAACTCATTGGCGGGCGCGATCCGGCCGCGGGGAAGGTGTACGTCCCGCCCCGCGGAGCCGACCCGATGACGGGCAACCCCACGAACGAGTATGTCGAAGTCCCCGATGTCGGGGTGCTCACCACGTTCACGATCATTCGGATTCCGTTCGAGGGCCAGAAGCTCACGCCGCCCTATTGCTTTGGCGCGATCGTGCTCGATGGCGCCGACAGTCCCATCTACCACCTGATCAGCGGCGTCCCTCATGACGAGATTCGGATGGGGATGCGCGTGAAGGCGAAGTGGAAGCCCCAAGATGAATGGGAAACTTCGCTCGAGAACATTCTCTACTTCGAGCCCACCGGCGAACCGGATGTGCCTTTCGATGCCTACAAGGAGCATCTCTAATGCGCGACGTCGCCATCGTTTCATTCTCTCAGCTTCCGTCGGTCAAGGTGATCGACGCCGCGGACGAGCCGGAGCTCGTTCAGCCGGTCACCTCGGACGCGATGAAGCAGGTGGGTCTCACTCAGGACGACATTGGTTTCACCTGCTCGGGGAGCACCGACTACTTGCCGGGGCGCCCTTTCTCGTTCGTTGCAGCCGTCGATGGTTTGAAGGCCACGCCGCCGATCCGCGAGTCCCACGTCGAGATGGACGGGGCCTTTGCGCTCTACGAAGCTTGGGTCCGCCTCATGCACGGCGACATCGACACCGCGCTGGTGTTTTCTTTTGGGAAAAGCTCGCTCGGCTCCGTTCCCGACATCCTGAATCTGCAAAACGACCCGTACTACGTCCAGCCCCTCGGGCTCGATTCGATCAGCGCCGCAGCGCTCCAGGCGCAGGCGATGATCGACGCAGGCAAGGCCACCGAGCGTGACTTTGCGGAGGTCGCGGCTCGCAGTCGAAAGAACGCAATCGACAATCCGAACGCGCATATCAAGGGCGAGTTCAGCGTCGACGAAATGCTCGAAGAGCCCTACATCAGCTCGCCGCTGCGCAAGAGCTTTTGTCCCCCGGTTTCCGATTCGGCGGCGGCGATCGTGCTTGCCGTCGGCGACCGAGCAAAAGAGCTGGTGAAGCGGCCCGCTTGGATTCGCGGTATCGATCATCGCACCGAGCCGCATGCGCTCGGCCAGCGTGACCTCACGACATCGCCGTCTTCCGCGCTTGCTGCCGAAAAGGCCGGCCTCGGGCGGGGCAGCGTCGACCTAGCCGAGCTTCACGCACCGTTCGCCCATCAGGAGATCATCTTGCGGGAAGCCATGAGGCTCGGTGACGAGGTGAACATCAATCCCTCGGGCGGCGCCCTGGCCGCCAACTCGCTGATGACCGCCGGACTGATTCGCTTCGGTGAAGCGGCCAGCCGAATCCTGGCCGGAGATGCCGGTCGTGCGCTGGCGCACACGACGAATGGCGTCTGCCTTCAGCACAATCTTGTTGCCATTTTGGAGGGGGAATAATGGCCGAGCCATGTGCGGTCATCGGGATCGGTCAGACCAAGCATCGCGAAAGCCGGCGCGATCTGTCGATTCCGGGCCTGGTCCGCGACGCAGCGATCCGCGCATTGCAAGACGCGGACATGACCTGGAAGGACATCGACTCCATCGTGATCGGGACCGCTCCCGACATGTTCGAAGGCGTCATGATGCCGGAGCTCTGGCTGTCGGACGCACTCGGTGCTGCTGGGAAGCCGATTTTCCGGGTGCATACCGCCGGCTCGGTAGGTGGCTCGACGGCCGTGGTGGCCGCCCATCTCATTCAAGGCGGCATTCACGAGAAGGTGCTCACCCTGGCATTCGAGAAACAGAGCGAGGCCAACGCCATGTGGGCGCTCTCGCCGGCGATTCCATTCCAACCGCAGCTCGTTGCCGGTGCAGGCGGCTACTTTGCACCGCTCATTCGTTCGTACATTCGTCGCGCGGATGCGCATCCGGACACTGGCTGCATGGTGGCCGTCAAGGACCGCCAGCATGGCCTGCTCAATCCGAATGCGCACCTGCACCTCGACCAAACGCTCGAGCAGGTGAAAGCCTCACCGATGCTCTGGGATCCGATTCGCTATTCGGAGACATGTCCGTCCTCGGACGGGGCCGTGGCGATGGTGCTGGTGAGCGAGAAGCATGCGGGACGCGTCAAGAACCCGGCTTGGGTGAAGGGCACGTCCGTCCGGACCGAACGCACCTTCTTTGCTGGGCGTGATCAGGTGAACCCTGCCGCGGGCAAGCGCTGCGCCAAAGACGTCTACGACGAGGCTGGCATTCGCAATCCGCTCAAAGAGATCGACTGTGCCGAGGTCTACGTCCCGTTCTCCTGGTTCGAGCCCATGTGGCTCGAGAATCTAGGATTCGCCGACGAAGGCGCGGGCTGGAAGATGACGATGGAGGGCAAGACCAAGATCGGGGGCGAGATGCCCTGGAACATGTCCGGTGGCGTCATGTGCACCAACCCGATCGGGGCCAGTGGGATGCTCCGATTTGCGGAAGCTGCGCGCCAGGTGCGCGGGACGGCCGAACGGCATCAGGTCGACGGTGCAAAGGTCGCTCTCGGCCACGCCTACGGAGGCGGCTCGCAGTTTTTCGCGGCGTGGATCGTGAGCTCGGAGCGCTGAGCGGGAGCAACGATGGAATATAACCTTGCAGATCTTTACGAGGCGATTGCGGACGCGGTTCCGGACAACGTGGCACTCGCCTCGGGCGACGTTCATTACAGCTACGCAGAGCTCGATAGGCGGGCCAACCGTTTGGCGCACTACTTCACATCACGCGGCATTGGTCCCGGCGACCACGTGGGCTTGCATCTCTTTAACGGGCACGAATTCGTTGAGGCGATTTTGGCGCTGTTTAAGATCCGAGCGGTAGGGATCAACATGAACTACAGGTTTGTTGGCCCCGAAGTTCGCTACATGATCGAGAACGCCGACCTCGTTGGGTTGATTACCCAGCGCCGCTTTCTGCCGGTCATCAACGAGGCAATGGAAGGACGCGAGCCGCTCAGGTCGCTCATCGTGGTCGAAGATGGCGCCGATGCGACCACCGGCCAAGAGTCGATCGAATACGAGGCGGCGCTCGCACAGGGCTCTGAAGAGCGTGATTTCGGGCCCAGGTCTGGCAAAGATCTCTACATCATCTACACCGGTGGGACGACGGGGATGCCCAAGGGCGTCATGTGGCGTCATGAGGACTTGTTTTTTACCGGGCTTCAAGGCGGCTCGCCAGGCGGTGATCCGGTCGAATCACCGGAGCAGCTGATCGAGCAGGCCAAAGAAGGCTGGTACACCGTCACCATGCTTCCCTGCGCGCCGTTCATTCACGGTGCCGCGCAGTGGACACAGTGGATTTGCCACACGACGGGCGGGAAGCTCGTGCTTCAGAACGGCCCGAGCTTCGACGCGAAGCGCATTCTGTCGCTCATTGCCGAAGAGGACGTGTCGACCATTTCACTCGTAGGCGATGCGATGGCGATCCCTCTGGTCGAGGAGCTCAGAAACGGGACCTACGACATGTCGAACCTGGCGGTCATCGCATCCGCCGGCGCGATTCTCTCTGCGAGCATCCAGGAGGAGCTCGAAGCACTCCTTCCCGACGTGATGATCATCAACAGCTTCGGGACGAGCGAATCGGGCGACCTCGGTCGCGCTGCGGGCGATGAGGAAAGCCACGAGAACCGCCCCTCGTTCTACATGGGTGATGAGGTCACCGTGCTCGACGAAAACGGCGAGCAGATCGAGCCAGGGTCGGGCAAGATTGGCATGGTCGCCCGATCGGGCCGACTGCCCGTCGGTTATTACAAAGACCCCGAGAAGACGGCCGAGCGATTCAAGGAGTTCAAAGGCAAGCGCTGGGTCGTGCCAGGCGACTTCGCCACCATCGAAGAAGACGGCCGCATCACCTTCCTCGGCCGCGGCAGCAAGTGCATCAACACCGGTGGGGAGAAGGTCTTCCCCGAAGAAGTGGAAGAAGCCTTGAAGGCGCACCCGGACATCATCGACGCGCTCGTCGTGGCGGTTCCAGATCCTCGCTTCGGATCCAAGGTCGCTGCGGTATTCAATACGCGTGGCAATCAGCAGCTTTCTCTCGATGAGGTACAGCAGCACTGCCGCAATCACATCGCCGGGTACAAAGTCCCTCGGCAGATCACGATTACCGAGACGGTTTCCCGCATGCCGAGCGGTAAACCGGACTACAAGTGGGCGGAGGAGATCGCCCGAAATCAGGCGAGCGCCTAGACCCCCGCAATCAAGCCCCAGCACCAAAGGAACCATGTCAGCAGCAAAAGACGAAGAGGAGCTTTTTCCCGGCTATCCGCGCGGATGGTTCGTCATTGGCGTGACTTCTGAGCTGGCTGCTGGCGACGTCAGGCCGATCCAGTACTTCGGCAGGCAAATGGTTCTCTATCGTGCCGACAGCGGCGCGGCGATCGTGCACGACGCGTTTTGTCCTCACCTGGGTGCGCACCTCGGTTACGGGGGCAAAGTGGTCGGCGAGACGATCCAGTGCCCGTTCCATGCCTGGCGCTTCGACGAAACGGGCAAGTGTGTGGAGGTCCCGTATGCGAAACGGATTCCGCCACGAGCCTGCGTGAAAAACCGCCCGGTGCAGGAACACAACGGGTTGATCTTCATGTGGAACGCGCGCGTCGATGGCGAAGAGCCGACCTGGGAGATTCCCGACATCCCCGAGTATGGCAGCGACGGCTGGACCGACTGGGGCGCGGCGTTGATCGACATCAAGACGCATCCGAAGGAAATCGTGGAGAACCTCGCCGACAAGGGGCACTTTGGTCCGGTTCATGGGACCTGGGCCAACGAGTTTGGCAACGAGTTTGCAGACCACATCGGAATCCAGAGGGTGAAGGGGGTCGCCTATCCGCGTGGCGGTGGCGAAGATCACTTCGAGCTCCAATCCACGTACTACGGGCCCGGCTACATGCTCACCAAGATGCAAAGCGTGCTGCCGAACATCATGCTCTTGTGCCACACGCCCGTCGATAAGAACCGCGTTCAAGTCCGAATAGGCGCAATGATCGACATCTCGAACGTCAAAGAGGGCAAAGAGCAGTTCCAGGAAGGGTACCGCGAAAACATCATCGTCGGCTTCAAGGAAGACATCGCGATTTGGGAAAACAAAAAGTATCGAACGCGACCGATTCTCTGCGATGGTGATGGCGATGTGGGAGCCTTGCGCCGCTGGTATCAGAAGTTCTACATGCCCCAGGCAGAGGTTGGATATTGAACATGGATGATCGAGCCAAGCGCATCGTTGAGACGGCCGTCGCACTGGCTGAGCGAGACGGGTACCAGGCGGTTCGGCTGCGGGACGTCGCGGCCAGTGCCCAAGTTGCGCTCGGCACCGTCTACAAGCGCTTCGCCAGCAAAGAGGAAATCCTCATTGCAGCCCTCGAGCAGGAGAGCGAGAAGCTCGTCGCGAAGATTGGCAAGAAGCCGGTCCCCGGCGATGGCCCGCGAGAACGCGTGCACTTCGTCTTCTCGGCGCTCACCAAAGGGCTTCTGCGTCGGCCCAACCTCGCGAAGGCCCTGGTTCGTTCATTGGCCTCCGGTGACCCGAACATCACCGAGCGAGTCGCTAGCTTTCATGCGCTCATCACAGCAATGGTCATGGCTGCGATTCGCGGCGAAGCTGCGTCCGAGCAAGCGGAGTGGGGCGGGGAAGTGGACGAGCGCGAGCGCACGATTGCTTCGATTCTGCAAAACGTTTGGTTTGCTTCCTTCGTTGGCTGGGCCGGTGGTTTACACGAGGGGTCCCAGCTTCTCTCCGACATCGACAAGACGAGTCACCTCCTCTTGACGGACTAGGCGAGGGCGCATCAACTCTGCTCAGCGATTTCGATGGGTGCTTCCTTGTCCAAAGGGCTGCGAGAACGCGCTCGCGCAAGAGGTCAAAGACTTGGACATCGAGGTCGCCGATGTGCGTCCGACCGCGGTGCATGTTCTTGCTAGCTTGCAGGAAGGCTATCGCCTTTGCTTGTGGTCACGCGTGGCGTCGCGGGTTCTGCTCCCGCTTTTGGAGTTTGATGCCAACGATGATGCGGCGCTCTACGAGGCTGTCCGAGGGATTCCCTGGTGGGACCACTTCGACGCAAAGCAGACCTTTGCGATCGGTACGTCTCAGTCCCCGAAAAGTCCCTTTCCTTCGCACTACTGGGTGCAACGCGCGAAGGACGCAATCGTGGATGGCTTTCGAGACCATGCGGGTTCGCGTCCGAGCATCGACAAGAAGAGCCCGGCGATTCGCCTTCATCTACACATCGGCGAGCGGCACCACGAGCTTGCGCTCGATTTCTCTGGCGAGGCGTTGCACCGGCGTGGCTACCGAAAGTCGGGAGGGAAGGCGCCCCTCAAGGAAAACCTCGCCGCAGCGATTCTCTATCTCGCGGGATGGCCCGAGGCGGCCCGCCAAGGGCTGTCACTCATGGACCCGACCTGTGGTTCCGGGACGTTCTTGATCGAAGCGGCACTGATGGCCACGAATTGTGCGCCGGGGCTCTTGCGCGAGGGTTTCGGATTTGAAAACTGGCGCAAGCACGACGCTTCGGCTTTCGCAGCGGAGCGGGACGCAGCGCTGATGGCTCGAAGGACGGCATGTACGGCCAGGATCTTCGGCTGCGATGCATCCGAGCAGGCACTGAGCTACGTCCGAGAGAACCTCGCGGCGGCAGGCGTCGAGCAACACGTCTCGTTGGCGGTCAAAGAGCTTGCCGAGGTCGAAAGACCAACCGACGCGGGCATCTTGGTGTGCAATCCGCCCTACGGTCACCGGCTCGGCGACGAGGGCACGCTCTTTTTGTTCTATCAGTCGCTCGGAGATGCCCTCAAGCGCGCCTTCGACGGATGGACCGCGTACGTGTTCGCCGCGCACGGTGGCAACCTGAAACACCTCGGCCTTCGGCCCGCGCGCCGCCACGTCCTCTACAATGGCGCGATCGAATGTCGACTGGTGGAGATCCCCGTGCGCGGAGCGACGGGTGGCGAATCCGCTAAGCCGCCCGCCTGGCGAAAACCAAGCGAGAAGGCGTCGATGTTCGCCAACCGGATCAAGAAGAACAAAAAGAAATGGGGGCGCTGGGCAAAGCGCAACGGCATCGAATGCTACCGGATCTACGATGCCGACATTCCCGAGTATCATGTCGCAGTCGACCGCTATGGCCCGAAAGCCGTCGTTCACATCTTCCAGAAGGAACGTGATGCAGACGACGATCGCGCGAAGCAACGGGTGCAAGATGTTTTGCTGACACTCCCCGAGGCGCTTGGAATCGACCCTGGCGACCTGGTGGTGAAGGTTCGGCGCAAGCACGAGCAAGGCGACCAGTACGCGCGCATATCAAAGCAAGACAGCGACATGGTCGTGAGCGAAGGGGACCTTCGCTTCGTGGTCAATGTGGAAGACCGAATCGACACCGGCCTCTTTCTAGATCACCGCACGGTCCGCGCTTATGCCCGGGAGCACTGCGAGGGCAAGCGCATGCTGAACCTCTTTGCATACACCTGCTCGGTCAGCGTCGCCGCAGCCGTGGGGGGAGCCAAGCAGACCAGCAGCGTCGACCTGTCCAACACCTATCTGGACTGGGGCAAGAAGAACTTCGAAGCCAATGGCATCGACCCGGCAAAGCACCGATTCATACGCGACGATGCAACCCGCTGGATCGCGCGGGACCGGAACAGCTACGACTGGATCTTCATCAACCCGCCCACTTTCTCGCGCTCCAAGATGAGCAAAGGCGCTTTCAACATCCACAAAGACCACAAGAGCTTGCTCGATGACGCCATGAGCTCGCTCGACAAGAACGGAGAGCTGCTCTTCACAACCCACGCAAGAGCCTTCGAGCTCGATCAAGCGATCACAGGACGCTTCCGGGTCGAAGACGCGACCAAGGAATTCGTGCCGCCCGACTTCGTCCGGTATCCGTTTCAGGCGTTCCGCATCAGGCGTCGAGCTTGAAGACGCGGATCGCGTTGTCGCGAAGGAACTTCGGCCAGACCTCATCTTTGAAGGGCACGGTCTGTAGTTCGGTGAAAATACGCTCCAGGGAGAGACCCATCGGGAAGTAGCCCGCGTACATGATCTTGTCGGCGCCGCGCGTGTTCGCGTAGTCGATGATCGCCTTCGGGTAGTGCTTTGGGGCGAAGGCGCTCGTGCTGAAGTAGAGGTTCGGGTACTTGAGCATCAGCTTGACCGCGAGGTCGACCCAGGGCTCGCCACCGTGGCGCATCACGAACTTGAGCTCCGGGAAGAACCAGCAGACCTCGTCGATGTGCTCTACCTTTTGTGGTGCCATCGGGATGCGTGGGCCAGGGACCCCAACGCAAAGGCAAATCGGGATGTCCAGGTCAACGCAGGTTGCGTAGATCGGATAGTACTTTTTGTCGTTCAGCGGGACCTGCGGGCAGAGGCCGGCGGGGAATCCCGTCACCGCCTTTAGGCCATGGTCCTTGTGCAGCTGCCGGATCTTCCGGACCTCGTCCATGCCGTTGTTCGGATTCGCACCGTAAGAGGGAAGAAAGCGATCGGGGTGCTTTTGGCACGCTTCGAGGTTCGTCGAGTTCGGGCCGGAAATCCCCAGCATTGCCCGCTCGACGCCCCATTTATCCATTTCGCCAATCGCGTACTGGACATAGTCCTTCTGATCGCCGATTTCCGGAATGTCCTTGAACATGTACTGCGCGGGCATCTTGAAGGCCTTCCGGCTCTCCTCATCGAGCAGCAGCGGCTTGATGAACTCGTACCAGGCCGTCGGGTCCCCGTCGGGGATGTTCATCATCAGGTCGATGGCTCTGAGACCGGTCGGTATCGGCATGGAATTGCGTCCTTTCGGGGTCCCTCGCGGAGCCCTATGATGGGAAGAGGCCCGCTGGACATCTACCCGCTCATAGGCTAGAACACGTTCTAGTTTATGGACTGAGGCGGACCATCTGTAAAGCGTTGAATGTAGACACCGACATACGCCCGCGGCAAGAGCCGATGGCCCCTGGAGAGAGCATCATGGACGGAGATCATAGCCCTATCCCGACGCGCGACGAGCTGATTCAGCGTGCCCGAGGTCTGGCGCCGAAGCTGCGGGAGCGCTCGAAGAAAGCCTGCGAGCTGCGGCGGCTTCCCGACGAGACGATCGCGGATTTCCATCGGCTCGGGTTCTTCAAGGTCGTCCAACCCAAACGCTATGGCGGCTACGAAATGGACCCGTCCATCATCTTCGATTTGCAGCTGGAGCTCGGGCGCGGCTGTGCCTCGAGTGCCTGGGTCTATGGCGTGCTCAACGTACACTCCTGGCAGCTCTCGCTGTTCTCAGAAAAAGCCCAAGACGAGGTTTGGCGCGAGAATCCGAGAACGCTGATCTCCTCGTCGTACATGCCGGTCGCCGAGACGGAGTGGGTCGACGGAGGCGTGAAGCTCAGTGGCCGCTGGTCGTTTTCTAGTGGATGTGATTTTTGCGAGTGGGCATTTCTCGGCGGCTTCGTACCGACCGAAGAAGGCAAGCCCCCCGACATGCGAACCTTTCTCGTGCCACGTTCCGACTACGAGATTATCGACAACTGGCACGTATCGGGCTTGCGGGGTTCCGGGAGCAAAGATGTGGTTGTCGATGGTGTCTTCGTTCCCGATCATCGCATGCACAAATTCTCCGACGGATTCAGGCAGAAAAGCCCGGGCAATGAGATCAATCCCTCCCCGGTTTACAAGTACCCGTTCGGCCAAATTCACGTGCGTTCTGTCTCGACGCCGGCCGTTGGAGCCGCCTTTGGCGCGCTGGACGCCTACATCGATTTCATGAAGTCCAAGGTCTCTCAGGCGACCGGCGGCAAAGCGAAGGACTCGTTCACCAACAGCCTGGTCGCCGCAGAAGCCACGGCAGCGCTCGACCGTGAGGTCTTGACCCTGCAACGCAACTTTCAAGAGATGTTCGGATACCTCGAAAAGGGCGAAAAGATCCCGCTCGATCGACGCGTTCACTTCCGAAACGACTCTGCCCGCGCCGTCCGGGTGTCGACGGAGGTGGTCGAACAGCTGTTCGTTGCCTGCGGCGCACGCGCAGCCTTCGAAGACCACCCTGTCAACCGTCACTTCCAAGATATCCATGCGATTCGTTTGCACCATGCGAACGGGCCTGATGGACCGGCTGCCAACATGGGTGGTGTCCTCTTCGGCCAGAGCAACTCGGATTTCTTCATCTAGTAGGCATGGATGATGCGGCGAGACGACAAAAAATCGAGCAGCTCGGAGACGAGTTGTTTGATGCCCTGCGGGCGCGCCGAACGCTGACTCCACTCACCGAACGCTGGCCGGACATCAGAATCGAAGACGCGTATCACGTGTCCCTGCGGATGGTGAATCGCCGTATCGAGGACGACGGCGAAAAAGTCATCGGCAAAAAGATCGGCGTCACAAGCCGGGCCGTGCAGGAGATGCTCGGCGTTTTTCAGCCGGACTTCGGGTACCTCACGGACAAGATGCTGTACCCCAACGGTGGGCCGATGCCGATCAGCGAGCAGTTGATCCAGCCGCGCGCCGAAGGCGAGATTGCCTTCAAGCTCAAGAAGGAACTCTCGGGGCCCGGCGTCACAAACGACGATGTCCTGGACGCCACCGACTACGTGATGGCCTGTTTCGAGGTCGTCGACAGCCGAGTCCATGATTGGAACGTCAAAATCCAGGACACCGTTGCCGACAACGCAAGCTGCGGCTTGTTCGTCCTGGGTGACGAGCACGCCGACCCGAAGGAGCTCGATTTCCCAAGTCTGAAGATGCGCGTCTACAAGAATGGGCAGCCGTTGAGCGAGGGCTTGGGCTCCGCGGCGCTCGACTCGCCTCTCAACTGCGTCAGCTGGCTCGCGAATACCCTCTCGAAATTTGGCATCAGCCTGGATGCAGGCGACGTGGTGCTCTCCGGCTCGCTGGTGCCCCTCGAACCCGTAGTCGCGGGGGACGAGATGCGCCTCGAAGTCGAAGGCGTCGGGACGGCTTCGGTGCGGTTCACGTAGGGGAGTAGGCAGAGATGACGACAAAAGTGAAAGCAGCGATCATCGGCTCCGGGAACATCGGCACCGACCTGCTCTACAAGGCACTTCGAAGCGAAATCATCGAACCGATCTGGGTGGTTGGCATCGATCCTCAGTCGGAAGGGTTGCGCAGAGCAAAGGAGCTCGGCCTCAACACGACGTCCGAGGGCGTCAAGGGCATGGAGCCTCACATCGCCGAGGACAAAGTACAGATCGCGTGGGACGCGACGAGCGCTTACGTCCATGAGTCGAACAATGCTCTGGTCAAGAAGTACGGTGTCAAGATGGTCGACCTGACGCCCGCAGCCATTGGCCCGTTCTGCGTGCCGCCCGTCAATCTTCGCGAGATGGTAGGGCGATCCGAGCAAAACGTGAACATGGTGACCTGCGGCGGTCAGGCGACCATTCCGATGGTGGCGGCCGTGAGCCGCGTTCAGCCAGTCGAGTATGGAGAGATCATTGCAACAGTCTCTTCCAAGTCGGCCGGGCCGGGGACGCGCAAGAACATCGACGAATTTACGCGAACGACGGCGAGGGGCGTGGAAGTCGTTGGCGGCGCAAAGCGCGGCAAGGCGATCATCATCATCAATCCCGCGGAGCCTCCACTCATCATGCGCGACACGATCCACTGCCTCACCGAAGACACTCCTAAGCAAGAAGAGATCATCGAATCGGCGCGGCTGATGATCGCCGAGGTCCAGAAGTACGTTCCCGGCTATAGGCTCAAGAACGGCCCCGTCTTCGACGGCAACCGCGTGTCGTTCTTCATGGAAGTCGAAGGGCTAGGCGACTTCCTGCCGAAGTATGCCGGAAATCTCGACATCATGACGGCGGCGGGTCTGCGGACCGCTGAGCTCATCGCCGAGGAAATTCAGCGCGCGGAGGCAGCATGAATCTACAAGGCAAGAAGGTCACGCTCCACGACATGAGCCTGCGCGACGGGATGCATCCCCAACGCCACCAGCTCACGCCGGCGCAAATGATCGAGGTGGCGACGGCGCTCGACGAGGCGGGCGTACCGCTCATCGAGGTGACGCATGGCGACGGCCTCGGTGGAGCGTCAGTCAACTACGGCTTTCCGGCGGCGAGCGACGAGGAGTACCTGCGTGCGGTCGTGCCCAAAATGAAGAGCGCCAAGATCTCCGCCTTGCTGATTCCGGGGATTGGAACGGTCGATCACCTGCGGATGGCCCACGACTGCGGGGTGCAGACGATTCGTGTGGCCACGCATTGCACCGAGGCGGACGTTTCGGAGCAGCACATCAGCCTCGGCGCAAAAATGGAAATGGACACCGTGGGCTTCCTGATGATGGCCCACATGATCGGCCCGGAGGAGCTCCTCGAACAGGCCAAGCTCATGCAGGGCTACGGCGCGAACTGCCTCTACGTCACCGATTCGGCTGGGTACATGCTCCCGGACGACGTAACCGCCAGGGTTGGCATTCTTCGCGAAAAGCTCGATGCCGATGTCGAGGTGGGTTTCCACGGTCACCACAACATGCACATGGGGATCGCGAACTCGCTTGCAGCCATCGAGGCTGGCGCCGGGCGCATCGATGGCTCCGTGGCTGGCATGGGTGCAGGCGCGGGGAATACTCCGCTCGAGGCTTTCGTTGCGGTCCTCTACCGGATGGGCGTCGAAACAGGGGTCGACATGTGGAAGCTGATGGATGTCGCTGAAGAGATCGTCTATCCGATGATGACGCACAAAGTCCGCGTCGATCGTGATTCACTCACGCTTGGCTATGCCGGCGTCTATTCGTCCTTCTTGCTTCACGCAAAGCGCGCCGCCGAAAAGTACGGCCTCAAGTCGACCGACATTCTGGTCGAGCTCGGCCGGATGAAGACGGTGGGCGGCCAGGAAGACATGATCGAGGACGTCGCTCTCGACATGAAGAAGGCCGGAGCCGCAGAGTGACGGCGTGACTGACTTGGAAGCATTCCGCGCTGAAGCGCGCGCTTGGGTTCGTGAGAACGCGCCAAAGTCGCTCTGGAAGACCAGCGGCAGCGGGCCGTTCGACGGGTATTGGGGCGGATCCAAATGCGAGGAGTCCGATCCCGACGTCTTGCGCTGGCGTGACCTCGGCATTGAGAAATCCTGGACGGTGCCGGCATGGCCCGAGGAATACGGCGGCGGTGGCCTGAGTCGCGAGCAGGAGAACATCATCCACGAGGAAATGAAGGCCATCGGGGTGCCACGTCCCGTCGCGGGGCAGGGCCTCGCGATGTTTGGTCCGGTCCTTCTTCAGTACGGGAACGATGCGCAGCGGGCGCAGCACCTACCGCGGATTGCCCGCGGTGAGGTGCGCTGGTGCCAGGGGTACTCCGAGCCCAATGCCGGGTCGGATCTCGCGAACCTGCAGCTCAAAGCAGTGCGCGACGGAGACGAGTTCGTGTTGAACGGCCAAAAGATTTGGACTTCGCACGCTGACCTCAGCGATTGGATCTATTGCCTAACGCGAACCGACCCGAACGCGCCCAAAAAGCAGATGGGCATTTCGGTGATTTTGGTGGACCTCGATACCCCCGGGATCACGGTGCGCCGCATCGATCTAATCAGCGGATACTCACCCTTCTGCGAAACCTTCTTCGACAACGTGCGCGTGCCTGCCGAAAATCTCGTGGGCACCGAGAACGAAGGATGGACGATTGCAAAAGCGATCCTCGGGCACGAACGTTCTTCGATCGGTCGTTCCATCGCGCGCCAGCCCGGGTCCGCGCAGCGGGAGGTGGTGGCCAGGGCACGCAAGCACCTGGCTGTCCCCAAAGGTCCCATCCCCGATCCACTGCTGCGTGACGAGATCGCAGCGCTCGGGATGCTCGAAGAGGCGTTCCATCTCACGCTCGCTCGAATTCAACAGAGCGCCGAGTCGGGCACGCCCGGGCCCGAAGGCTCGATTACCAAGATCGTGGGCTCCGAGCTCAAGCAGAGGCGATTCGAGCTCGGCATGCAGGTCGCGGGTACGCAGGGCCTCGGCTGGGAAGGACCGGGCTTCGACGAAGATGATCTTCAGTATACCCGTGACTGGCTGCGATCGCGTGCGAGTACAATCGAAGGCGGCTCGTCCGAAATCCAAAAGAACATCGTCTCCAAGCGTGTGCTCGGCCTCCCGGAGGGGAAGAAATGACGGAGGATAGGGCGCCTTCTCTTCTCCTAAATGAAGAGCAGAAAATGCTTTCGAAGACGGCCCAGAATTTCATCCGCGAGCGTGCGCCGGCTGCGCGTATTCGAAGCTTCCGGGATTCGAACGATGAAGTTGGGTTCTCTCGCGAGCTCTGGCGCGAGATGGCCGAGCTCGGCTGGCTTGGACTGCAGATTCCCGAGCGATACGAGGGCATGGGGCTTGGCTTCTTCGACCTCTCGGTCGTTCTCGAGCAAAGCGGGCGCGAGCTGATGCCCGAGCCGTTCGTATCGACCTTGTTGCTCGGTACGCAAGCGCTGCTTTTGGGGGGGGACGAGGAGCAGAAGAAGGCGCTGTTACCCGGCATCGCGGCCGGTGAAACTCTAATTACGATCGGCTGTGAAGAGGCGGGCAGCCGGGGAGGCCTGTCGAAGCCAGCGACGGTTGCCAAGAAGTCGCACGACGGATTCGAGCTCAGCGGCGAAAAGCGACAGGTTCTGGACGGGCACCTTGCCGATCGGATAATCGTGTCGGCGGCAACCTCTGACACGGGGTACACGCTGTTCTTGATCGACCCGGCGCAATCGGGCGTCGCCGTCACGCGACAGCGCCGCATGGACGGCCCAAACGCCGCGATCGTACGACTCGATCGCCTTGCGGTGACGAGCGATGCCCTGGTCGGCGAGCTGGATATGGGCGCGGACCTCTTGGAGGCAGTCGTTGATCGGGCATCGGTGGGCCTCGCGGCGCAGATGCTTGGGGCGTCCGAGCAGGCCTTCGCCGACACCATGGACTACATCAAGGAACGCGAGCAGTTTGGCGTGCCCATCGGCTCCTTCCAAGCGCTTCAGCACCGCGCGGTGTCGGTGTACACGGACATCGCGCTGACGCGCTCGGTCGTGCTTGCCGCCGCGAGGGCGATCGACGAGTCACCGGATGAAGTCCCGCGCCTCGCGTCGCTCTCGAAGGCGATGGCATCGGAAACCTTCATGCACGCCGCCAAGGAAGCGATCCAAATGCATGGCGGCATCGGAGTGACCGATGCGCACGACATAGGTTTCTACATCAAGCGCGCGCAGGCGACGTACATGACGTTTGGAATGCCTTCACAGCACCGGCAGCGTTGGGCTGAGCTTCACGGTTACTAGCGACCACCAAGGAAGAGCGAGAAGTACGATGAAAAGGTTTGAAGGAAAGAATGTCGTGATCACCGGCGCGGCCGCAGGAATCGGCCAGGCTACCGCGCAGCGCATCGCCGAAGAGGGGGGCAACGTCGCTCTCATCGATATCAATGCCGAGGGGCTGTCGGCTACCAAGCAGTTCGCCGAAGCGCAGGGAGTCAAAGCTTGGGTCTACGAGTGTAATGTCACAGACGGTGCTCGCGTGAAAGAGGTGATCGACAACGCGTCAGAAGACATGGGCGGCTTCGACACTTTGTGTCACTGCGCGGGCATCCTCCGCACTTATCACACCCATGAAATGACGTTCGATCAGTGGCACGAGATCATCAACATCAATCTCAACGGCACGTTCTACGTGAATCACGCCGCGCTTCCGCATTTGCTGAAGAATCGATTCAGTGCGATCGTGAACTGCTCGTCGACCTCGGCGCTCGGCAGCCACCCTTGGATGAGCGCGTACGCTGCATCGAAGGGCGGGATCCTTTCGATGACTCGCGCCTTGTATCAGGAGTACGTGAAACAAGGCCTTCGCGCGAACTGCATCGTCCCCGGCGGCATCGCAACGTCGCTGCACGGAGACTTCAAAGCGCCCGAAGGTGCCGACATGGAGCTCCTCAAAGGCGCCATGCCCTTCGTCGGCTTCGCCAAACCGAAGCACGCCGCATCCGTCATCGCTTTCCTAGCGTCCGATGACGCCCGCTACATCAACGGCACCGAAATCCGAGCCGACGGCGGCGCCCTCTCCTAGGCGAACTTAGTTCTTTTCTCGGGCCAGCTCTTGGACTCGAGAAAGAACGTTCGCGTCGACCTTGTGGAGCGCGCCGGCATCGTACGGCGGCTGAGGGTCGTACTCGATCATCAGCTGCAGAGCTTTCGCCGTCGTTGCGTCGCTGAGTAGCTCGGCGAGGCGCAGTGCCATGTCGATTCCGCTCGAGACCCCCGCCGCCGTGATGATTTTTCCCTCCTGAACTACGCGCTCTTCGGTCGGAGTAGCGCCGTATTTCAGAAGCAAGTGCCGCGCGGAGAAGTGGGTCGTTGCCTTCCGCCCATTCAGCAAGCCCGCAGCCGCGAGGACCAGCGATCCCGTGCATACGGAGGTCGTGAACTGGCTTGTTTCGTGCGCGCTGCGAATCCAATCGAGAATCACATCATCCCGTACGAGCGGGCGAGTCCCAACCCCGCCCGGAATCAAAAGTATGTCGGGGCGGCTTACCTCGTCGAACGCACAATCGACCGTAAGCCCCAAAAATCCATTGTCGGTCCGGACCTCTCCCCTGCGATGTCCGACGAAACGAACCTGCGCCCCAGGAAGGCGTTGGAGCACTTCATAAGGCCCCACCGCATCCAGCGCGGTTACCTGATCGAATAGCGCGATGGCGATTTCCATGGCGGCCTCTGCGTGTCCCTAGCCGAGTTGGCCGCGGACGAAGGGCAGGTACGTGGGGTGCCAGAAGCGTTCACGGACGAACGCTTCGATGTCTTCGGGGATGTTTTCCCGGCGCGCTACGCCATCGGCGATGGCTTGTTTGACGACGGCGGTGGCCACTCGGACCGAAGTTTCCTGAATGTCGCTGACCGGTGGATAGATCAGGCCGCCTTCGACGTATTTCTCGATGGTGTAGTCGGCCAGGGCTTGGGATGCTTCCAATACCATGCCGTCCGTGATGGACTTGGCGTCGCTTAGGATTGCGCCGAAACCGAGCCCCGGGAAAATGAAGGCATTGTTGCCCTGGCCGATTGGGTGCGTGACGCCGCCCATCATGACCGGCTCGAATGGGCTTCCTGTTGCAACAATCGCCTTGCCATCGGTCCAGCGGAAGATGTCGATGGGCTTGGCTTCCGCGGAGCTCGTGGGGTTGGAGAGCGGGAAGATGATCGGCCGCTTGTGGTTGTCCGCCATGGCCCGGACGACTTCTTCGTTGAATGCATCCGGTCTGCCAGAGAGGCCCAAGAGAACCGTGGCTCGTGTATTGCGAATCGTCTCCACCAAGTCGGGTGTATCGCCTTCGAACTTCCAATCCCGTGTCATCGCGCGGTCATGCGAAAAGTCGCGCTTGTAGTCCTCCATCTCGCGGTCGCTCATCAGAAGCCCGCGGGAGTCGAGCACGAACACGCGTGCCTTGGCTTCCGCGCGGCTCAACCCTGCTCGAACCAAGCCTTCGCGGATCGCCCAGGCCACGCCGACTCCTCCCGCGCCTGCGCCATGAATGACGAAGATCTCGTCCTTGAGGCTTTCGTTTCGCAGATGGCAGGCTGCCAGGATGCCCGCGAGCGCCACCGCCCCGGTCCCCTGGATGTCGTCATTGAATGACGGGCCGCGATCGCGATAGCGTTCGAGCACGGTAAAGGCCGCACTCTTCGAAAGATCCTCCCACTGAATGACCGCGTCGGGCCAACGGGTCCAAACAGCGTCGACGAATTGGTCGAGGAATTTGTAGTAATCGTCGCCTCGGAGCCGCTTCTGGCGAACCCCCAAGTAGTTCGGGTCGTTGATCAGGTCCATGCGATCGGTGCCTACATCGAGCGCCACGGGCATCGTGTGGAACGGGCTGACGCCGCCGCCGACGGTGTAGAGCGCCATCTTTCCAATCGGAATCGCGAGGCCGCCATAGCCTTGGTCGCCAATGCCGAGAATCGCCGAGGAGTCAGTCGCGACGATCATGCGGACGTCTTCCATCGGGTAGCACTCGAGTGTTTGGTCGGCCCTATCGATGTTGAGCGGCGAGTACGAAAGACCCCGAGGGTTCTGGTAGAGCGCGCTGAACTGCTGCACCGCGGCGCCGACGGTCGGCGTGTAGACGATGGGCAACATTTCATCGAGATGCTTTTCGAGCAACGCGTAAAAGAGAATCTCCTGCCGTTCCTGCACAGCGCGAAGATATTGGTACTTGTCGATATCGGTCGGCGCCTGGACAAAGCCCTCGTAGACGCGTTCGATTTGTTGTTCGAGCGTGTTGTACTGGGGCGGGAGAAGGCCGCCGAGTCGAAGCGCGACACGCTCTTCGTAGCTGAATGCCGTGCCTTTGTTGCTCAGGACCAGGCGGAGAAGCGCGATGCCATCGAGATAGACCTCCATGTACTTGCGTCCATGATCGTCTTCCTTGAGGTCGAACAAGCGGCTAACGCGTTTGCGCGGCATGTCGGTCCTTTCCTTAGGCGGCTTCGATCGCGGTCACCACTGCGCCCGCCATCTCCGTTGTCCCGAGCGAACGCTGTCCGCCGCTCAAATCTGCCGTCCTTAGGCCACTGTCGAGGACCTTTTGAACGGCATCTTCAATCGTTGTCGCGTCTTCATCGAGGTTGAGGCTATGCCGAAGCAGCATCGCCGCGCTCAAAATGGTGCCCAGAGGGTTTGCGATCCCCCGGCCGGCGATGTCAGGCGCCGAACCATGGATCGGCTCGTAGAGGCCCAACGTCCCCTCGCCGAGTGATGCACTCGGGAGCAACCCGAGTGAACCCGTCAAGACCGCGCCCTCGTCCGAGAGGATGTCACCGAACATGTTGCCGCTCACGATGACGTCGAACGAGGAAGGGTCGGTGACGAGTCGCATGGCAGCCGAGTCGACGAGCTGGTGGTCGAGAGGAATGTCCGAATTTTTTTTGCCCACCTCGGTGGCGATTTCGCGCCAGACCTGCATCGTCGCGAGCACGTTTGCCTTGTCGATCGAGGTGACGTGCCCACCACGCTTTCGGGCCACTTGAAAGGCCAGCTCGACGATCCGACGAATCTCGCTCTCGTCGTACACCATCGTGTCGAAGCCTGTGCGTAGGCCGTTCCTAGTTTCCTTCCCCTTTGGCTGCCCGAAGTAGATACCGCCCGTCAGCTCTCGGATGAAGACGAGGTCGACGCCGCGGAGTCGCTCAGCCTTGAGAGGGGAGGCCGCTTCGAGGCCTCGGAAGAGCTTCACGGGGCGGACGTTGGCGAAGAGCTTCAGCGCTTTTCGCATTCCGAGGAGCCCTTGCTCCGGTCGAACCGTAGCGTTGGGGTCGTCCCATTTTGGCCCGCCAACCGCACCAAGTAGAACCGCGTCCGCACTCCGGCAGCCGACGATGGTGTCATCCGGCAGGGGCACACCCGTTTCGTCGATCGCGATGCCTCCGATTAGATGCGTAGAAAACGTGAACGTGTGGCCCGACTTGCTCGCGACCGATTCGAGCACCTGCCGGGTCGCGTCGACGATTTCGGGCCCGATGCCGTCGCCCGGAAGGAGTGTGATCTTGGCTTTCATATCCTGTTACCTGTGCGGCCGGCCATGATGCACGGCGCGCGTCTCGAGGGCAATGGCTAAGTCCGAGTCGCCGTGGCTTCCGGCTGGCCTTCGTGCCTGGCGTGCTCTAGCGAAAGACCGTACTCGATGCTGTCGACGAGCGCTTGGAGCGACGCTTCGATGATGTTGCTCGATGCGCCGACCGTGCTCCAGCTGTCGTGAGA
Organism: uncultured Myxococcales bacterium; assembly: GCA_965533395.1. Lineage (GTDB taxonomy): Bacteria > Myxococcota_A > Polyangia > Polyangiales > Houyiibacteriaceae > SG8-38. The sequence goes on from CBESWY010000004.1 coordinate 24,813, forward strand.
CGATTGGCTATCGATGAGCACTCTGGTCGTCGCCCCGGTCCCGCTCCGGCCATCTAGAATGCGAACCTTGTAGTCGGTGAGTTGCATGTCCGCGACCTCGGGGAAGAACGGTCGCAGCGCCTTACGAAGCGCGGAATCCAGGGCGCTCACCGGGCCGTTGCCTTCGCCGGCGGTGTGTACGACCTCGTCGCCGATACGCACCTTAACCGTAGCCTCGGCAAACATGCCGCCGCCGCGGCGCCGTCCGACGCCGGCTTGGAAGTCGAGCACCTCAAATGGCGCTTGGTAGTCGGCCTGATGGCGCGCCATGAGAACTGCGACCGAGGCCTCGGCAGCTTCGTATGCGAAGCCCTTGGCTTCGAGCTCCTTTATCTTTTCGAGGACTCGCCCCCCAGTCGCGGAGCTCACTTCGAGACCAAGCTCTTCGGCCTTGCTCCGGAGGTTGCTTCGCCCTGACAGCTCGCTGACCACGACTCGCGACTCGTTGCCAACTAACGTTGGATTTACGTGCTCGTACGATTCCGGATGACGTCGTATCGCCGACACGTGAATGCCGCCCTTGTGAGCGAACGCGCTGCGCCCAACGTAGGCTGCATGTTCGTTCGGACTTAGATTCGCGATCTCCGCGACGAAGTGGCTGAGGTCGTGGAGCTGCGCGAGGCCGCCTTCAGGAAGACACCGGAGCCCGAGCTTGAGCTCCAGATCAGGGATGACGGAGCAGAGGTTCGCGTTGCCGCAGCGCTCACCGTAACCGTTGACGGTGCCTTGAACGTGACGCGCACCTGCGCGAATCGCTGCCACTGAGTTGGCGACGCCGCACTCACCGTCATTGTGGGCGTGGATGCCAAGGCGCGCGTCGGGGAGCGCCTGCTGGACGGCCTTGATCATCTCTTCGACCTCCCAGGGCATCGAGCCGCCGTTCGTATCGCAGAGTGTGAGAGTTTCGGCTCCAGCGCGGGCAGCCGCTCGCAGAGTCTCGATCGCGTACCCTGGGTCAGACTTGTAGCCATCGAAAAAGTGTTCTGCGTCGTAGATCACCCGGCGTCCGCTCTTCTTGAGAAACGCGACGCTCTCTTCAACCATGCGCAGATTCTCCTCGAGATTGGTGCGCAGCACCTCCGTGACGTGCATGTTCCAGGTCTTGCCGAAGATGGTGCAGACAGGAGTTTCGGCTGCGATGAGGGTTTGAAGCTGAGGGTCGTCTTCGGCCCGAAGCTCGGCCCGGCAGGTGGATCCGAACGCCGCAATCGTCACGTTCGTCCACGGCAGGTCCTTCGCTCGCTCGAAGAACTCGACGTCCTTGGGATTCGAGCCCGGCCAGCCGCCTTCGATGAACGTTACGCCGATTGAATCCAAGTGCTCCGCGATACGAAGCTTGTCTTCACAGGACAAACTCATGCCTTCCATCTGCGTGCCGTCACGCAGAGTGGTGTCGTAGACCTCTACGACGGGGCCGGAGTCCTTATGTCCGTTGTTGCTCATAGCGCGTGATCTGATTGTCGAACGAAAGCAGGTAGCCAAGCTGGTCGATGCCCTCGAGAAGGCAGTGCTTCGAAAATGCGTCGATGGGGAAGGTCGTCTCGAGCCCACCTGGGGCGGTTACGGACTGAGTCTGCAGGTCAATCGTGATTTTCGTAGAACGGTCGACTTGAACCGCTTCCATCAGTGCCTTGTAGACGGCGTCGCTCACTTCGACCGGTAGCAGCCCATTCTTCAGCGAGTTGCTCTTGAAGATGTCCGCGAATCCAGTCGAGATGATCGCCCGAAAGCCCCAGCCCACGAGGGCCCATGGCGCATGCTCTCGCGAGGACCCACTGCCGAAGTTGTTGCCTGCGAGGAGGATCTGTGCGCCCTGCGACGCTGGTTCATTGAGTACGAAGTCAGGGTTGTTCGAGCCGTCTTTGAGGTAGCGCCAGTCGCAAAAGAGGCTGTCGCCAAGACCGTGCTTGTCGGTCACCTTGAGGAACCGAGCAGGGATGATCTGGTCGGTGTCCACGTTCTCTTCGGGTAGAGGAACCGCATGCGATGTCAGAGTTTTGTATTTCGCCATGACTCAGCCTTTCAAGAAAGAAGCAAGCTTCGCGGGTCGGTGACTTCGCCTTTGACCGCGGATGCGGCTGCGGTGAGGGGGGAGGCGAGGAATGTGCGGCCGCCCTTGCCCTGACGCCCTTCGAAGTTTCGGTTCGAGGTGCTGACTGCGTATTGCCCGGGCTCCAAGTTGTCGCCGTTCATTGCGATGCACATCGAGCAGCCGGGTTCACGCCACTCGGCGCCGGCTTCTTTAAAGATTCGGTCGAGCCCCTCGGCTTCGGCCTGCTTCTTGATGTCGTGAGACCCAGGAACTACGAGCGTTCGCACGCCGTCCGCCACCTTGCGCCCGCTGAACACGCCAGCCGCCATGCGTAGATCGCTGATGCGGGAGTTCGTGCACGAGCCAATGAATACGACGTCGATCTTCTTGCCGAGCAGCCGTTGCCCGGGCTGAAGGTCCATGTAACCCATCGCCTTCTCGAATGCGGCCCGCTGCGAGGCGTCCCCGAATCTGTCGGTGGTGGGCATGGGCTCGCTGATCTGCATGCCCATGCCTGGGTTTGTCCCGTAGGTGATCATCGGCTCGAGCTTGTTGGCATCGATGACGACGGTCTTGTCGAAGGTCGCGCCTTCGTCGGTCCGGAGCTGACGCCAGCGTTCGACCGCTGCGTCCCAGTCTGCCCCGTGAGGCACGTGGTCGCGCCCTTTCAGGTACTCGAAGGTCGTTTCGTCGGGACCAATCATGCCGGCGCGTGCGCCCGCTTCGATGCTCATGTTGCAGACCGTCATACGGCCTTCCATGTCGAGAGCCCGGATAGCCGAGCCGGTGAACTCGATGACATAGCCGGTGCCGCCGCCTGTGCCGATTTCCGCACACAGCGCCAAAATGATGTCCTTGGCGGTGACACCCGGCATGAGCTGACCCTCGACGCGCACCTCGAGGGTCTTTGCCTTCCGCTGCAAGAGGCACTGTGTGGCCAGAACGTGCTCCACCTCGCTCGTCCCGATGCCAAAAGCGAGGGCGCCAAACGCGCCATGAGTCGACGTATGGCTGTCGCCACAAACAATCGTCTTGCCCGGTTGCGTGAAGCCGCGCTCCGGCCCGATGACGTGCACAATCCCGTTCCGGCTGTCGCCGAGCGCGTAGAGCTCGATGCCAAACTCCTTACAGTTGGTCTCCAGCTGGCCTAGCTGTGCCTTTGCTTGATCGTCGATGACCCAGAGCGCCTTCGGCAGCGTCGGCGTCGAATGGTCCATCGTCGCGACGGTCTTGTCAGGACGTCGAACCTTGACGCCCCGCTCCCGAAGGCCGGTGAAGGCCTGCGGCGACGTCACCTCGTGAATGAGTTGCAGATCGATGTAGAGAACCGCCGGCCTGTCCGGCTCCTCAACCACGACGTGCTCGTCCCAAACCTTCTGAAATAGTGTTCTTGGTTCCATGATGCTCATTACGCAGCGCTTCCGGCTGCTTTGCTGTCGGTCTTCTGGGTTTCTCTTACTGCGAGGATGCGGTTGATGGCTGCGAGGTAGGCCTTGGCGCTTGCAACGATCACGTCGGTGTGAGCTCCGTGCCCGTGGAACACGCGTGCGCGAGAGTGTTCGTACTGTGGGTTGATCTTTTCCGCCGGTGCATCGTCCTCGTGCGGGGCCACGCGAACGCTCACTTCGCCTAGCGCGTCGATACCCTCGGTCACCGACTGAACCGTGTACTCGAGCAATGTGGCCGGCACGTGCACCAGAGACTGGATGGCCTTGTACACCGCGTCGACGGGGCCCGTTCCGACCTCCGCAGCCGTTTGTTTTTCTCCGTCAGGGCCGGCGAGCTTGACCGTAGCCGTCGGCATGCCCGTCCCGCAGCCCACTTGGATGGCCTCGAGCCGCCAGAACTCCTTGGGCTGGTAGAGCTCGTCGCTCAACAGCGCCAACAAGTCGGCGTCTGTGATGACCTTCTTCTTGTCGGCGACCTTCTTGAAGCGCGCGAACGCCTTGTCGAGGCCGTCGCCGGACACGGGGTACCCGAGCTCGACCAAACGATTGGCAAACGCGTGCCGCCCGGAGTGCTTTCCGAGGACGAGTTGTGTCTTGCCGGCACCCACGGTTTCGGGACGCATGATCTCGTAGGTCTGCTCGTGCTTGAGCATGCCGTCCTGGTGAATTCCAGCCTCGTGAGCAAATGCATTCGCCCCGACGATGGCCTTGTTCGGCTGCACGACCATGCCGGTCACTTTGCTGACCAACCGGCTTGCTCGAGTGAGCTGCGTGGTGTCGATTTGGGTTTCGATGCCGTAAAGATCGCGCCGTACGTGGAGGGCCATCACGATTTCTTCGAGCGACGCGTTCCCTGCCCGCTCGCCGATGCCGTTGATCGCCACTTCCACCTGTCGTGCACCGTGCTGCACTGCCGACAAGCTGTTGGCGACCGCCATGCCGAGATCGTTGTGGCAGTGCACGCTGATGATTGCGTTCTCGATGCCGGGGACTTTTTCCCGAAGCATGGTGATGCGCCCACCGAACTCCTCGGGGATCGTGTAACCGACCGTGTCCGGGATGTTCAACGTGCTCGCGCCAGCCTCGATGGCTGCTTGCAAAGCCTCATAAAGAAAGTCCATCTCCGTTCGGCCTGCATCCTCCGGGCTGAACTCGACGTCCTGGCAGAAGCTCCGCGCGTACGAGACCATTTCGGTGATCTTCGCGAGCACCTGATCCCGGCTCATGCGGAGCTTGTGTTCCCGGTGGATGGGCGACGTGGCCAAAAAGGTGTGGATCCGACCATGCGTAGCCGGCGCCACCGCTTCGGCAGCCTTGTCGATGTCGGACTTGTGAGCCCGTGCCAGGCTGCAGATTATCGGCGGCTCCGAAGCCGGCCGACCCTCCACGCCCGTCACGCCCACGCCCTCGGCGATGGTTTTCACCGCCCGCAAGTCGTCGGGAGAAGCGGCCGCAAAGCCAGCTTCGATCACGTCCACGCCCAGTCGCGATAGGGTCTTCGCCACCTCTAGCTTTTCCGACGAGGTCATCGTCGCGCCAGGTGATTGCTCTCCATCTCGGAGCGTAGTGTCGAAGATCCTTACGTGATCGGGTTGCATGATTCATTCTCCCGACGCCGCTGCGCGCGACGCCTAACTTACTCTCCCTGTTTGATTTCTACCGGGTCGACGAAGGGCATCATCGACCGAAGACTCGCTCCCACTTGCTCGAGCTTCTGTTCCTGCTCGGCACGGCGGATTCTGTTGAACTCCGGGCGGCCGTTCTTGTTCTCGTCGATCCAGCGTTTGGCAAAAGTGCCGTCCTGGATCTCTGTGAGGACCTGCTTCATCGCCTTCTTGCTCTCGTCACCGATGATGCGAGGACCGCTCACGTAGTCGCCCCATTCGGCCGTGTTCGACACCGAGTAGCGCATGTAGTTCAGGCCTCCGCGATACATGAGGTCCACGATGAGCTTCAGCTCGTGGAGACACTCGAAGTACGCGAGCTCGGGCTGGTAGCCCGCCTCCACCAAGGTCTCGAAGCCGGCCTTCACCAGCTCCGACGCTCCGCCGCATAGAACGGCCTGCTCGCCGAAGAGGTCGGTCTCGGTCTCCTCCGTGAAGGTGGTCGTCAAGACACCGGCGCGCGCACAGCCGATTCCGGCTGCATAGGACATGGCTAGCGCATCGGCGTGACCGGTCGCGTCCTGATGGACGGCCAGAAGCGCCGGGACGCCGCCACCCTCTTGATAGGTCTCGCGTACACGGTGGCCGGGGCTCTTCGGGGCGACCATCGTGACGTCCACGTCCTTCGGCGGCTCGATCGTGCCGTACCGAATGTTGAAGCCGTGCGCGAACATCAGCATGTTGCCTGCCTTGAGGTTCGGCGCGATCTGCTCTTCGTAGATCGCAGGCTGCGAGGTATCTGGCGCCAAGATCATGATCACGTCGGCTTCCTTCGCCGCGTCGTTCACCGATTTCACCGCTAGACCGGCGGCTTCGGCTTTGGCCTTGCTCTTGCTGCCTGCCTGCAGGCCGATGCGAACATCCACGCCGCTCTCCTTCAAATTGAGTGAGTGCGCGTGGCCCTGGGAGCCGTAGCCGATGATCGCTACCTTCTTGCCTCGAATCAACGAGAGGTCAGCGTCTTTTTCATAGCGAATCTGGGTCATGTGTCTCTCTACTTCTCCAAAGGGGGTTATGCCGCCGTGTTCCGGGAGGCGGGCACCGTAGGGTGGGCAAGCCCATGCTTTTCGCTGCCGCGCGTCATCGCGACGGTGCCGGTCTGCACCAATTCCAGGATGCCAAAGGGTCTGAGAACCGAGACGAGGCCTTCAACCTTGTCCTGAGGTCCGGTGATCTCGATCGTGACGCGGTCGGGCGACATGTCGATCGCCCTTGCGCGAAACACGTCGCAGATCTTCAAGATTTCGTCGCGCTGCTCGCGGTTGCAGTTGACCTTGATCAAGGCCAGCACGCGATTGATCGACTGCTTGTGGGTGATGTCATCGACCCAGAGCACGTTGACCATTTTGTAGAGGTTTGCCTCGATACGCTTGGCCTTGTCCTCGTCCGCATCGCAAACGATGGTCATCCGCGACACGCCGGCTTCGTGGGTCGCGCCGACGTTGAGCGAATCGATGTTGAAGCTGCGCCGGCGGAACAACGAGGCGACTCGATTCAAGACACCAGGCTTGTCTTCGACGAAAACGGCGAATGTTCTTTTTACGGACTCGGACATTAGTCGTCCTCCCCTGTCTCGAAAATCGGGTTGTGCTCTTGCTGGCCGGGCGTGTCAGGCCGCTGGATCATGTCGTCGAGATCCGCGCCCGCCGGAACCATCGGGTACACGGAGTCTTCCTGTTCAACACGGAAGTCGATGACCACGGTGCCTTCGGTCGCTTCCGCCCTCCGGACGGCCTCTTTGACCTCGGAACGCTTCTCCACTCGCAAGCCAGTCAAGCCGTGCGCTTCCGCGAGTTTCACGAAGTCGGGGCTCAACATCGGCGTCGCTACGTACCGCCCGCCGTAGAAGAACTCCTGCCACTGACGCACCATGCCAAGGAAGCCATTGTTGATGATGGCTACGTTGACCTTGATGCCCTCCTGCGCACAGGTGGAAAGCTCACACGCGGTCATCTGAAAACCGCCGTCCCCGCAGATGACCCAAACCGAGTCGCCGGGCTGGGCAAATTTTGCGCCGATGCCCGCAGGCAAAGCAAAGCCCATCGTGCCGAGGCCGCCCGAGGTGAGCAGCTTCCGCGGATAATCGTGCTTGTAGTACTGGGCTTCCCACATCTGGTGCTGGCCGACGTCGGTGACGACGAGCGCCTTGCCTTCGGTGAGGCGGTAGAGGTCGTGGATGACGTGGGCCGCGAAGAGCTTGCCCAGGTCTGGCAGGTTCTTGATGTCCCTGACCGCCGCTCCACCTTTGAGCTGGTCGATATACGCAATCCATTCGGGGCGGTCGCAGTCGGTGACCTGAGGGATCAGCGCTTCGAGGACCTCGCGCGCGTCGCCGACGATCGGGACTTCGACGTGGACGTTCTTGTTGATCTCCGCTGGGTCGAGCTCGATGTGAATTTTTTTGGCGTTTTGGGCGTAGTTCTTGAGGTTGCCCGTCACGCGGTCGTCGAACCGCATGCCAACGGCGATGATCAAATCGGCGTCCTGAATGGCCTTGTTGACCCAGGCCTCTCCATGCATGCCCATCATTCCGAGATTCAGGCGATGGGTGGCGGGAAATCCCCCGAGGCCGAGCAGGGTGCAGGCGACCGGGATGTTGGTCTTTTCGATGAACTTCGTGAGGGTTTCGGTGGCCTGTGCTTTGATGACGCCGTACCCCGAAAACAGGATCGGGCGCTTGGCAGTCTTGATCAGCTCGACCGCGTCCTCTAGCTGCTCGGCGAGCGGCGCGTAATTGGGGCGGTAGCCAGGCAGCACGATTTCATTGTCGTTCCATTCGAAGACACAGCTCTGCTGTTGGGCGTCTTTTGTGATGTCGACCACGACCGGCCCGGGCCGGCCGGAGCGTGCGATGTAGAATGCTTCGCGAATCGTCGGAGCGATCTGCTCCGGCTTAGTCACGAGATAGTTGTGCTTGGTGATGGGGATGGTGCAGCCGGTGATGTCGGTTTCCTGGAACGCGTCGCTGCCAATGAGTTGTGACGGAACTTGCCCGGTGATGCAGACCATGGGGATCGAGTCGAGCATGGCCGTGGCAATGCCTGTGACCAGGTTAGTAGCGCCTGGGCCCGAGGTCGCGATACAGACGCCGACTTCCCCCGAAGCCCGAGCGTAGCCATCGGCCATGTGCGAGGCGCCTTGCTCGTGGCGCGTGAGCACGTGGTGGATCGGGTATTGGATCATCGCGTCGTACGCCGGCATGATCGCGCCGCCCGGATAGCCGAAGCAGACCTCGACGCCCTCGCGGACGAGCGCTTCCCAGATGATCTGGGCTCCGGACAGCGATTCGCCGATTCGATTCTTCAGCTTGGGATTGGCGGGTGTCACGAGGATCTCTTTCATGGCTGGCTGGCTCCAACTAGTTGATTTGAGACGTCATTCAAGCAGCGCGCTTCGAACGACAATGGCGCCGGGTCGACCACCGACCGGGCGTCTCTTCGGAGGGCAAACCGAGGCATGCCCGACGTATGCCAGGTTGCTGTAGTTTTGTGCTGTGAGTGTCTATTCATGGGTCTAGGGCAACAAAAAAGCCCCCGCATGCTCGATGCGAGGGCCAGAAACGAAGTGGGTTGGTCTGTGGGTTGGTTCTGGTCCCCGCCTATGCCTGCGTAACTAGCAGGAGGCTAATAATGAGGCCGACTACAACTACAACGCCACCGACGAGGCTCGCGCGAAGCGCGTCCATCGGATCATTGATAGCGATCGGTTGATGAACCATTACCGCCCCATTCTGCGGCCAACCCCCCCCACGGTCAAGAGGGACACTCTCTACCCCTCCAACCCAATGGAATCACCCAACTTCTCAGCGTTCGTCTAGGTCTACGGCGACGGTTTGCTCGGTGGGGCTTGCGGTGAGCGGCTCGGAGCGCTGCTCGATTTGGCCTCCGAACGCGTCCCACCAGGCCTCGGCGTCAGCGCGGGTCCAGCGCGCGACCGCGAGTCGATCGAGGGCGTCGGCGAGCTCCTGTCCGGAAGCCGGCCTTTGTGCTTGGTCCTTTTCCAAGCACGTCATGATGAGCGCCTCGAGCCCGGCGGGGATCTCCAGCGGCGACGCTTCCGAGAGCGGCATAGGCTTGGTGTGCATGTGATGCAGGCAGACTTCCATGATCGTCTTCCCGTCGAACACATGCCGACCCGCAAGCAGGTAGTATCCAACACAGCCGAGCGCATAGAGATCGGTGCGCGCGTCGATCCCCTGCGGTTCCTGGATCGCCTCGGGGCTCAAGTAGTGCGGCGTGCCCTTGATCGACATCGTGTTGGTCTTCTCGAGGTCATCGACCTGGCCGAGATTCTTCACGAGGCCGAAGTCGAGGACTTTCGTCACGTCGGGCACGCCGCCCTGACGCGCGAGCATGATGTTGCTGGGCTTAATATCGCGATGAATCAACCCAACTTGGTGCGCCTCGTTCAGCGCAAGCGCCGCGTCACGAAGAATGCGCACGACGCGCTCCACTGGCTGCGGGCCGCCCGCTTTCACCACTTGGCTGAGGGTCGCCCCGTCCAGCAGCTCCATGGCATAGTAGAAGAGCCCATCGGGCGTCCGGCCGTAGTCATAGATGGTGACCGTGTTTGGGTGGGTGAGCTTTGCGGTCAGCTGGACCTCACGACGAAAGCGTTCGAGAGCCTCCGGGTCGGCAAGCTCCGGCCTCAGCAGCTTGATGGCGGTCGGCCGCTTCAACATGCCGTGCTGCGCCTCGTAGACGACGCCCATGGCGCCCTCTCCGAGCTTACGGCGGAGATTGTATTGGCCGAGGCTTTGGATGTCGCTCACCTCTTTGCGCAATCGGTGAATCACCCTCGACGCGAGGGCTGCGAGCCCGACGGTGAGTGTCCACCACATCACCGTGATCAACGATTGAGCCGACGCGACGCGCTGGGAGGACTCCGCCGGGTAACCAAACACCCGCCAGATGTCGAGGTCAACGCTCAGGTAGTGATAATACATCGCCGCCACGAGCGGGATCCCGATGAGGATGCCGAGGATCGTGGTTCGCTTGGCGGAGCTGGGCACGAAGACGCTACGGGCAAACATGACCAGCGCCAGAATGAACGCGACGATCGTGTCGGCTCCGACTTCGGGTCGAATGTCCAAGCCCATGCCGATGTAGCAAATGCTGGTGAGGAAGATGCCAGTGTTCTCGATGCCATGAATCGCGTTGACCGAGAGGTTGCCGCGCCGACAGATCAGCCAAACCAGCAACAGGGGTACGATGCCAGCGGCATGGATTAGGAACCCCGGGTTGCTGACTTGTTCCTCGAGAACCCCAAACAGGACGCCCAAGACCAAGCGAAAGGCCAAGGCCGTGCCCCCGAGGATGGCGCCGATGAGGCCAAACACGGCGACGCGCCGCTGAAGAAAGGCGCGCGCTTCGGGATTCGCGAAGTAGGTGCTTTTGCTCATGTCGGCCTGCCCATGATGACTAACTTCGCAGGTTGTAGCCACTGCGCAGGAGCGCGCTTGCCGTACCAAGGACCACGAGGAACGAGATCAGCACGACTCCGGCGCTCGTGACCGGCGAAACGTCTGCCACGCCGAGGAAGCCATATCGAAGGCCGTTGACCATGTAGAGCAGCGGGTTGAGACGGCTGACCGTATTCCAGGGCTCGGGGAGAAGATCGATCGAATAGAAAACGCCACCCAGGAAGGCGAGTGGAAGCAGCACGAAGTTCGGAAATATCGCGAGATGATCGAATTTCTGCGCCCAAAGCGCGGCGATCATTCCCAGGAGCGCGAGCGTCGCGGTCACGAAGATCGTGAAGAAGAGCGTCCAACCGATGTCGTGCAATGGGAACCAGACAAAGGAGAGGGCGACGAGGTAGACCAGCGTGCCCACGATGATTGCCCTGATCATGGCGGCGCCTACGTAGGCGAGCACCATCTCCAGCGCGCCAATCGGCGCGACGAGGATGTCGGTGATCGTTCCGTTGATCTTCGACTGAAACAGGCTGGACGACGTATTCAGGAACGAGTCCCGAATCATCGTCATCATGACGAGGCCGGGCACCACGAATTGGATGTAAGGGACGCCGGAAATCTCGCGAAGTCGGGAGCCCAATGCGACGCCGAAAACCAAAAAGTAGAGGCTCGTCGTCACGAGAGGGCTCAGCACGGTCTGCAGCCAGACTTTGCTGAAACGCCGCACCTCCTTGAGGAACAGCGTCTTGAGGGCGATTGTGCTCATGCCGCGTGTCTTCCGTCTGCCTTGCGGATCAGCTCGAGGTAAATCTCTTCGAGTGAGCGTCCGCTGTGACGTTCCAGCAGGCTTTCACGGCTTTCAACCAGAAGGAGCTCGCCCTTGTGAAGAATGCCGATGCGGTCCGCAAGCTTTTCAGCTTCTTCGATGTAGTGCGTGGTCAACACGATGGTGGTCCCCGCGGCACGGAGGTCCTCGACCTCTTGCCAGAGCTCGCGGCGTAACTCGACGTCCACGCCGGAGGTCGGTTCATCGAGGAACAGGAGCCGCGGGTCATGGACGAGCGCCTTGGCCACGAGCAGGCGCCGCTTCATCCCGCCGGACAGCGTCCGCGTGTACGCATCGCGCTTGTCGCTGAGTGCAAAGGTCTCGAGCAGGCTCTCCGCACGACTGCGATTCGGTTCGACCCCCATGAGCCCCATTTGAATCATCAAGCTTTCGAGGGGAGTGAAGAACGGGTCGAAGCCGATCTCTTGGGGCACCAAGCCAACCAGGCGGCGGGTCGTACGGAAGTCGTTTACCGTGTCGAAGCCCAGGACCTCGATACTTCCTTGCGTCTGCTTTGCCAGCCCCGTGATGCAGTGAATCAGGGTCGACTTCCCCGCGCCGTTTGGACCGAGAAGCGCAAAAATTTCCCCCTCGTAGACCTCCACAGACAGGTCTTTGAGCGCCGTGAACTTCCCGTAGCGTTTCGTCACGTGGCGGCAGCAGAGAACCGGCGGCTTCATCGCGGCCGACTATAGCGACCCAGGCAGCGATGACCAGGCTACCCGGGGGCGTGTCGCAGATGGAAGGACTTGGGTCGCGTCAACTGCGCGTAGCCGAGGGTGGACAAGCTGCAGCCGCGGCCCGAGTCCTTGACGCCCACCCAGGCGAGCTCGGGGTCGAGGTAGTCGCAGCGATTCATGTACCAAGTTCCGGTTTCGACGCGTTCGCCGATCCGTTGCGCGCGTTCCTGGTCACTCGTCCATACCGAGGCAGTCAGGCCGTAGTCGCTGTCGTTCATCAAGGTGATCGCTTCGGCGTCG
>CBESWY010000005.1:0-34676 GCA_965533395.1 uncultured Myxococcales bacterium
AGACCGCCGGCTCCACGCTTGCGGAGGCTCGCAACATCTATGGGCTGTGCCTGATCGAGCTCGGTCGTTACGACGAGGCCGTCGTCGTGCTCCGAGAGTCCGCAAGTGATGAGCTGAACACGGCTCCACATCTCGCCTGGGGCAATCTAGCGCTGGCACAATTTCACCTCGCGGAATATCAAGAGACGGTGACCTCGACGATGGAGGCGGTCCGCATACAGCCACGATTCTGCGTCGGGTACTACACCATGGCGCGAGCGTTCTGGCATCTGCAGCAGTTGAAAGACGCCGAGCGCGCGCTCGTAGGCGCGCTCGAAGCGGATCCGTCTTGCTCGAAGAGCGTGGAGCTTCAGGGAGCCTGGCGGTTGCGCGGTGAGGTCCGCGCGCGTTTGGGTCATCGTCGAGATGCCGTCGCCGACTTGGAGCGGTGCGTGGAGCTCGACCCATACTCGAACGACGGACGAATGTGTCAAACCCTGCTCGAGGACGCACGATGAGGGCGGATTCGATTGGCTACTGGTTGAAGACGGAGCGCGAGACGCGCCATCTTTCGATCGAGGAGGTTGCGAGCACGACACGCATACCGCGCAGGACGCTCGAATCGCTCGAAGAAGATCGCTTCGAAGATCTGCCTAGCGGCGTGTTCGTTCGCGGCTTCATCAAGGCCTACGCAACTGCGGTCGATATCGACGCGGACGAGGTACTTGCGCGCTTCGACTCGGAGCGCCCCGAAGCCTTGCCTCCTGCGCCCCTGGCGACGGTGCACAGCCGCCGCAGCTACGGGGCATTGGTGCTGGCAATCACGACCGTGGCGCTTTTTGCAATCATCGTGGCCACATTTTCCCTCGTTCGGCGCGCGCCTGCACAGGACGATCCGATTGAGCTATCCTCCGCATTGCCGTGCCGAGTCGAAGCCGCCAAAGCCGAGCGCTCCTATTGCGGTCTGTCGACTATCGGGACTCCGACCGAATTGTCACACTCCTGACCGAGGACTACGGCAAGCTTTCCGCGCTTGCCCGGGGCGCGCGAAAGAGTCAGCGCCGATTCGGCGGGGCCCTGCAGCCTTACGTCTTGATGAACGCGCATTTCCGTCCTGGCCGCGGTGAGCTCGCGCACCTCGAGCGGGTGTCGGTCGACCGCTCGTTCCACGCCATTCTCCGAAACCTCGAGGCGATTGGTGCCGCCGGTGCAGCCCTGGCTGTGATCCGAGAGCGCGTGCCAGACCACGAGCCCGAGCCCGCGGTCTTCGACACCGTAGTGGGCTTGCTGGCGGCCCTCAACGACGGTGCGCCCCCAGAAGAAGCCTTGCTTTCGCTCCAGATTCGAACGCTCGCGACACTGGGCTTTGCGCCGACGCTCGATCGCTGCGTCCTGTGCGGCAAGACGCCGGCTCCAGGGCGTGCGGCGTCGTTTGATGCTGCGCGGGGTGGAATCGTGTGTCGAGCCTGCGGTGGCGGCCGGCTGGTTCTTTCAGCAGCATCGCTTCGTCGCTGGGTCCTGGTGCAGGCGACTTCCGAGTTCGCCGAGCAGTCTTGGCCCGATCGCGAGCGCCTGGAGATCCGCGACGCCCTCGCACAGCTCGACGCAAACCATGCGACGGTCACCGTTCGAGAGCGTACCGCAGCAGCCTCGAGCAGCTGGGAAGGCCGGCTTTCGTGAGCGATGCCTTGGTGCCCATCGAGCTACGCGCGCCCCGTGGCGCCCGAGTCATAGATATCGACTGGGCCGACGGGCACCGAAGTGTCTACCCGCACGAGCTCTTGCGCGGCTTCTGTCCTTGTGCGCATTGCCAAGGCCATGAGGGTCCGATTCGGTTCGTGGAGGGCGGCGACCTGGAGTTGAGCGACGTCCAATCCGTCGGAAATTACGCGGTCAGACTCGTGTGGGGCGACGGTCACCAGACGGGGATCTACAGCTATCGTTTCCTGCGGAGCCTGTGCGCCTGTTCATCCTGCGCCGCAGATGAGCCCAAATCCCGCTCTTTCTTGCGTGAATAGAGCGGGTCTCCCCCTCTTTGTCTCTGTTATCCTGTGCGAGGGGGTTTCGGGTGACAATTCACACACTCATCGTCGATGACAGCAGCGCTGTGCGCGCATTCGTCCGTGCGGCGTTGGAGGACGCAGATTTCGCGAGGGTGCAAGAGGCCGAGACCGGATTCGAAGCACTCCAGCTGCTCGCCTCGAACACGTTCGAAGTCGTCATCGTCGACATCAATATGCCCGATATCAATGGGCTCGAGCTGCTTGCCTTCATGAATAAGAGCCCCCGCCAGCAGGGCGCTATCAAGATCTTGATCAGCACGCGCGCCGATGGCCGGGATGCCAAGCGGGGCGCCACGCTCGGCGCAGACGCCTTTCTCGCGAAACCGTTCGAGGTCGACGACCTCCGCAAGCTGATTCAGGCCTTGGTCGATCGAGCGGAGGAGGTGACGGGGTGAGTGATCCGCGCGACAACGTACAGCAGGAGTTCTTGGCCGAGGCCCAAGAGCTCGTCGAGGCATTGTCGCGCGACCTTTTGCTGCTCGACGAGGCTCATCAGCGTGCCGAGCGTCCCGATTCGTCACTGATCAACGAGATTTTCCGGAGTGTTCACACACTCAAGGGCATTGCGGGGATGTTTGGGTACAAGCACGTGGGCACCATCGCCCACGCGCTCGAGGACCTGCTAGACGACCTACGTCTCGGCCGAACCGACATCGGCGACCCATTGCTCGACGTACTCTTCGATTCGGTCGAGCGGTTTCAACGGCTCCTCGCACTCGAAGACCCGCAGGCGCCCGAAGAAGCCCCCGGAGTAGACGCCTATGTGGCGGCGGTCCGTTCCGTTGGCACGAAGCCGGCGGTGGAGGACGGCGATCCTCTGGATCAGTACGCGATTGGCCAGGCGGTCCTTTCCGTCCTCACGGAGTACGAAGAACATCGACTTCGCGCGTGCATCCGTGAGGGCATGCAGCTCTATCGCCTCCGTGCGACATTCAATCTGGCTGCGATCGACGACTCCATCGAAGCCCTGCGCGACGTCGTGCACGACGACGCTGAGATCATCACCTACTTGCCGAGTCTGGAAGGCGGCAATGACGAGTCGATCGAGCTCGTCGTGCTCCTGGCGAGCCGAGTTCCGGAGCCAGAGCTCAAGGCACACTTTGAAGGCCGGTACGGAACGGTGGAGGCGATCGAAGAGCAGACGCATCTGCCGACGATTCCTCCCAATCTCACCTCGATCCCTCCCGGCTCGCCAAGCGTCTTGCCTCAACCTGAGGACGAGATCGGCCAGGCGTCACTTCGTTCGGTGGCGAACTCGGTTCGCGTAGACATTCGCAAGCTGGACGACCTGATGAACGTCGTGGGCGAGCTTGCCTTGGTGCGCACTGCCGTGGGCCGCGCAGTCGCCGGGCTCGACGGTGACCCCAAGCACAGGCATTCGCTTCGGGAGCTCGATCGACTTGGCCGCGGTTTCGAACGCCAGCTATCCGAGCTGCGCACGAGGATTCTCGATGTTCGCATGGTCCCGTTGGGTCAGGTATTCAGCAAGTTCGCGCGCATCGTGCGGCAAGCGGCTAGGGAGCATGACAAACAAGTGCGCCTCGTCGTGACCGGCGCGAACACCGAAATGGACAAGCTCATCGTCGAGGAGCTGGCCGACCCACTGATGCACCTGGTTCGCAATGCCATCGACCACGGCATCGAGTTGGTCGAAACGCGAATGCGTCTTGCCAAGCCGGCGGAGGGCACGCTTGCTCTCAACGCATATCACAAGGGCCGAAACGTCGTCATCGAGGTCGAGGATGACGGTGGCGGCATGAATGCGCAGAAGCTACGCGACACAGCGGTGTCACGCGGTTTGCTGACTGCGGAGGTCAGTCAGGATCTCACTCGCCAGGACATGTTGAACCTGGTTTTTCTCCCAGGCTTGAGCACAAACGCTGAAGTGACCGATCTCTCGGGCCGTGGCGTGGGCATGGATGTCGTGAAAACCAACATCTTGCGGTTGGGTGGGGTGGTTTCGATCGCGAGCGAGCAGGGCATTGGCACCAAGATCACGGTGACGCTTCCGATTACGCTAGCCATCATTCGCGCCCTCATCATCACCGTGGGTGCGCGCCTCTTTGCGCTTCCAATCAGCGCGGTTCGCGAAGCCATTCCCTTTGCACCGCGAGACGTCAGAACTATCCAAGGCCGCAAAGTGATCACCATGCGCGGCCAGACGCTTCCAATCTGCGATCTCGCACGCCTGT
This sequence comes from uncultured Myxococcales bacterium, assembly GCA_965533395.1. Taxonomy (GTDB): domain Bacteria; phylum Myxococcota_A; class Polyangia; order Polyangiales; family Houyiibacteriaceae; genus SG8-38. The sequence continues at coordinate 4,235 of CBESWY010000005.1, forward strand.
TTGGTCTGCAAGGGGCCAAGCAACAGGAAAGCCGGTTCGTGATCGTATGCGAGATGGGCAACCGAGAGCTTGGATTCGTCGTCGACGAGCTCGTCGGCCAAGAGGACGTGATCACCAAGTCGCTCGGCCCAACTCTGTCGTCCGTTCGCGGCTTCGCTGGAGCAGCGGACTTGGGCGACCAGAAGCTAGCGCTGGTGCTCGACGCGCCCGCGCTATTTTCCGAGTACTTCGATGGTGCCGAGGCCCTTCAATCGGCAGAGGCGCGCGCATGACTGCTGGTGCACAAAGAGCCACTCTCGTCCCCGATCCGGCGAGCGAAGATGCGGCGATCCCGGTGCTTGCGGTGTCGGCCGGGACCGAGACCTACGGTTTCCCGCTGTCCGCGGTCCGAGAGATTCTGATGCCACCGCCCCTGACCGAAGTCCCACGTTCGGCCGAGCACTTCCTAGGGGTCATCGCTGTCAGAGGAGAGATCATCACGCTGGTCGACTTGCCCACCCTCTTGAATCTCGAGGTGGTCGATCGGCAGCCGCTCGGACGCGTCATTTTGGTCGACGTCGGTGAAGAGCTCATCGGGGTCGCAGTGGATCGCGTGGTTCAGGTGTCTCACTTGCAGCCCGATCAGATCGAGTATGCCAGCACGATGAGCACTGATCTTTCCGAGTACGTGGTCGGCGTTGCCCGCGTTCCATCCGAGTCGTCGGATGACGCTGATGAGATGGTGGTTCTCATCGATCCGGGAGCATTGCTGGGAGCGCTGAAGTGACGGAGAGCAGGACCTACGGGCTGGCGCTCGCCAGAGACCTCATTCGCGTAGAGGTTGATTCCGTCATGTATGCGCTCGAGATCGCGCGAGTTCGTGAGATTGTGAACCCGCTTCCTTTAGTTGAGCTGCCCCGCGATCACCGGGCTGTCATGGGGGTTTCTGACTATCGCGAGGAAGTCGTGGCCGTCGTCGACTTGCGGCGCCTTTTTGGCTTGTCGCCACAGGAACCAACACGCCGTACGAAATGGCTGATCCTCGAGACTCGCAGAGGGTTGGTCGCAGTCGTCGTGGATGCGGTCCACGACGTCTTTTCGTCCGAGCACAACCGGCAGCGTGAAGTTCCCGCATTGGACGAGCGCCATGTCGAGCGGGGAATCAAGTCGGCCTACCGATATCACGACAGCCTCGTGTTTCTGCTCGATTCAGATCGCGTCGCCCAGCCTGGCTTCGACCTCGCGCCCGACGAGATGCCGTTCCTGCCTTCGGAGACGCCATGAGCGAAGATGGGCTCGACGAAGCGTTTCACTCTGCCGATCCGGACGTCCGCCGGAGGGCCGTCCAGGGGATGAGCCTTCGTCCTCGGGGGACCCCGCTAACACTGATCGTCGATGCGCTGGCCGACTCGGACTGGCGGGTGCGCCGTGAAGCAATTTCTCTGGCCGCGCAATCAAACGAGAAAGACGCACTCATCGATTCGCTCCTCGCCCGCCTCGTCGAGACCGACAACACCGGCCTCCGCAACGCCGCGATCGAAGTCCTCGGGATGGTGGCTCAAGGGCAGGCGCACAAGTTTGCCGACGCGTTGGCTGCCGCGGGCGGAGGTGAAGAGAAGTTCCTCGTGGAGGCAATGGGCAAGACGCGAGACCCTCGCATGATCGATCATTTGGAACCGTTGGTTCGGGGCTCCGACGGAAACGTAGCGGCTGCGGCGGTCGAAGCCTTGGTTTGCATCGGCGGTGGTCGCGCGGAGGCTCTTCTCAAGGAGCGCCTCTCGACGCCGCACCTGTTTCTTCGAATTTCGATTCTCGAAGGGCTTACCCGACTTGGTACGCGGCTGACCTGGACCGAGCTAGCACCCGCGGTGGATGACGCGATCGTTCGTAGAATCTCCGCTGAGCTTCTCGGAAGAACCGGCGAGCCCGAGGCGCTGGAGTTTCTTCTCGACCTCGCCACGGACCCGTCACCTCAAACCTCGTCCGCGGCCATTCGCGCCATCGCGCTGCTTGCAAGTGAAACTCAGGCCGACAGGCAGGAGCTGATCGACCGACTGAGCGCATCAAGCGAATTGTTCCGGCGTGCGCTTCACGAGGCCCTGCTCCACGGCGATACTCCGACACGGCAGGGGGCCGCCCACCTGGCAGTGCTGTGCCGAGACGAGAGCTCACTCGAAGCCGTCCTCCAAGCGGTTGCCGATGACGTGGTCAGCCCGGAAACGGTCGTCGCGCTTCGGGCGTCGGGAAGTGCGCTCATCGATTCGCTTCTCATGCAGCGAGGCGCGGAGCCGCGAGTTTGGGCAATCGCGCTCGAGCTCGCTGCCGAGCTCAGCTACCGGCACCTGGACGAGGTGCCGGCCGCCACCCGCGATCGCATTCGAAGCCTGATCGAGAGAGACCTGGCCGACGCGACGGACGCTGTCCGGGCGGCGGCCGCAGAGAGCCTTCTGTGGTGGGGCGACCCGCGCGATTGCCGAGCACTCGTCCAATGCCTGAGCAGTCCGGCCCATCAGGTTCGTGCCGCGGCGACCAGCGCACTCGAAGGGCTGGCTGAGCGAGTGCCCGACGCCGTCGAAGAGGCGCTTGGAGAGGCCGATCTCGATGGGCCCGGTGGCGCCGACATCGCCCACGTTCTCTCACGGCTCGCTTCGCCTCGCGCCGAAGAGCTTCTCAAGCGCGGCCTGCACAGTAGCGAACCTCGGACGCGGAGAGCCGCGGTGCAAGCGCTGGCGATCGCCAACACAAGCGACATGGCGCAGTTGATCGGATATGCGGTTGCCGATGAAGACATCGACGTCCAAATCGCGGCAGTACAAACGCTCGGCCAAATGAGCACGACGGAGGCCAATGGCCCTCTTCGTACCGCGCTCGACTCCCCATTTGCTCCGACGCGCGCTGAGGCGGCTCTGGCCCTCGGACGGCGTGAAGCCAACGGGGCCATCCCCCGGATTCGCGCGCTGTTGGAAGACAGGGAGCCGGTCGTCGTATCTGCAGCCCTGGATGCCCTCGCCTGGTTGGGAGATTCCGAAGTAGCGACAGCCGTTGAGCGTGCGCTTTCGCACGCGGACGACGAGATTTTCCAAGCCGGACTTCGCGCTGCCCGAACGTTGCCGGTCCATCACGCCGAGCGGCTCGTGAGCCGAGGCCTCGTGCATCCGGCCTGGAACGTTCGAATGTTGGCGATCAAGTTGCTGCTCGACCTCGACACCGAGCACACCCGAGCGCTCTTGCGCCGTGCCTTGACGGACGAGACCGATTCCATGGTCAGGCACGCGATCGAGAGCGGCCTTCGGCTAGGTGCGTGACGTGACCTTGCTACACGACGCAGGTCCGAGTCTGAGCCTGAGGGAATTCCGTCTGATCCGGGATTTCATCAACCGATTCTGTGGGATTTACTTCGCCGACGACTCCGCGTACCTCGTCCAAAGGCGTCTGCGCGAGCGACTTCGCGAGCTGGGAGTCGCGGGTTTCGGGGAGTACTACCGTTACTTGCAGTACCACCCAAAGGCGGAAAGAGAGCTCGAGGCTGCCGCCGAGGTTCTGACGACCAACGAGACCTATTTTTTCCGCGAACCGTACCAGCTCAGAGCCTTCACCGATGAGATCCTACCGGCGGTGCGCGCGCGCGCGATTGCGCGCGGGTCGAAGCGGCTCGACGTTTGGAGCGCGGGATGCTCGAGCGGCGAAGAGGTCTTCACGATCGCGATGCTCGTCGATGCCAGCGGGCTCTTCGATGGCTGGGACGTCCGTGTCTTCGGAAACGACATCTCGCGTCGAGTCCTGACCAAGGCGCGTGGGGCGACCTACGGCGCCGCCAGTTTCAGGGCTATGATCCCCGACTACGAGAAGTACTTCATCGAAACCGACGACGGGAGGCAAGTACACCCGCGCATCCGCGCGATGTGCCACTTCGGCCATCTGAACCTGATGAATCAGCGGCGCGCCGCAATCGTTGGGCGCGTTGACGTAACCTTCTGCCGAAACGTCCTGATCTATTTCGACGACGCTTCGCGCAGAAAGGTATTGGAAACCATCTACCAGCGGCTGAACCGTGGGGGCTACTTGCTGCTGGGCCACAGCGAGTCGCTCCTCCGTTCCAGCACCGCGTTCGAGATCACGCAGCTCACCACGGACATCGTCTACCGGCGCCCGATCCCGTTCACCGACATGCCCCCAAGGTTCATTTAGGTGAGACAGCTCCGCGCCCTCGTCGTAGACGACTCTTCGTTGAATCGCCGCACAATCGCGGCAATTCTCGGAGACATCGCTGGAATCTCTGAGGTCGACGTTGCGCGCGACGGCGCAGACGCCCTGCGAGTGGTCGAAACCAGTCCACCCGACTTCATCACTCTGGATCTGGAGATGCCGCGCCTCGATGGCTTCGAGTTCCTTCAACTTCTGATGGACCGTCATCCGCTCCCAGTCGTCGTGGTGTCAGGTTTTTCGGCAAAAGAAAACATCTTCCGTGCGCTCGAGCTCGGGGCGATCGATTTCATCGAAAAGCCACATGGGGTGGACGCTCCTCTCGAGATTTTGCGAGACCAGCTCGTCGAGAAGGTGCGTGTCGTCCAGCAGCTATCGCCGCTCGCCCTCCAACACGACCTTGCGGATGTCGCTGGACTCGAAGCGGACGTCGGTACGCCGAAGCGTCAATTGCGGGAGCCTACCGTGCTCAAGAGGGTGCCCTCCAAGGTCATCGTGATTGGCGCATCGACCGGCGGGCCTCGCGCGCTGGTCACGCTGTTCCGTCACCTACGCGACGATCTCGACGCCGCAATGGTGGTCGCTCAACACATGCCCCCGCGGTTCACGCAGACCTTTGCAGACAGGCTCGACAAGACAGGCCTCACCCGGGTTTCGGAGGCCAAAGGCTATGAGCGACTCGCTCGCGGGCACGCGTACGTTTGCCCGGGAGGCCGTTGTATCGAGGTGGTCCCCTCCGACCGCGGCCCGGTGATTCGGGTCGTTGCGCCCGATCCAGGCTCTCACTACGTCCCATCGGTCGATCGGCTCTTCAGCTCCGCAGCTCGCGTGCTCGGCGACAAGGCTATTGGTGTCGTGCTCACTGGCATGGGAGACGACGGTGCGAAGGGAGCACGCGACATCTTCTCGCAAGGAGGAAGCGTTCTGGTCGAGTCTCCAGAAACCGCAGTGGTGTCCGGCATGCCCATGGCCGTGCAGCGGGCCGGAGTGCAGCATCATTCACTCGGGATTTGGGCTTTGGGGGACATGCTCTCGGAGCTAACCCGGCCAAGCAGGCGATGAGGCTCGAACTTTGAGCATGACGCTTCGTATCGTAGGATTGGGTTAGCCATGCAACGGTACCGCTGCCTCGTAGTCGAAGACTCCAAGACGATGCGCAACATGTTGGCGGAGTCCCTGATGCGAATCCCTGGAATGGAAGTCGTCGAGGCCGACAATGGGCTAGCGGGTATCCGCGCGTTGGCCGCGGGGCAGTTCGATCTCGTATTGACCGACGTCAACATGCCGGTGATGGATGGACTCAAGCTCGTGCGGCACGTCCGAGGCGACCCACGCCACGAAAAGACCCCAATCGTGATCATAACGACGGAGAATGCGCCAAACGACCGCGACCGCGCGATGGCACTTGGAGCCAACGCCTACATCGAAAAACCAATTCAAGCCCCGCGAGTGATTCGTGCGGTCAAGAAGCTGCTCAAGGTTTGACAGTCATGCGCGACGAAGAGGAACCGTCAAAGGGAAGAGGCATCTTGCATCCCGAGGGAATGCGAGCAACGAGAGACGTTGCTGTTGGTGTCGTTCACGAAATCAATAACATCCTCGGTGTAATCATCGGCAATGCGCATCTTGCCAAGAAGCACGCTTCAGACCCTGCTGCGATGGAGAAGTACATGGGGGAAGTCCGGAACGCCGCAGAAGAGGGGCGCGAGCTCATGCGTGGCCTCGCTGCTTTCGCTGGCGACGAACCACTCCAAACGCGTGTCCTTTCTCTGAACGACCTCGTGAGAAACGCGGCATCGGACCTCGAGGTCGCCATCACGTTCGACCTGAGTGCCCGAGATCCAGTGGCCCGAGTCAACCTTTGGCTGGCCCAGGACGCCCTGGGCAGGCTGATTGAATTCATGGCAGCGACAAAGACAGTCGCATCGATCCGAATCGCAACTCGCGTGGTCGGATCTGCGGCGGTGTTGACGATCGAAGACGATGGTGTGAGCCCGAGCGAACGAGACCTTCGAACGATATTTACACCGTTCGCCAAGATCGACCGTCGTCCCAACGCGAAGCTCGGGCTCGCAAAAATGGCGAGCCTGGCATTTCGCTCCGCGGGTTTTGTCACCGCTGGCTTGCGTGAACCGCACGGGCTTCGCATCGTCTTGACCCTGCCCGTCGACGGGGATGCGCCGTCAGGTGACGGTCCAGGTATGCCCTTGCCGCAGCAGGGCGTGTAGATCCGGCTCTCCGAAGCGCTCTTCGGCCAGCTCGCGCTGCGTTTCGACGCTCTCGTTGTAAACCGGACCCTGATGACGGTACAGAACGCCCAGTGCGACGACGTCGGGGAGGTCGGTGAGCATCCAGGCGAGCTGGTTGTTGGTTTCGTCGTGGATGACGATGTCTTGCTCTGTCACGCCGTCCTCGCCGATGGTCACGACTTCGAGGCTGAGTGTCTTGGTGTTGAGGCGAAGGCCCTTCTCGCCGTTTGCACCGAACGTCATTGGCCGTCCGTGCTCGAGCCACAGCTGGTACGCAGGGCCTGTCTTTCGATCGGTCACGAGATCGAACACGCCGTCGTTGAAGACTGGGCAGTTTTGCAGAATTTCGATGAACGCTGCGCCCTTGTGCTCCCGCGCCGCCGTCAGAGCTTCGGGAAGTTTCTTGGAGATATCGAATGCGCGCGCGACGAAGGTCGCGCCGGCGCCCAATGCAAATCGCGTCGGTACTACGGGCTGATCGATCGAGCCGAGCGGGCTCGACGGCGTGACCTGCCCGACCTGCGAGGTGGGCGAGTACTGCCCCTTGGTGAGGCCGTAGATCTGGTTGTTGAACAACATGACCTGTAGATCGATGTTTCGTCGAAGGACGTGGAGCAGATGGTTGCCTCCGATGCTCAGGCCGTCGCCGTCACCGGTGATCACCCAAACGTCGAGCTCGGGGTTGGCGAGCTTGACGCCGGTTGCCACCGCAGGTGCGCGCCCATGAATCGTGTGGAAGCCGTAGGTGTTCATGTAGTAGGGGAAGCGGCTCGAGCAGCCGATGCCCGAGATGAACACCGTGTTCTCCGGCGTCGACCCGAGGCTTGGAAGGGTGCGCTGCACGGCTGCAAGGATCGCGTAGTCGCCGCAGCCGGGACACCAGCGCACCTCTTGGTCGGAGGTAAAATCCTTGCGCGAGTATTCTTTCTTTGGAGAGTTGGGGCTCATTCTGCGCTCCGTTGAAGTCGTTCTTCCACCGATTCGACGAGGCCGGCGACTCGGAATGGCTGCCCCGTCACTCGCGTGAGGCTCTCGGCAGGGACGAGGAACTCCGCCCGAAGCAGCATCGTGAGCTGCCCGAAGTTGAGCTCCGGCACCAACACGCTGTTGAAGGAGCGCAGTAGATCGCCAAGCCCTTCAGGCAGCGGCCAGATGTTCCTGAGGTGGAGATGGGAAACGTCGTGGCCTCGCTCGCGTAGGACCGCCACTGCCTGACTGATCGCGCCGTAGGTCGAGCCCCAGCCGACCATCAGCAAGTCGCCTTCACCCTCGCCCTGGTCGACCTTCGCACGCTCGATGTCCCTCGCGATTCCAGCCACCTTCTGGTGACGAATCTTGGTCATCCGGTGGTGGTTGTGCGGGTCATATGAAATGTGCCCGGTGGTGCGGTCCTTTTCGAGGCCGCCAATGCGGTGCTCCAGGCCGGGCGTGCCTGGAATCGCCCAAACGCGAGCGTGCGTTTGTTCGTCGCGAAGGAACGGGTGGAAACCCTCCGGGTCACGATGAAACTGGACGGGGAATGGTCGCAGCGCATCGAGGTCTGGGAGCGGCCATGGCTCCGCGCTGTTGGCCAGATAGCCATCGCTGAGCAAGATGACCGGTGTCATGTATTTCACGGCCATTCGAACCGCTTCGATCGCCATATAGTAACAGTCACCGGGCGTTGCAGCGGCCAAGACCACGAGGGGCGCGTCGCCGTTGCGCCCCACGACAGCCTGGAAGAGGTCGGACTGCTCTGTCTTCGTGGGCAGCCCCGTCGACGGCCCTCCTCGCTGCACGTTGACGATCACCAAGGGCAGCTCGGCGGCAATCGCCAGACCGATCGCTTCGGATTTCAACGCGATGCCTGGTCCCGATGTCCCCGTCACTCCGACCGAGCCGCCGAAGCTCGCACCAACCGCCGCGGCAACCGCCGCGATTTCGTCTTCGGCTTGAAAGGTCGTCACGCCAAAATGCTTGAGGCGCGCCAACTGGTGCAAGAGGCTCGAGGCGGGGGTGATCGGGTACGAGCCGTACATCATCTTCAGGCCGGCAAGCCGTGCACCGGTGACGAGCCCCCAGGCGGTGGCTTCATTGCCGCTGACGTTTCGGTACTCGCCGGGCTTCAGATGGGCGGCCGGCACCTCATAGGCGTGGATTCCGTGCGGCAATTCCGCGTTTTCGCCATAGATGTGACCGGCGTTGAGCGCGGCGATGTTTGCCTCGGCCACCTTGGGATTCTTCGCAAACTTGTTCTTGAGCCACGCGACCGTCTGGTCGCGTTCGCGACCGAAGAGCCAATACATGAGCCCAAGCGTCCACATGTTCTTGCAGCGATTGGATTCCTTCGCGCCGAGACCGACATCTTTGACCGCGTCGAGTGTCATCTTGTTGATGTCGAGCGACAAGATGCGAAAGCGATCCATCGAGCCGTCTTCGAGCGGGTTGGCCTCGTAGCCCGCCTTCTTGAGGTTGTTCGAGCTGAAAGCGCCGGTGTTGACGACAAGCAGGCCACCGGGCTTGAGCGCGTCGCTGTTCACTTTGAGCGCAGCCGGGTTCATGGCCACCAGCACGTCAGGGGCGTCGCCCGGAGTCAGCACATCGTGCGACGCGAATTGAATCTGGTAGCCCGACACCCCGTATGTCGTGCCGGCCGGAGCGCGAATCTCCGCTGGGAAATCTGGAAACGTCGCCAGGTCGTTTCCCGCGTCCGCGGTGGCAGTCGTAAACTGACTTCCGGTGAGTTGCATTCCGTCGCCGGAGTCGCCGGCGAAGCGAATCACCACGGAGTCTAGGGTTTCACGCGGACTGGGCTGAACGCGCGCAGCGGCAGTTGTTTCCATGCTCTATCATCGATTCTAGTCCCGTAGGAGCCACTGCGCCCGTGTTCCGGGTCCAGCTGGTTGCCCTTTTAGAACCCAGGTCCTCGATCGGCAAGCGCCCCGCGCAGGTTGGACGAGGAGACGGTGTCGGCCCATCCTCCGGACATGACCGAGGTCAAAATCTGCGGGTTAACGACCGTTGACGACGCACTGCGTTGCATCGAGGCCGGCGCGGACTCGATCGGCCTCAACTTCTGGCCAGCCTCTCCCCGATGCGTCGATGCCCGGATGGCCCGCGCCATCGTCGAGGCCGGGGCTGAGCATGTACAAATGGTCGGGGTATTCGTCGATTTCAACTTGGAGCAGCTTCGCGAAATCTTGCTCGAAACCGGGATTGGCTGGGTGCAGCTGCACGGGGCGGAGCCGCCCGAGCTGCTCGCCGCGCTCTTGCCCAATGCGTACAAGGCGATCTCTGTGAAGGACGGCTCCGCCATCGAGCTCGTACGGAGCTACCCCGGCGAGCATATCCTCCTCGACGCCAGCGTCCCCGGCATGCCCGGTGGCACCGGCAGAACCTTCGACTGGGCGATCGCCGCCGAGGTCGCCAAGGAGCGCAAGCTGACCCTCGCCGGCGGCCTGACACCCGACAATGTCGCCGAAGCCGTGCGCGCGGTGAAGCCGTTTCGTGTGGATGTTGCGTCCGGCGTGGAGTCGACACCCGGTCGCAAGGATCCGGATTTGGTCAAGCGCTTCGTCGACGCCGCGAAAGGCGAATAGCGCGCGCCAGTACGCCCGACGCATGCTAGCTTGCTCGGCTCAACTTTAGGAGGATTCATGCGTACTGTGCTTTTCGCTTCTGCTCTCGCCGCCGGCTTGATGTGGCTTGCCCTCGGCAGCGCCCCGGCAGAATCGCAGGCCGACCGCAAGGCCGCGTCTTGTGAGACTTGCGGGCAGGGCGCCGCGTGTCCGCACTGCGCGGCTGGTAAGGACTGTCCCCACTGCACCGACGGCAAAACCTGCCCGCACTGCAAGCAAGGCAAGGCGTGTTCACACTGTGGCAAGGGCCACCCTCATCACGGCAAGTGGGGTTCGCACAAATGGGAGTACAAATGCGTTCGCCCAGCCAAGAAGCCAGAAGCGATGACGCAGCAGTTCTCCGGGCTGGGAGCTGAGGGCTGGAGGCTCGTGGAGGCCGACGGCGGAGTTTGGTGCTTCAGCCGCATGAAGCGCACGGAGTAGCTGGTCTCGCGGAGGGCGGTTTGCAGGCTCACGAGTCTACGCGCGCGCCAGGATTTGGTCCGAGATGTAGCTGGCCATCGTGTAAACGGTGACCTGAGGGTTCACCAAGAGCGAGGAGGGGAATAGGCTTGCGTCTGGCACGTAAACGTTGTCCAGGTCGTGGCAGAGCCCGTTCGGCCCGACGACACTCTTCGCCGGGTTGGCGCCCATCCGCATCGTCCCCTGCGGGTGGTACGAGCTGATTCGATACATGTGCTTGCCGTTTTGAAGGCTATTGATCACCGAGTCGACTTGGTCCGCGCTTTCGATGGTGATTCGCCGAGTCGTCGGCAGATACACACGGCGCGCGCCGGCAGCAAAGTAGATCCGAGCGGTACCGCGAAGCGCCTCCCGCATCGATTCGAAATCGCGGTCGTCCAGGTCGTACTCGATTCGCTTGCGATCGCCGTCTAGATAGACTCGGCCCACGTTGTGGTCGTGAATCAAGGTGACTGCAGCTTGGAACTTCTTGCTGTTCTCCATGAACTCGACGAAGTCGCTGCCGACGCCCCCGTCGATCCAGGCGCTGGTCACGACCGGGCCGACCATGCCGGCTTCCAGCAGGTAGCCACCTTTGAGCGGGTTTTCGATGTCGCCCGCCTGCGCGCTCAGCGTGGCGCCAACCCAGGCGTAAATGTCGTTCTCGTGTTCGCCGAATACCGCAAGCGAAGGGTGGCACGCGAAGTTGAGGCCGATTTGGCCGCTGCTGTTCCCGAGCTTGTTCCGCTGAAAGAGAAGCGGGGTCTGCACCGCGCCGGCAGCGACGACGACCAGGCCGGCACGCACCTGGACCGGCTTTTCTTTTCCAGCCGCATCGGTGGCGACCGCGCGGACCGCGGTAATACGTCGGTTGCTGACCTCGAAGGTTTCGGCTCGGGTGCCGCTGAGAATGGTGGCACCCTGCTCGCTGGCCCAAGGCAGGTACGTGACCAGCATCGACTGCTTGCGATCGGTCTTGCATCCAGAGATGCAATGACCCGTGAGCGCGCAGTCGCGGATGTTGCGAGAGATTGGAGACGCCGGAATGCCGAGCTTCTTGGCGCCTTCGATCAGCAAGCGGCCGTTGTAGTTGACCTCGTGCGGCTCGTTCTGATGAACCGAAAGGTTTCGTTCGACGCGTTCGAAGTAGGGACGGAGCGCCTCGGGTGAGAGATTGTCCAAGCCGTGCTTCTCGGCCCAATCCCCGAGGACCTGATTTGGCGCCCGAAAGCAGGCAGCGGCGTTGACGACGGTCGAGCCTCCAACGCACTTGCCTTGAAGGATGGCGAGGTCTCCGGTGGTGTTGAGCTGGTTCCCATCGTCCTGGTACAGGGTCTCGAACGCGGTCGGCGCATGCTCCTGAAATTCGCTAGACGGGATGTGCGGCCCTGCCTCGAGGACAACCACCCTTGCACCAGAGCGCGCCAGCTCGTAAGCCGTCACCGCCCCGGCGGCGCCCGAGCCGATGACCACGACATCCGCTTCCAGGTCGAGACCTGCCACGGGGATCTGTTCCGGCGACGTCACGTTCAGTGCGGGTCGGCCTTGGATCGTCGCTTTGGGCAGGTCCGCCATCGTCGTCACCCGCTCGTGGCGCGAGGCATGGGCGCGTTCCCCAGGCTCGCGATTCCGCCTGCTTCGGAAACCGGGCCTTGGTAGCCGATGGCGCGTCCTGCTTCGACGTTTTTCCAATAGCCGTAGCAGACGAGCTTTTTCAGGAGTGTGGAGATCCCGCGTTGGATCTCGATGCCCTCTTCCCAGCGCTTGATGTAGTCGAGCTGCCGGTCCGCCGAGAGGTTGACGAAGCGCGCGAAGTGCAGGCCGATCAGAACGGCGCCGTAGTCGAATAGCTTGAGGCCGATGCGGACCTGCTCGAGCGTTGGAGCGTCCATCAACGTAAACGCGTGTTCGATGTTGTCGACGACGGGGACTTCGGAGCGCGGTTTCAGCGAGGTGCCATCGGTCGGCAAGAACACCTCCGCGAAGTGCTCGAGGAGAGTGCGCTCGTCGCTCGTGAGCGCGACCTCGTTCGGCTGCGTGACGGCGTCATCGTGACATGCCGGAAGGACCAGCACGCTTGCGCCGGTGAGCACCGTGAGCTTGGTGAAGCTTCTGCGGTAGAGCCTGATTCCCATCGCCGGATTCCGGGCGAACCCTATCACGTCGTGGCGCGAGACACAGCGTCGGCGTCCGTGCCGGCGCTGTCCCGCTGGCGCAGGCCCTCGTCGATCAATCGCTGAGTCGCATCGGTCACCTGACGGTGTAGTCCCGCGACGATTTCCGGATCCTCGGCCGCCTCCGGGCCGTAGGGCAGGCGGATTGGCTCGCCGACGATATAGTGAAGCTCTGTGGGGAAGGGGAGTGCGCCGAGGCCCATGTAGATGGGCGTGACGTACTTGTCGCCGAGCAGCTGCGAAATGAATCGGCCGAAACCGCTTTGTCGAACGCGATCCTGGGACACGACCTGCACATAGAGCTCTTCATTGCCGAGCCCCGCGATCGGGATGATCGGTTTCTGTGCGCGCAGGGCAGTGCGAACGAAGCCGTGGCTGTTCTCCCATTGCAGGCGATACGCATCCTGTGGATCGCTGAGTGCTTCTTTGGCACCGCCGGGGTAGACCAAGACCAACTGATCGTCTTGTAGCAACCGAACGGTCGCCTTAGGCTCTCCTTCGATCGCGCCCATGCTGTGCGCGAGGTCGCGAAAGATCGGCAGCGCGAAGACCACGCGGTCTCCGAGGGACCGCACGATTCGGCCCCGCCCTTCGAGAATGAGCCGCAAGAGCACAGGAAGGTCGATGCCGAAATGACCATGGTTGGTCACGATTAAAGCGCCTTCGTCGAGCGGGATGTTTTCGACGCCTTCAATGGTCGGCTGAAACCACTGATGGAGGAACGACACCCGGCGAAGCAAGCGCTCGTAGGCTTCGCGGTCGAGTGGTTGCGGGCTGGCTTGGCTCGGCTCTGTGATACGCATGCGCCCCGTTCATCTATGCGCTACGTTCCGCGTCTCATGCAACCCCTCGAATCGGTTTCCGGGCGGTACGGGCCCTACGGCGGACGCTATGTCGCCGAGACCCTGATGCCTGCGCTCGACGAGCTCACCCGTGCCTACGAAGAATCTCAGCGGGATCCGGCGTTTCAGGCGGAGCTCGATTCGCTTCTCCATCACTATGCCGGGCGCAAGACGCCGACCTATTTTGCCGCCCGCCTCAGCGAAGAGGTGGGGGCGCGGATCTGGCTCAAGCGCGAAGACCTCTGCCACACCGGCGCCCACAAGGTGAACAACACCATCGGCCAGATTCTGCTGGCCAAGCGGATGCACAAGACCCGGATCATCGCAGAGACGGGCGCGGGCCAGCACGGTGTCGCGACCGCGACCGCATGCGCCCTCATGGGTTTGCCCTGCGAGGTCTTCATGGGGGCCGAGGACGTGCGCCGTCAGGCGCCCAACGTCCAGCGCATGGAGCTGCTGGGCGCGGAGGTACACTCCGTCACCTCTGGTTCTGCGACGCTGAAAGACGCGATGAACGAGGCGCTGCGAGACTGGGTGACCAACGTACGCACCACACACTACTGCGTCGGCTCGGTGGCGGGTCCGCATCCCTACCCGATGATCGTTCGGGACTTTCAGGCGGTCATCGGCCGCGAGTCGCGGGTGCAGATGCTGGAGCAGGCGGGCAAGCTGCCCGATGCGGTCGTCGCCTGCGTTGGCGGCGGCTCGAACGCGATGGGCATCTTTGCCGGCTTCATCGATGACGCGGCTGTCCGCTTGATCGGGGTCGAAGCGGCAGGCGACGGGATCGCCACCGGTCACCACGCCGCGCCGCTGTGTGCAGGGGGGGTCGGCGTCTTGCACGGCGCAAAGAGCTACGTGCTCCAAACGGAGGACGGTCAAATCGTCGAAGCGCATTCGATCAGCGCGGGGCTCGACTACCCCGGTGTGGGTCCTGAGCACGCCTGGCTCAAGGACACGGGCCGTGCGACCTATACGGCCGTCACCGATGGGGCCGCACTCGACGCTTTTCAGCAGTTATGCCGCACGGAAGGCATCATCCCTGCGCTCGAAACGAGCCATGCATTTGCGTATCTTCCGGCGCTGGCCAAGGAGCTCGGGCCGGACGCGGATATCTTGGTCTGCCTGTCCGGGCGGGGAGACAAGGATCTCGAGACGGTGATCGAGAAGCTCGAGGAAAGGGGCTGACCGGCGTGGGCCGCATCGCTGACGCGTTCGAGAACGCGCGCAAGGAGAATCGCGCTGCCCTCGTGATCTACCTCTGCGCCGGGGACCCTGATCTGAATGCGACCGTGGAGCTGGTCGTCGCTGCTGCCGACTCAGGCGCCGACATCGTCGAGCTCGGGGTGCCATTCAGCGATCCGACCGCCGATGGTCCAGCGATTCAGCGTGCGGCGGAGCGATCTTTGCGCCGGGGAACGACGCTCGCCAAGGTGCTCGAAACGGTGCGCGTGATTCGTCGCCGCACGGAGGTACCGATTCTGCTCTTCGGCTACTACAATCCAATTCTCGCCTATGGTGAGCAGAAGCTCGCCGATGACGCCGCGGACAGCGGCGCCGATGGATTCCTCGTCGTCAATCTCCCGCCCGAGGAAAGCGGCGGGCTTCGAGGGCCCGCGGTCGCAAGAGGCCTCGACTTCGTTCCCCTCCTGGCCCCGACGAGCGATCCACATCGCATCAAACAGGCCGGTGAAATGGCGACTTCGTTCATCTATTACGTCTCGATGACCGGTGTGACAGGCTCGACGGCCACCGATTTGGCAAGCGCTTCCAAACGGGCGAGCGCATTGCAGCAGCAGCTCGGGCGCCCGCTCGCAATCGGCTTCGGTGTGAAGACCAAAGCCGACGTGGCGACCGTCTCGCCGCACGCCGACGGCGTCGTAGTTGGCAGCGCCGTGGTTCAAGCGATCGAGGCTGCGGCCAGCACCGACGAGGCGGTGGCTGCGGTCCGCACGCTGGTTTCCGAGCTGACCGGTGGCCTTCGCCAGCAGTAATGGCCTTGCTTTGGTTTCAGAGGGACGATATTGTCCCTAAATGGCCAGTGTGGATGTCATTTCAGCCAACCTTCCCATTCTCCGCGAGCTCTGCGATCGGATTGGTCAGCTCGAGCTCGCGCAGAGGGTCGGCGTTTCGAGGCGCACCATCGCACGCCTCGAAAAAGCAGAAGTCGCGGACCCCGGGGTCGACCTGATGACACGCATCGGATCGGAGCTCGGAGTGACCCTCCCGGTACTCACCGAGCGAGCGCTGCGGGCCGTGACCCTGGCGCTGCCTGAGGACGTTTGCACGCTGCTCGCGTCCCCGGAAGGCCCGCAAACCCTAGAAGCCATGATCCGCGCCGCGCGACACCCCCGCTAGGCTACCCGACCTCGAGCCCGTCAGTCCTTTGGCTTCCTTATCCTAGCCAAACTGGTGGTGGCGGCTTCAGCGATGGCCTTCCTCAGACCATCATCGTCGACTCGGCTCAGCGCTCGTCCGAGCTCCTCGGGCAAGGCGGCCAAACGCACGGGCTCTGCTGGGCGCGGCGCAGCTTCGGGGCGCTTGGGGATGTCCGGCAAAGGCCCGACCTGGAAACGGATCTTCTCGATGCCGCTCGTCGGTGCGGCCTTGCGAAGGCGGGTGAGCAAATCCTCGCTGAGGTAGTGCAACTCGTTGGCCCAGACCGAAGAGCTGACGTGGACGATGAGAACCCCGCGTGAAAGCCGAACAGGACGCGCGTGCTCCAAGATGCGCGGCGGGACCGATCGAGACCACCAGGAGAATGCCTTCGCGGCTTCGAGTTGGTCAGGCGCTGGATAAACGCCCTTGAGCAACTTGGCGATGGACTCGAGCTTCCCCTTTTTGCGCCTAGCCATCGTCGAGGCTCGCCTTGTAGAGGGCGAGGAGATCGTCTTGGGTGCAGGGCCGAGGATTGAGCGCGTGACAGGAATCCGCAAACGCCAGGGCAGCCAAGCGCGGCAGTTGACCTTCTTCGATGCCCTGGGACCGAAGGTCAGCGGGCAGACCGATCGACTTCCGTAGGGCTCTCACGGCACCCGCGCACTCGAACGCCATCGTGCTTTCGTCACTGCCGCGGACGCCGAGCTGCAGTGCGATCTCTGCGATGCGCTCCGGCACCGCTGCACGATTGAAGTCGAGCACCGCGGGTAGGCAGATCGCGTTCGCCAGCCCGTGATGCATTCCGAGCTCTGCCGAAAGTGGGTGCGCGAGAGAATGACAGGCACCAAGGCCCTTTTGGAAGGCGACCGCCCCCATCATGGCTGCCTTGAGCATGTCCTCGCGCGCCCGAAGGTCATCGCCATCGTCTGTCGCCGCTTTGAGCGAGCGATGGCAGAGTCGAACGCCGCCTAGCGCAATCGCATCGGCCATCGGGTGATCGCCGACGGATGCGTAAGCCTCGATGCAATGGGTGAGGGCGTCCATGCCCGTCGCCGCGGTCATGCCGGGTGGCATGGTTCGCGTCATGACTGGATCGAGAATGGCGACCTCCGGCAACAGCAGCGGCGAGAAGACCACGGTCTTTCGGTTCGTGGCTTGAATCGTCACCACGCCGCTCCGGCCGACTTCACTCCCCGTTCCCGCGGTCGTCGGGATCGCGATCATGGGTGGCAGAGGCGCCTTGATTTTGGCGCTGCCGCCAATGGCGTCGTCGTATTCGGCCAGAGGTCCACTGTGTGTCGCGGACAGGCGCACCAGCTTGGCCACATCGAGCACGCTTCCACCCCCGACACCCAGCACCAGGTTGGCCTCGAAGTCGTGGTAGACCCGTGCCGCGCCTAGGACTTCGGTCTCGAGCGGGTTGGACGAGATCTCGAGCGTCGATTCGTGCGGGAGCCCTGCGGCATCGAGCGCGGCGCGAACCGGTTCGAGCAAGCCCGCCTTTTCGACACCGTGATCGGAAACCAGCAGCACGCGCTCGGCTCCGAGTCGTTGCGCCTCGTTCCCGCACTGCGTCACGGCGCCTTCGCCGAGGACGACCCGCGTCGGGAAGCTCCAGTAAACCAAGCTCGATGTGTCTGTCATTCTCTGCCTACGCGCCTCTCCATGAGCGCATGAATAGCATCATCGGAGCTCATGCGACCCTGAGAGAGGGCAACAAATGTCGATGAGATGGGTGTCTCGAGCCCGAGGCGTCGGGCGTGCTCCATCATTTGGGCCGCGACCTCGATGCCTTCGATGTACGCACCGGCTTCGCCGACCGCGCTGGCGAGCGTGGCCCCTTTCGCCAAAGCTCGGCCGAGCCGGATCTCGGGGCGTTCGTCTCCTGCGACGGCGGCGATCAGGTCGCCTAGGCCCGCGAGGCCCATGAAGGTCGACTCCTCGGCGCCGAGCGTCTGCCCGATGCGCGAGACTTCGACCATCCCGCGCGTCGCGAGCACCGCAAGCGTGCTGGGACCCACACCGACCTCTTTGGCATAGGCGAGGACGACCGTCAGAAAGCCGACCGTCGCGCTCGCAAGCTCGACGCCGACGACATCCGGCGTGTCATACACGCGAAGCTCCGAGCCGCCCAAAGCGTCGCGAACCATTTCAGTGAGCTCGGGAAAGCCGGTGCCAAGAATAGCGCCGCTAGGGCGCCCTTCGGCCAACGCGTCGGCGACGAGTGGGCCTGCGAGCGCACCGAGCCGTCTGCAGACAGTCTTTTCGGCGATCACCTTGGTGATGGTCCTGAGCTCGGGGCCTATCAGGCCGCGACTGATGTGCACCATCAAGTGCCGGCCGTCGACGACTTCGCCCAGCTGCTCGGCGGCCTCGATCGCATGCCGCGCCGGCACCGCCATGAAGATGAGCTCGCAGTTCCGGATGGAACCGATGTCGGTCGAGGTTTCGATTGGCTCGGGAAGCTCGCGCGCCCGTCGGCTCCAGACGACGACCTCGTGTCCATGTCGCGCCGACGCCTGCGCGATTGCGCGTCCAAATCCACCTGCCCCGACCACTCCGATGCGAAGGCTCATTGGCGACCCCCCAGCAGCTCGATCTCGCACGCTGCTTTTAGTTGTTCGGGGCTTGCGATCTCCTGGGCGAACGGGACCAGTCGGTTTTGGTAATAGAGCAGCAGGGCCGGGTCACCGATGACGATGCGATCGCCTTCCCGCGTGGCGGCCGTCGAATCGTGGTACCCGTTCCAGAAGCTCAGGGCGCGTTCGAGCAGCTCCTCTGGAGAGTCCTCTTTGACGACTTCGCTCGTTCGGACCCGGCCCTGCCCCTCGAGGGCGAGTAGGCGGTCGCGGGCCTCACCGAGCTCCCGGCAAAGGATTTCACTGTCCACCGCGATCTCGCCGCGAAGCCGCATCCGCGTGAATAGGTCCATGCCCGGGGTCGATTGCACCAGATCGCGGAACAGCACGTGGGCCACGACCTGCGTGCTCATCAGGACGGTCTCTTTTTCGTAGCGTTGCGCGAGCACCTCGCCGAGCTCGCGCGTGTACGAGGCATCGCGCGCTGCGTCGACCACGGCCTTGCCTCGATGCTCGATGTAGCCGCCGGCGTCGATCGACCGCCCGGTCGGCGTCAGCGACTGCCCCTCGGCGTCTACGGTATTGCCAAACGGGTCGATCGGCTCGCCGAATCGAATGATGCAGCCGCCGCGCATTCCGACCATCTTTCGGAAGAACGCGAACCAGCGATCGATCCGAGAGAATTCGTCGTCTTCGATGATGTACCGAGCCTGCCCTTCTTCGGTGAGCCAGTCCTTGATCAGCGTTTCGGCTTCGAGGACGAGCGCGTAGTTGATGGTCGTTGGAACGAACCAAACCGGACGGTCCACCCGTCGCACCCGATTGGTCGTGAATGCCCCGACCGCGGAGCCGAGAAGACCGAGCTTGAGGTGGCGGTCGATCATGCCCGAGCGGCTCCGGGTGCCTCCAGGGAAGAAAAGCGAATGGTAGCCGCGCTCGATCATCACCTGCGAGTACAGCTTCAGTACGCGCTTATATAAGCTGACCTGAATCCGCCGATCGACGCGATAGGCCCCCAGATTGTGCATGAAGAAGCTGATGATGGGGTTGGTGAACAGGTTCTTACCGGCGCCGTAGATGACCGGCGGCAGCCCGGATGTCTCGAGAGCCTGCGAAAGGACGATCGAATCGAGGTTCGACGAGTGCGTCGGGACGAAAACCAGGCTTCCCCGGTTTTGCAGGTTTCGAATGTGGTCGAGGTCTCCCTGGACCCGAAGCACGCGGTCGAGCGATGCTGGGGCCCCGTCCATCAAACCCTCGGTGAGGCGCCGCGGCTCCATGACGCCGCCGATCAGGCGCGGCGCAGCCCGGCGCGCGAAACGATAGACGCGGGGGTCGAAGTTGCCGGCGATGTCGCGGGCCATGTCGGTCACGATCGTGTGCAAGACCCGTCGCTGCTCGGAGTCGTCCATTTTGCCGATCCGGCGAATCATCGAGCGCCAATAGCCGAGCCGATCGCGCGCCTCGTCGTCGCGCTGTTTCTCGAGCCGTCTAATTTCATGGAAGGCCGCATCGTTGAGCGCCACTTCCAAGCCGCTGCGGTCGGTCTCGTGCGCGGCGCAGATTCGGTTCACGACGTCTGAGATGACATCGTCACGCTCGCTGTTGAACCAGAAGATTGACGGGTCGCTCGGCCGCGGAACGTACGGCCTGAGATGCGGAAGTCGAAGGGGGCGTTCCGATAAGAAGCGTTTCAGCATTGCAACATCCTAAACCGCCTCGAAGTAGCGGCGAAGCTCCCAGTCGCTGACGGCCTTGCGGTACTCTCGGCACTCCCAGTCTCGGGTACGAATGAAGTGATCGATGAAATCGTCGCCGAGCGCCAGTCGGGCGACCTCGCTGCCCCGAAGGCGTTCAACGGCGGCTTCGAGCGTGAGGGGAAGCGCAAGCGCTGGGTCACCGTCGCTGGTAGCATCGCCGCGGGTCATCGCCGGTGGCTCGGTCTTCTCGGCGATCCCATACAGGCCCGCGCCGAGGCATGCCGCCATCGCGATGTACGGGTTGATGTCGGCGGCGGTCTGCCGGAACTCGATTCGCGTCGCGTGATCCGTCGGACCGAGGATGACCCGCGAGCCGCAGGTCCGATTTTCGATTCCCCAGGATGCGTTCAATGGAGCCCATACTCCGGGGACGTAGCGCTTGTAGCTGTTGACGAAGGGCGAATACAGGGCGGTGAGCTCCGGAGCGAGGGTCACCAGACCCGCCAAGTAGTGACGGCCGGTCTCACTCAATCGGTCGCTTCCCGCGGCCGCGAAGAGGTTGATCTGCTCTCCGGCATCCCAGAGGCTTTGATGGATGTGTCCGCTCGAGCCGGGCAAGTCCGCGTTCCATTTGGCCATGAAGGTCACAGACAGATCGTGCCGCGCGCAGATCTGCTTGAGTGTCGTCTTGAAGAGCGCCGCCTT
Source organism: uncultured Myxococcales bacterium (assembly GCA_965533395.1). Lineage (GTDB taxonomy): Bacteria > Myxococcota_A > Polyangia > Polyangiales > Houyiibacteriaceae > SG8-38. The sequence continues at coordinate 25,103 of CBESWY010000005.1, forward strand.
GTCCGCCGCGGCGAGCACATCGTCGTAGCGCAGCGCTGCTTCCCAGACGCCGGGGCCCGTTTCGGTGTGGATGCCTTCGATCTCGATGTCGTACTCGGCGCAGGTGTCCAAGATGTCGTCGACAAGGGCCTGATGCTGCCCAGCACGTAACCAGGAGTACCCGAACATGCCGGGGCTCAACGGTTCGAGATCTCGGAAATCCTTCTGATGCATCGACTCTGGCGTCTCTTGAAAGACCCAAAATTCGAACTCGGCGGAGAATTTGGCCGTGAACCCGGCAGCGTCTGCCTTCTCGATCACCTTCTTGAGCAAGTTCCGAGGGCATGCTGGGTGGGGCTTGCCGTCCTGGGTATAGAAGTCGACGAGGAAGTTCGCGGTGTCCGGCGCGTCCGGAAGAACACGAAAAGACGACGCATCGATCCGGGCCAAAGCATCCGGATAGCCCGTTTGCCAGCCGGTCACCGTGGCGTTGTCGTAGAGCTGGTCGCAGATGTCCCAGCCAAAAATGACGTCGCAGAAGCCGAATCCTTTATCGAGGGCGGACCAAAACTTCTCGAGGCTGATGTATTTGCCGCGCAGCAAGCCGTCGACGTCGAAACCACCGACCTTGACCTTCCGGATACCCTTTTCGTTGAAGTCGCGACGTAGCTCTTCGCTCACAGATCCTCCTCGGCGGCGGAAGCATACCTGTTTTTTCGGCTCGAGGACCAGGGAACCTGAGGAGTGACCGGCGCAGCCTATTTCGCTGGAACGAAGCGGTGAACCAAGCCTAGACCCACGACGAACAAGACCGCGACGGAAGCGTGGCCCAAAAGCTCGTGTGAGGTGCCTGGGACGGGGCAATGCGCTTTGAGCACGAAGTTCCCCGCAACCCCCGCGGCCGCTGCGGCGACGAGACTTCCAAGCGCGTTGCCGCGATCGACCAGGCGAAGCAATGCATACACGGGTACCCCGAGGAGGAGCCCGACGCCCATGCAAGCCCCAGCCATGACGCTGCCAACGTGCTCATGCGTCGCTGCCTGCGCCGCGGGGTGCGGCCAGAACGCCGCCAAGACGGTTGCCCCGAGCGCGATGCAAACCAGACACACGGACTGCCAATGCGGGAGGGCAGGGAGGTGCACGGGGCGCGTGACCATGAACATCGCAATCACCAATAGGACACAGAACGTCGCCAGGCTGATCGTCCATTGAATCGTACGGGCTTGATCGCTGATCAACGGGAATGCAAACCAGCCCACGACCGCCAGCGTTGCGAACACAGCGAGCACGATCATCCGTCGTGCCGTCGTCGAGCGGCTCCTCAGGAAGCCCGCAATCGAGCGGTCGCTCTTTTCGCACTCCGCTTTCAGGTTGCCGAACATGCGGTCCATCCGCTCGGAGTTGCCGGGCATCTCTTGCGCATCGAGCTCGCGCAAGCGCTCCCCGAGGCCGGCCTCCGGCTTATTGCTGCCACTAGTCATTCATCACCACGTATTTCCAGGACCAACAATTGTTTCAAAGTTCTGTAGGCACGATGTGCGCGGACACGTACAGCACCCTCGGAAGTCCCCACAATTTGGGCGACTTCGGCGTATGGCCGTTCTTGAAACCAATGAAGCTCCACCACTTCTCGCTGGCTGGTGGGCAGCTTTTCGAGGGCCACGTGAAGGAGCTCGGAGCGCTGGCGCAGCTCCAGGGGCATGAAATCGGCTTCCGGGGCGGCCTGCGTCTCGACCTCCAAGCTGGTCATCTTGCGTCGTTTCGTTCGACGCCAGTGCTCACGAACGAGGTTCATCGCGATGGTCATGACCCACGGGCGCAGCTTGGAGCCCCGTCGAAAGTCGTTTCGTGCGCCGTGAAGCCGGAAAAACGTCTGCTGGACGATCTCCTCGGCCAGCTCGTCGTTGCGCAGGTGGCGTCGAGTGAGCCGAAGAAGGATGGGCCCGTATCGTTCGAACAGGAGTCGAAACGCAGCCTCGTCCCCATCGACGTAGGCGTCCATCAGCTCTTCGTCGGTCCGTTTGGATTTGGGTTCGCTACTCGCCATAGTCTGCGCCTTGGTCGAGGCCCAAGTGGAGCGTCGCATCGTTTGGACTGTGCCTCGAGTCCCACCAGTAACCCGCGAACAGGAGGCTGCCCAACAGGATCGAGAGTAGGGTGATTTGACGCCAGCGAAGCATGCGATCGGAGCGGAAGTCTTCAACTTGTACGGGCTTGATCGGGATTGGACGCGCGCCCGACGTGCTGAGAATCTTCCCGGGCGGGTGGCTGCTGGTCGCAAGCGTGGGCGGAAGAGGCGAGTTGAGCGAGGGAACGGGGATGGAACCGATGTTCGAAGTTTCCATCCACGGTGCGATGTCTTGGGTCTGAGGGTTCTGCTTGGCCGATTCGACCTCGAGCCAGTCGAGCGCCGCGCGCATCGCGGCCGCGTCGGCGTATCGATTCTGTGGATGCCTAGCCATCGCCCGCCTGATCACATCGGGCAGACCGGGAACATCGTCAAACCCATCGTCGGGTTCCCAGCCCACCCTCGGTGAGCCGATCACCATGTGGTGCAGCAATGCCCCAACGGAATACAGATCCGCGGAGGGGGTCGTCGTCCCCCCGCCAAAGAGCTCGGGCGCCATGTAGGCGACCGCATGTTTGCCCGAGCCGGTGTGGGCAGCATGGGGGCTCGCCTCCGGGAACGCGCGGATCAGAGGGACGACGCCCAAGCCGACCAGCTGTGCGCCAAGCCGCCCGTTTCGCCGTCGGCCGACCACGATGTTCTGCGGAGTCAGGTCACCGTGCGTGAGGCCCTGCGCGTGCGCCGCGCCGAGAGCGTCCAGTACTTCAAATGCCAAACGAAGAACAGTCAGGGAGCTCAGCTGGCGATCGCGCAGCAAGGTACCGAGAGGGGTGCCCCGCATATCTTCAAAGGCCAGGTAGGGGACACCGTCGATGATGCCCGCGTCGAGCACGCGTGCGACGGCGCCTGAGCGGATCGACCCAAGCCTGTGCGCAAGCTCGGAGAAAGCGGTCTCGGCCCGCTTCGAGCGGCTCAAGTCGATTGGGAGTACGCAGAGGATGAGGGGCGTGCCTTCGGAGGTCGCGCGGTAATACGAAGCGACCCCGCCCCAGGGCAAAGTGCCGTCGACCGCATAGCGCCCTGCAAAGAGCTCTTCCGGCGGGGGATACGCGCCACCAGGCGAGGGAAACATCGAGGTTGAGGATAGACCCAATGGCCCGTCGCCGCGAGACTTTGGTGTTGCGCCCGCAAAACCGTTCATCGGGGGCCGTCCCCGTCTTCTCTTCGAAGACGATTGGCGATGTATTCGCCGCCGGCCTCGAGCGCTTCCGGATCGTTGAGTGCCGAGAGCAGAGCGTTCGCGTCTTCACGTGCATCGAAGCGGCCGCCGCGAATCGCGAGGATTTGTTGCTTGGTGATTCGGAGCACGAACTTTGGCTTGCGTGCGATGGTGTCGACCAGGCTTTCGAGCTCCCCGTCCAGGCGATCGGTCGGAACGACGCGGCTCACCAATCCAGCCCGCAGCGCTTCTTCCGCCCCAAAAGCCCGTCCGCTCAAGACCAGGTCCGCCGCCAGCGTTTCGCCGACGAGTCTGACGAGGTGCGCCATGGCGCCCCAGCCGAGGGGAATCCCGGCGTCGAGCTCCGGAATCATGAAGCGGGCATCGCTCGCGGCGACCCGGATGTCGCAGGCGCCGGCGAGTACCAGTCCGCCTCCGATGCAGTGGCCGCGAATCCCTGCGACCGTAATCTGCGGAAGCTCGCCAATTGCGTTGGTCGTGCGTCGGCCTAGGTCCGCCGTGGCATGTCTGTCCGGGCCCGATAGAAACGGAAGGAATGCCGGCAGGTCGGCCCCGACCGAGAAGCAGCTTCCGGCTCCAGAAAAGACGACGACCCTGATGGCGTCGTTCTTTGCCAGGCCCGTGCAAACGTCGATCAGCTCGCTCAGCGTGTTGGGGGAGAGCGCGTTGAGCGCCTCGGGCCGATCAAAGACGATCCTCGTTACCCGATCGTCCGTGGAGACTCTTAATCCGGACATCAGTTTCCCCCCTCAGCTGAAATTGGCGGGGCGTTCGACGCAGTAGATGCCGCCCGGTGCCTCGATCAAGGTCGCGCACTGGTTACAGTGGCTGCAGCCGTTCTTGTAGTTGCTTCGCACCTGCGCCTGCTTCGGAAAATCGGGATCGAAGATCAGCGCCCTGCCAAGTTGGATGAAGTCGAAGCCCGCGCCCATCACGGTGCGGATGCTGTCGTTGGTACACACGCCGCCGATGTAGCAAACGCCACACTGCACCCGATCGCGTATCCGTTGCGCATGCTCGAGAAAATACGTCTCTTCGTACGGGTAGTCCTTGAACATGAAGGGTGCCGCGAGCCGAATGCCGAGCTTCATGAGCCGGCTCTTCTCGTGCTTGATGAGTCCTGGGACGAGGCTGTCGCCCCGGAACAACAGCATCGGGTTCATGCTGCTCGTGCCCCCGCTGCAAATGATCACATCGAGGCCCCCGGCTTCCAGCATCGCTGCGATTTCCACCGAATCGTCATAGCTGACACCTCCGGGGACACCGTCGGTCATGCTGATTTTGCCGAGCAGGGGGTAGTCGTCGCCGACCTTGTCCCGGACTTCGGACAATACTTCGAGTGCGAACCGCATGCGGTTTTGAAGGCTGCCCCCGTATTCGTCTTTGCGCTTGTTGGTCTTCGGGCTGATGAACTGGCTGATCCCGTATCCGTGGCCAAAATGAATCTCGATTGCGTCGAAACCGACGGACTTCATGAAAGCGGCCGCTCGACCGATGACTCGCGTGCGTTCTCGGATTTGCGGCTTGGTCATTTCCGCGATGCGTGAGAGGCCGTGCGTCAGGCCAAGCGCGTTCATCCCCTTCGAAGGGCCGAGCGGTCGATCTCCGCTGAACTCCTCGTTCTTCGTAAAGGCGCCGCAGTGCCCGAGCTGCCCAGATACCCTCGCACCCGTGGCCTGCACGGTGCGAATGAAGCGCTCGAGCTCGGGCCGAATCCCTTCGTGCATGTACATCATGTCTTCGTGAATGCGCCCATCCGATTCGGCGGCGCAGTAGGCGACCGTCGTCATCCCGACGCCGCCCTGGCCAACGCGCTCGTGAAAGCCGACAAGGGCCTCGCTCGGGACTCCGCCAGGCGATTTGCCTTCGAAGGTCGCGGCCTTGATCAGCCGGTTGCGCAGAGTGAGGCCGTTGATCGCAGCCTCGGAAAAGCATCTATCCAACGAATCGGCCATGAGTAACGGTCATATCATCGACCCTCCGCTGCGGGTAGTCGCAACCAAAGCAGAGCGACGCGTCTAGGGTCGGTTTCCGAGGTACGCTCGAACCGCGCGCGGGATCGACTGCCGCCTGAGCGCCTGGCTGAGCGCCCAGCGTTCGTCCTCGGGATCTTCGATGAAATGCGTTTCGCTCCCTTCGCGAAACGCGATCGGGACACCATCGCGGAACAGCAGGCGGTTTTTCGGAGTTGCGGGGACGCGATGGCTGGGCGTGATGATGCCTACCAGGTTGAGTGGGTCGGCGGCGCTGATCGAAACCAGCTCGCCTGCCTTGTTCTGGCGGCGGGCTTTGCGCAGCGCGGTGACGGCTTCGGGCAGGGCATACTGCTCTCCGGCAAAGCCAGCGACGAATCGACCGCCGCGGATACGGCCCTGCGCTTCGAGCCGCCGGTACACACGAAGAATCGTATACCAGGGCGGCAGGTCGCCTTCGCGATCGAGCAGCCGACGAAATACGACGCCCCATCGGCGAAGCAGCGTCCACGCGACGCTTTCGACGTCGTGATCCTCGGCGGCGTCAGGCAAGACCGTCCACCGGCCCGCGGCCTCCATGCTGTACGCAGCCACCGCGCGCCGGCCGGGCCGCGGCCGCTTGGGATCGGGTGCCAGCAGTGCACGCAGTCCGGTGAAGCCATCGGAAGTCACCAATCCGAGCGAGACGAGCTCGCCGAGAGCCAACTCCGCCCGCGTCGGCAGCAGGCCGGTGTGGTGAACGATGTCGTCGAAGAAGCTCGCGCCCGACGCTCGAAGCATCTCCAAAGCCTGAGCGGCGTCCGCGGAGGCGGGCTCCCCGGCAAGCGCGCGGAAGCGCCAGGCGCGCGCGTGCTCGCGGCGGCAAAAGGCGATGGGGCTCGTTCGGATGGGGCTCGAGGCGCGGCCAGCCGGTGGGGTGCGCCGACTCCACGTGACTCTGCCCGAGATGCAGAGCTGATCGAGCCAGGTTGGGTCGTAGCCTTCCATTCGCACCGGCAAGAGGTCGGCTTCCCAAGCTGCAGCGCCGGCTTCCATGCCTTCGAGCTGTTCGAGGATTGCGGCCAAGCCTTCGGGCCCTTCCATTCGGCTGCTCGGCGCGGCATGTTGCCAGCGAAGAAGGAACCGCATGTAGTCCGCGGCCGAAACGGCTTCGATCTCTTTTCGCAGTCGGTTGAGGGTGTAGCGGTGAATCCGTGCGAGGAGACCGCGCTCGCACCATTCGACGTCAGTCGAGCCGGGCGTGAAGGTTCCGCGAAGGACGAAGCCTTCTCCTTCGACTGCACCGAGGGCAGCGTCGACCAAGCCCGCGTCCAAGCCGAGCAGCTTCGCGAGGTGACGCGCCGTCGTCGGGCCGGAACCCAGCAATCGGCCTCGTACGATTTCTCGCGCGGCGTTTTCTCGCGACCAGCGCTCGTCGCGGTGGCGCCTCGGAACCTCGACTTCCGTTTCGGCATGCCCACTTGGCCAGGCGGCTTCCAGCAACGGGACGCGCTCGGCAGCTGTCCAAAGCGCTCTGCCATCGGTTAGGAAACGGGTTGCCCGCCCGGCTTCGACGAGCCCGCCCAGCCAGCCCAGCCAGTCGCCCCGCGCGGCTTCCTCCTCGGTGAAGCAGTGGTGCAGCAACAGGGCATCGTGCATTTCCTCGGCGTCGCGGGGCTCGGGCCACGCTTCGCCGCGCACGCGCTCGATGGCAGCAGCGTCGAGCGCGCCCAAGTCCGAAGCCTGACTGGGGTCGAGCCATCGGCGCGACATGACAGCTTGTGTTCGACGCTCTTCGAGCGGTGCGTCATCGAGGAATGCATACGGCTTCGCGTTCAGAATTTCCTGGGCGAGCGGCGATGGCTCGGTGAGATCTCGCGCGACCAGCGTCAGCTCGCCGGCTTGCAAACGGCGAAGGAGCGCCTCGAGTCCGTCGATATCCATCGCCTCGTGAAGGCAATCTTCGATCGTCTGGTGCACCAGGGGATGGTCCGGAACCTCGCGATCACCGGCGACGTTTTCGAGACAGGCCACCTGGTCGGGGAAGCATAGCCCGAGCAGGTCGTCCGCCTGCATCCGCTGAAACGGTGGTGGCACCTTCTTGCCGCCTCGGAACCGAGAGACCGCCAGCGCCCGGGTCGCGTTCCATCGCCAGCGGGTTTGAAACATCGGAGCGTCGAGCAGGGCTTGGACCAGCACGTCGCGGACGTTCTCGGCGCGCAAGAACTTGAAGACGTCTTCGAGGGGAAAGCTATGCGTGGGGCCGAGCGAGAGAACGATCGCGTCTTCGGTCGCAGCGGCCTGAAGCTCGACGTTGAAGCTTCGACAGAATCGCTTGCGGAGCGCCAAGCCCCAGCCGCGATTGACCCGGCTGCCGAATGGCGAATGAACGACCAGGTGCATCGCGCCGGTTTCGTCGAAGAAGCGCTCGAGGACCACCGTCTCACGCGTTGGCATCGTGCCTAGCGCCATTCGTGATGCGACCAGGTACTCCGCGACCTGCTGCGCGGCGAGCTTGCCAATCCCGGTTTCGACCTGCAGCCAGTCGACGACTCCTTCGAGGTTTCGATGCCGCTCGTCGATGCCCGCGCGAATGGCGTTGACCGAGGTCGAGAGGAGATCGGCACGCGAAGGCGCCTCGCCGAACCAAAACGGAAGCATCGGAGGCTGGCCCTTGGCGTCGGCGACCCGCAGGACGCCGGGCTCGACTCGAAGAATCCGGTACGAGACGTTGCCGAGCTGGAAGATGTCCCCGGCCATGCTCTCGATGGCGAAGTCCTCGTTGACCGAACCGACCCGAAGGCCCTCCGGCTCGAGGCGCACCTCGTAGTCGAAGTTGTCGGGGATCGCGCCGCCGTTGGTGATCGCGGTCAGGCGCGCGCTTCGCCTCGGGCGAATCAAGCGGTTGACCTCGTCGTGGTGCAAGAACGCGCCGCGCCTGCCGCGGCTCGTTGCAAAGCCCTCCGAGAGCACGTTCAGGACCTTCCCGAACGTTTCCTTACTGAGCCCCCGGTAGGGCCAGGCGCGCCGGACCAAGGCCAAGAGCGCATCTTCGCTCCACTCTGCGGAGGCCGCGGAGGAGGCGACGATTTGCTGTGCAAGGATGTCAAGCGGCCCTTCTGGAATTTCGATTCGGTCGAGCTCGCCGCGCTGGACGCAGCGCATCAGGGCGGCGCATTCGACGAGGTCGTCGCGGCTCATTGGAAAGAGTCGGCCTTTGGGCGTCCCGCCGTGCCAGTGACCCGAGCGCCCCACTCGCTGCAGAAAGGTTGCTACCGAGTGCGGCGAGCCGATCTGGCAGACCAGGTCGATATCCCCGACGTCGATCCCGAGCTCGAGCGACGCAGTCGCCACGACCGCGCGCAGCTCGCCTGACTTCAAGCGCCGCTCGGCATCGAGCCGGTGGGCCCGCGCGAGGCTGCCATGATGCGAAGTGATCGCTTCTTCACCGATGAGCTCACTCAGGTGTCGCGTCACGCGCTCCGCGAGACGCCGCGTATTGACGAAAATCAATGTCGTTTGGTGAGCTTCGATCAGCACTGCCAGCTTGGCGTGGATTTCCTCCCAGACCTCGCGAGACATGACCGTTTCGAGCGGTGAGCCTGGAAGCTCTACGCCGAGATCCATCTCGCGCTGGTGGCCGACGTCGACGATTTGGCAGCTGGGGCCGGCGCCGTGACTCGAGCCGCGCGAGCCAACCAGGAAGCGAGCGACGTTTTCGATCGGGTTCTGCGTCGCCGACAGGCCGATTCGCGTGATCTCGCGCCCCACCAGGGCTTCGAGCCGTTCGAGCGAGAGCGCCAAGTGCGCGCCGCGCTTGTTCGTCACCACGGCGTGAATCTCGTCGACGATGACGGTGCGAACATGCGAGAGCATCCGCCTCCCGCCTTCACTCGTCAGCAAGATGTAGAGCGACTCCGGCGTGGTTACGAAGATGTGTGGCGGTTTCTTCACCATCTTCGTTCGCATGTGCGAAGGGGTGTCGCCGGTCCGTACGGCCGTTCGGATCTCGACATCGTCGTAGCCGAGCTCCGCGAGCGTTCCCCGGATCCCTTCGAGCGGCGCCTGGAGGTTCTTTTCGATGTCGTTGCTGAGAGCCTTGAGTGGCGAGACGTAAAGGACGCTGACGTGATCCTCCAGGCCCTCTGCCAGGCCGCGTTGGATCAGCTCATCGATCGCACAAAGAAACGCCGCGAGCGTCTTGCCGGAACCCGTCGGCGACGCGATCAGCGTGTGCGTACCCTCTCGAATCGCCGGCCAGCCTTCGACCTGCGGTGGCGTCGGCTCGCCGAACGTCCGGACGAACCAGCTAGCGACCGCGGGGTGAAAGCCGGA
>CBESWY010000006.1:0-33215 GCA_965533395.1 uncultured Myxococcales bacterium
GGGCGGGAAGTGGCCCCGAATCTTTTTGTCGGCAACGAGTTCACCTTCGGCGGGGGTGTGCTGTTCATGATCGCAGAAGACAAGTTCATGGTCTCCGCGGAAGCTTTTGGCCGCACGGCAGCGAATGCCGGCGCCGGCTTCTGGACCCGAGAGCAAACGCCCGTCGAGGTTCTGGGTGGCTTCAAGTACCTCCATCCCAAGGGCTTCGTGGTGGGCGTATCGGGTAGCGCAGGCGTGACCGCCGGCTACGGCGCGCCCGACTGGCGCGGCATTGGGATGATTGGCTACACGATGCCCGGGGTCGAGCCCATCCTGGACATCGATGGCGACACCATATTGGACGATGTCGACCAGTGTCCGACGGAGCCTGAAGATTTCGATGGCTTTCAGGACGAGGACGGTTGTCCGGACCTGGACAACGACGGCGACGGCGTGCTCGACGTCAATGACGGCTGTCCGAATGACGCCGAAGACATCGACGGCTTCGAGGATGAGGACGGTTGCCCGGATCCGGACAACGATGGCGACGGCATTTTGGATGTCGACGATCAGTGTCCGAACGAGCCGGGAACGCTCGAGAACAACGGCTGCCCGGACCCCGATCGCGATGGCGACGGTGTCCCCGACCGTGTCGACAACTGCCCGGACGTGCCTGGCACCGTCGAGAACCAAGGCTGTCAGAACGCCCAGCTCGTGATCATCGGCCTAGGCCAGCTCGAAATTCTCGAAAAGGTGTACTTCAGGAGCGGAAGTCACAAGCTTCAGAAGCGCTCTTTTGCGCTCCTGGACAACGTGGCCGAGGTTCTGAACGCGCACCCGGAGATCGAGCTCATCCGCGTCGAGGGACACACCGACTCGACCGGTAAGCTCAAGTACAACATGAGGCTGTCGAAGATGCGCGCGACGACGGTCGTTCGCTACCTGGTTGGCAGGGGCAAGGTCGCCAAGGAGCGGCTGATAGCGGAAGGCTTCGGTCCTACCCGGCCGCTCGTGGCTGACGCGAAGACGAAGGAAGAGCTCGCGCAAAACCGACGCGTCGAGTTCCACCTCGTCGACACCGGTCTCGAGGACAGCGCCGAGGACGCCGCTGACGCGATCGAGTAGCCACAGCTAGCGCAAAAGTTCGCGCACCTGCTGCGCGGCGGGTTTCAGGCTTCGGTCTGGGGCCCGCTTCGCGTTTAACCGTTCAGCTCAGCTCGCGATTCTCACGGGCCACTCCACGTCCGCGGCGCCGAGGCTCAGTTCGGCGAGAAACTGCCGTGTCTGGCGAATCGTGATTCGGTCGTTCGGGTCGCGTCGGAGGCAGCGCGCGATCAAGGCACCGAGGTCGCGGGTTTCCGGCTGTTCGAGCAGCGCGCGCACGGCTTCGGGTTCTCCGTCGTGGGCCATGTGCTGACCCAGCAAATCGGCCTCAATGGCCGCATCGAACAAGGGCTTGCCGGTGTACGCCTCGAAGATGAGACAGCCAAACGCGTATACATCGGCCGGAATCGCGCGCGACCTGTCTCCCGAGCCCCAAATCTCCGGTGCCCCGTAGTTCGCAGTGCCGCAGCCAGGCCGAAGATGACGACCGGCGAGCCCGAAGTCGACCAGGACGGGTTTGGGCGGTTGACCCACGCCAGTGTCGGCTTCGGCGTTGCACACGATGATGTTCGAGGGTTTGAGGTCCAAGTGACCGACGCCGACTTGATGCATCGCGTCCAGGCCCGCGCTCACGCCCAGGAGCAGCTCGCGGGCGCGTCCGACGGAGAGATCTCCCATTTCGAGCATGCGTTCGAGGCTCGGACCCTCGACCAGCTCCATCACGAGGATCGGCTTTGGGCTCGCGCCTGCATCGAAGGTGACGAAACGGGCGATGTTGGGATGCTCTGGAAGCGCAAGGAGCGCACCGGCCTCGTCGCGGAACATGTTCAGGAACTGGTCCTCCGAGAGTGTGCGTGCAGCCGCTGCCGAATAGTCGGGGACCTTCAATGCAAAGGTCGGTGCGGTCTCGTCCTGTCGCTCTTCGGCGCGGCGGGCGACGAACACGGAACCGACGGTGCCCGTGCCGACCGTCCGCTGCAGGTAGAACCCGCCGACGATACGGCTTGGCGGCGCCCAGGCCGGCAACGGCGCGTCCGCGTCCAGCTCTAGTGGGATCAGGCTCGGCGCGCGTCGCGGGCCTTCGAGCGGCACTGAGCGGAGGTGATGAAGGACAGCCTCGGTGAGCTCCGCGAACGCGCCCGGCAAATCACGATCAATCGCGTTCACCGCGACGGTGAAGGCGTGGTCCATTTCGGAGATCGACGTGCGAATCGCGCGCTCGACTTCGAGTCCCATGGCCCAAATTGCCGCGTCTGCAGCCGGAGACTCCTCGCCAGGCGAAGTGCCGAGTCGCCGCCGAGATCCACTCACGAGCTGAGCGAGCGCCGCAACCCCGCGTTCGAGCGTGGAAAGCGGTGTGCCCGACGAGCGCTCCGCGACTTCCGATAGCGAGCCGGACGCCGCCACGGAGCGAAGCCCGCGTGCGAGCTGCGAAAGAGCCAGGCGAAACGCTTCGATTCGAGCCGACCGCGCGACGGGCAGCTCGATGCCGATGGCTTTCATCGCATCGGCCGCTGCGACCAGGCCACGCCCGTCTCTCTGCGCCAATCGCGTCGCTTGCTGAAGCTTTGCATAGGCCCGCAACGCGCTTTCGATCTCGGGGACCATCGATGCCTCGGCCATCGTCTTGAGGTCGTCGACTTGAGAAACATGCTCCGCCGCAGCCATCAAGATCTCCGAAACGTCCGCGCTGTCCTCGCGAACGAGGGCATCACAGGTGCGGGCCGTTGCAGCGCAGAGCGTGCGTCGAAGAGAGCCCGGCGCATCATGCTGGATTCGATTGAGCAGAACGCGTTGCGTCAAGAGCCGGCGTTGGCGGACGAGCTCTTTGCGCGGGTCGACATCGGGCCCATCCGCGTCGACGAGATGGAGCATCGTCCGGAGCTGACGCAATCGTGTCGTGAACTGCTTGACTTGGCTCGCGTCTTCGAGCGGGTCGCCCTCTCGAATCACGAGCCAGTTGGTGACTTGCTGGAAGAGATCTCCAAGTTGCTCGTCGTGGTGGCGACCGCGTTGCTCTTCGTCCTCGCCCACGAGTAAGAGGTCATTCAGGCTCGAGGTTTCAAAGAGCGCTGAGTTGAGCTCTCGAAGTGCGAGAAAAGCTTGAATCTCGGTCGAGGGGTCCCCGAGCGTCGGACCTTGAAGAAGCTCGGCTTTGCGAGCGGCGGCTTCGAGGATTGGCTGAGCTTCGCGTGCTGCTTCGTACGCGCCACGGGTCGCGAAAGTCTCGAGCGCATCGGACAGTCGGTCGCGAAGAGTCGGCTCGCCTTTGCTCGACGAGCCTCTCAGCTCCTCGGCAAGAGCCTTCATGAGCGCCTCGCGTCCAAGGTCCTCACTGCCTCCTTCGGCGATGGCTTTCCGGAGATGGGCCTCTGCCCGTCTTGCGGCCTTTTCCGCGAAGCCCGGCCGAATCCGTTCGGCCCGTAGCTCGACGAGAGCCTCCGCCGTCTCCAGGCCGCCGACGCGCATCAATCGTTCGAGCAGCGACTCGACGACCTGCGGGTGGCTTTCCGCTGCGCGTGGAAGCCCGGCGATCATCGCCGCTGCGATGCCGTGATCTTGCTCGAAAACCAGCGATTCCAGCACTTCCCGGCACGCCCGAAGACCCTCTTCGGGATCGACGGCGATGCTCGCAGCGAGTGAAGCCGCAGCGCGGCGCCATTCGGTGATCGAAAACTCCGGATCGAGGTGGCGCTGGATCTCCTGGTGGAAGGTCGGCATCGACGCCGCGAGCAGACCGCGTGCGGACGCCACATGCCGCCATACCAGGGTTTCTCGGTCGGCTAGCAAGCGGTCCCAGGCCTCGCGGACCTCCGGCGTGCAGAACACACGCACGCCCGCGTCGTCGCCTTCGGTCGCACGCCGCGCAGCTTCGCGGGCCGCCCGTTCGAGCAGCCGAGCGGCCAATCGCCTGGACGGAAGCGAACCCGTTGCAGGCATGAGCAGCCAATCGCGGCTCGTGTCCTGCCGGGAAATTAGCGCAAGTGCGAGAGCGTCGACGTTGTGCACGGTGCCGATGGGCAAGCTCAATGCGAGGGCCACACGCGCGCGGATGGCCTGGCCGCTGAGGGCTCGCTGCGACCCGAGCGCAAGCTGTGTCGCCACGGACACGAAGGTCGCTGCGTCACCGCTGCGAAGCCGTTTGAGGACCATTCGGCCCAGCTGACGTTTGATCGAGCTCGGTGGAAGGGCCGCCGCAACTTCGTATAGGGCCGCTGCTGCAGCTGGACCGGACAGCCAGTCCAGCTTGTCGACCAACCCTCCCTCGACCGCGACCCGCAAACTTTCGAGCAACATATCGGGGTCGAGGCCTTCGAGCGGCAAGGGCCGACGCTCGTCGATGACCGCGCGCGCGAGCGTCGCCATACCCTGACGCCATGCTGCTTCGCGCTGTTCGGCGCTGTTCAGTTGGTGCAAGGCCGTCAGGCCTTCGAGGCGCTCCCGAGTCGCAGCACGCATCCCCCCTGATTCTACCGTGCCGATCGCCTCTCGGAAAGCGCGGTTGACAAGGATGCGGCAAACCTTTAGCCCGAAGAGGGGTGCTACAACTTTCCTTCGAGTTTGCCGGTGAGTCGCCGACGATCGCGGAGCGCGGCGTCACCGACGGTCGCCAGGACGATCTGGATCGGGCCTATGCCCGCGCGTCCGACTGGAGCCACGAGCTCGCGAAGCGCCTGGGTCAACCCATTCGACTCATCGTCACCGACAATCGAAGTACCATGCTCGTTGCCCGACCCAAAGGTGGCCGCCTCGAGCTGCGTCTGCACCACATGTTCCTAACGGCCGAGGAGAATATCCTCGACGCCGTCGGCGACTACTTGAGCGGCAACGCATCGCAGGCGGCCGCCGCCATCGACCAATTCGTCGAAAACAATCGCAGCCGTTTCGTTGCTCCGGGTCCCCCGCAGGAAGCATTGCGTTCAGAGGGGCGCTACCACGATCTTCGTGCGATCGCGGATGACCTCTCGAGCCGGCACTTTGGCTCAGGGGTCGATGTCCGGATCACCTGGGGCAAGCGCGTCCAGCCCAAACGCCGGCAGCGCTCGCTCCAGCTCGGAACGTACCTTCCCGAAGAACGCCTGATCCGGATTCATCCCGTGCTCGACCAGTCATGGGTCCCGCCGTTTTTCGTCGAAGCCGTGGTGTTTCACGAGATGCTGCACCACGACATGCCTGCGGTCGTGCAAAATGGGAGACGCCACTACCACACCCGGGCATTTCGAAAGCGAGAGCGAAGCTTCGAATACCACTCGGCTGCGCAAAAGTGGGAGAAAGAAAACCTATGGCGCCTCCTTCGAGGGAAGTAGGCTCAGTCTGATTCATGGCACGTCGCCGAAAACTCCGCTCCTCCATCTCGATCCCCATTACCCTGGGCGCGATCACCGTCCTTCTGAGCCTCGCGCTTCTCGTCGGTTGGTCATTCCTCCTCGGTCAGAAGATCGCGCGCTCGGCGGAGATCGCGGGGGACGTCTGGCTCCTGGTGCTTGGTGCGCTGTCTTTCGTGCTCATCATCGTCGTGCTGGTCTTGTTCGTGATTTCCTTGGCTCGCGGAATCATCGAAGTCCGGAAGCAGGATACGTTCATCGACTCGGTGACGCACGAGCTCAAGAGCCCGCTCGCCTCGCTGCAGCTCTGCCTCGAGACCCTGGGGCGCCGAGGGCTCGAAAACGACGCGAAGGAAAAGCTGCGGCACATGATGCTCCAAGACGTCGACCGCCTGCGCGCGTTCATCGACGACGTACTCGAGGCGAACCGTCTGTCGTATGCGCGACCTGGCATGCTCAATCTCAGCGACGTGCCACTGTCAAAGCTCGCCGAAGAGTGCGCCGAAGCCGTTCGCAGCAGACATGAGCTAGAGCCAGACGAAATTCGCGTTCGCGTCGACCCCGAGCTCCTGGTGACTACCGATCGCGCGGCGCTCGAGATCGTCGTCAACAATCTCATCGACAATGCGGCGAAGTATTCCGAGCGCCCAGCGCGGGTCGAAGTCACAGCGCGCAGGGACTCGAACAACAGGGTGCTCATCGAGGTGAGCGATACCGGAATCGGCATCGATCGGAAGAATCTAAAGCGGGTTTTTCACCGATTTTATCGCGTAGAAGATCAGGAGGTACGCCAACGGCGTGGCACCGGTCTTGGGCTCTTCGTCGTCTGGGCCCTGGTGAAGCAGCTTGGCGGTGATGTACAAGCACTTTCGAGCGGCCGAGGGCAGGGCACCACCATGCGCGTCGAGCTGCCCATGGCCCATGCGGTGACCGGATGATGACCGGCAACGAAGCGCAGAGGCTCCTCATCGTCGAGGACGAAGAGCACCTGGCTGCCGGTCTCAAGTTGAATCTCGAGCTCGAGGGGTATCGAGTCGACGTGGCCGCCAACGCCAAGGAGGCGGGCCAGCGCCTGCTCGATCCGAGCGGCTACGATGCGATCGTCTTGGACGTCATGTTGCCAGACGTCAACGGCTTCGAGCTCTGCAAGAAGTTTCGGGACGCTGGGAATTTCGTGCCCGTCATCATGCTGACCGCGCGCTCGTCACCCGAAGATCGAGTCCTCGGTTTAGAGGCAGGCGCCGACGACTACATGGTCAAACCCTTCGAGCTAGGTGAGCTGCTTGCAAGGGTGCGTTCCGTGCTCAGGCGCCAGCGCTGGGAGCAAGTGTCGGGCAACAGCGTCAACGCCAGGACGCTGTCGTTCGGCGATGCCCAGATCAACTTCGACACGCACGAAGTTCGAGTCGCGGGCGAAGATGTTCAGCTGACCCAGCTAGAGCTGGACCTGCTTCGCTACTTTGCCCAGAACACAGGCCGCGTCCTGAGTCGTACCGAGCTTCTCGAACGGGTTTGGAAGCTTCGCAATTACAGCAACACGCGGACGGTCGACAACTTCATCTCGCGTCTCCGGCGTCGCTTTGAAAAGGACCCTAGCTCCCCCGCCCACTTCCTCTCGGTCCGAGGCGCTGGCTACAAATTCATAGCCTAAAAAAGGGGACGGTCTCTTTTTTACACAACTGTGACAAATCGGGGGTGAACCGTGACGGTGCCCTTCGAGCGTTTGAGATAACTTTGAGATCATGGAGATGAACGTTGTGGGTGCCAAGCTTCCCGAGCGATCGTTGAGCCGCTCCGAGCAGTGGCGAAGCGCTACGGTATTTGTGCTCGCGCACCTTGCGGTGCTTGGCGCGTTCTGGTCGGGGGTGACATGGCAGGCAGTCGTCCTTTGCTTCGTGCTCTTGTTGGTTCGCGTCTGGGGCATCACCGCGGGCTATCACCGGTACTTCGCGCACCGGACGTACAAGACCGGTCGCGTGTTTCAGTTTTTCCTCGCGTTCCTCGCGCAGAGCAGCTCGCAAAAAGGCGTGCTCTGGTGGGCTGCCCACCATCGGGTGCATCACAAGCTTTCGGATCAGCCCGGCGACGTTCACTCGCCGGTGCAGAACAGCTTCTTCTACGCGCACGTGGGATGGATCTTCGACGACACTGAAGAGACGCGTTGGGACAAGATTCGCGACTTCGCCAAATACCCGGAGCTACGTTGGCTCAACAAGTATTGGGCCGTCCCTCCGACGGTCCTGGCTCTGGCCTGTTTGGTGATCGCAGGTTGGCCCGGCGTGTTCATCGGTTTCTTCTTGAGCACCGTGCTCCTTTGGCACAACACATTCCTAATCAACTCGGTCACGCATGTCTGGGGTAAGAAGCGCTTCGACACGAAGGACGAGAGCCGCAACAACATGGTGACCGCCTTGCTGACCCTCGGAGAGGGTTGGCACAACAACCACCACCATTACCAGTCGTCGTGCCGTAACGGCTTTTACTGGTGGGAAATCGACGTGACCTATTACGTGCTCAAGATGCTGAGCTGGGTTGGCCTGGTTTGGGATATTCGCGAGGTGCCCGCGCGGGTCCTCGAAGAAGGACGACGCCGTGACGCGGGCGAGATGGAGCTGGAGAAAACCGGCGGCGAGCGCCCGAAGAAACTCCCCTTCGCCGCCTAGGGCAAGGCGAGCTGGCGGAGCTTCACGGGTTTGGCTACAACCACCAACGTAGGATGTGCGCCCACCATGGGGCAGGTTTCTTGAGGGGTTCCCACGTACGTTCGCTGGTATGCATCTTGGGGTCTCCGTCGGGCTACCGAATACCGTTCAGCGAGTATTACAGATGTACGCCCCGTTGCGAAATTGTTTCGCAAACTTCATAAGCACTGAAGATCAATAGAGATTTCTGCCAACCATCCCCCGTCAGGAGCTCCGCTCATGCCTCAACTCCGCGTCGTTTCCCCTTCCTCTGAACAGCAGGATGACCCGGCATTCGCCGTGGCCCGCGCCCTGAGCGCCCATTTCGAAACCGGATCGACGAAGTCCCTGTCTTGGCGTCTCTCCCAACTCGACGCGCTCGAGCATTTCTTGATGGAACGGGAGCAGGACATCCTCGAGGCCCTGCATGCCGACCTTCGCAAGCCGGCGATGGAGGCGTTTTCCTCTGAAATCGCGTTTCCCATTTCGGAGCTCCGTCTGGCACGCAAGAAGCTCGCCGCATGGATGAAGCCGGAGCGGGTCCGGACTCCTCTGCTCGCGATGCCGGGCCGAAGCTACATTTACAGAGAGCCTTTGGGTGTAACGCTCATCATCGGAGCTTGGAACTATCCGTTTCAGTTGATCGTCTTGCCGCTAGTCGGCGCCATTGCGGCGGGGAACTGTGCGGCGCTCAAGCCGTCGGAGCTCGCTCCGCACGTGTCTGCGCTTCTCGCCAAGTGGATCCCAAAGTATTTCGATCCGAAAGCCATTCGGGTCGTCGAAGGTGGCCCGTCGGAAACGACATCGCTGCTGCGCCAGAACTGGGACCATATTTTCTACACCGGCAACGGTCGGGTGGGTCGCATCGTCATGGAGGCGGCCGCAAAGCATCTGACACCCGTGACCCTCGAGCTTGGTGGCAAGAGCCCCTGCATCGTCGACGAGAGCGCCGACTTGGACACGGCGGCCAAGCGGATCGTATACGGCAAGTTCTTCAACGCCGGTCAGACTTGCGTCGCGCCGGACTATGTCTTGGTCCACGATCGCGTTCATGATGCGCTCGTCAATCGAATGGTCTCCACGATTCGTGAATTCTACGGGGACGATCCCAAACAGAGCGCCGACTTGAGCCGCATCGTCAACGAGCGACACCACGCCCGGCTCGCTCGACTTCTCGACGGGGCAGACATCGTCACCGGCGGTGAGACGGAACCATCGGAACGCTACGTCGCGCCCACGATTTTGAGGAACGTGAATGAAGACGACGCCGTGATGCAGGAGGAGATCTTCGGCCCCATCCTCCCGGTGATCTCCTTTTCAAGCGTCGAGTCGGCAATCGGCTTCGTCAATCGGCAAGCCAAGCCGCTGGCTCTTTACCTCTTTGCACGCGAGCGGAAAGTGCAGGACCGTGTCCTCGCCGGGACTACTGCCGGGGGAACGGCCATCAACCACGTTTGGCTTCACGTCGGCGTTCCTCAGCTGCCGTTCGGCGGCGTGGGCGAAAGCGGCATGGGGGCCTACCACGGTCGCCACTCGTTCGAGACCTTCTCTCACCGCCGTTCGGTGTTGAAAAAGCCGACGCTCCCGGACCCTCCGTTCATCTTCCCACCGTACACAGCCCGGAAGATGCGCTGGTTCAAGAAGCTGTTCTAACGGCCGTCGGTGCGAAGTGCGGCGACTTCCGCCTCGACGTGCCGTTTGAAGTAGAACGGAATCCGAAGCAGGTCCTTCCGAACGGCCGGGCGAATGATCGATACGAAGACCCCATCGCCGATGTCGACGAGCGCGCCGAACGAAATCAACGTCCGGTTCCTTTTGTAGGGACGAACTCGCATGAAGCCCCAACCGGCCCGGATGTCATGCGCCTGCGAATGATCGACTCGAAAGACCATCGACCGACGGTCGGACTCGAGCGTCGTCTGCAGCACGTATCGAACGTCGATGGGGCCCCACTCCTGGCGAATCGCCAAGTCGGCTTCCTCTCCAGCTTGATGCTTGATGTCGCTCTCGGTCACGAGCGGGATGAAATTCTTGTAGCCGGTTAGATTCGCCAGGGCCTCCCAGGCCACGTCGATGGGCACATCGATGATCTGCCAACTCTGTCCGCCAATCAGCTTGTAGTCGCCTCGCTGCTCGTTCTTGTGCTTCACGACGAGCTCGCCCGCGGCAAGGAGCTTCTTGTCTTCGGTGGTGAGCTGATCGCTGCTCGAGAACGATCGGGACGGTGCCGCGAAGGACACGATGAGGACACAGAGCATCGCGACTGTAGTGGTCAAAATTGACCAGCGGCCGCGTTCCTGTCTATCTCTGGAGTTGTTCATGCGGGCAGTCCTCTTCGGTTTGGTCATCATCCTGGTTTTCGCGGCCACACGAGCCGGCGCTTTTTCCAATGACGATCCCGCTCCGGACCTCATTCAAGATATTTCGTTGAATATTACACCGGGGGCGGCGATCGAGGTAGCCGACGGCGCGGAGGAGAGCGGGCTTCCCCCTTGGACGTCGATTTTGCCGCCTCTTCTCGCAATCTTCCTGGCGTTGCTCTTCCGTCACGTGCTCGTGGCGTTGTCGCTGGGGGTTTGGCTCGGTGCGTTTCTGATCTCGGACTTGTCGTTCGTAACTTCGTTCGCCCGCCTGCTCGACACGCACATCGTCAACGCGATTGCCGATCGCGGACACGCTTCCATTCTGGTCTTCAGTTTACTCCTCGGTGGGATGCTCGGCTTGATGACACAGAGCGGTGGCGCCAAGGGCCTCGCCTCTTGGGTGGGCACCGATGCGTCGAGTCGCCGCCGCGGACAGCTCACGACCTGGTTCCTCGGACTGCTCGTGTTCTTCGATGACTACGCCAATTCCCTCTTGGTGGGCTCCTCGATGCGTCCGGTCACCGATCGCCTTCGGATCAGCCGCGAGAAGCTTGCGTTCCTCGTGGACGCTACCGCCGCGCCCGTCGCGAGCCTTGCGTTGATCTCGTCATGGATTGGAGTCGAGGTCGGCTACATTGCCGATCAGTTCACCCATCTCGGGATCGACCGTGACGCGTACCTGACGTTCATCGAAACCATTCCGTATCGGTTCTATCCGATTCTGATGTTGCTCTTCGTCGCCTGGGTCGCGCTGCGGGGGCGTGACTTCGGACCGATGCTTCGAGCGGAGCGGCGCGCGTTTCACGAGGGATTGGTCTCACGGCCTGGCGCACAGCCGGCCTCGGATTTTCACGAGGAGGCGGTCCCCGAGGACGTGCCTGGCCGTCCTATGAACGCGTTGATTCCAGTGGCCGTGGTCGTGCTGGTGGCTGCGATCGGAATCTACGTCGATGGACGGGCAAAGGTCGTGTCCGCTGGCATGGATCTTTCGCTCCGTGCGATCGTCGGGGAGGCCAGCTCGAGCGCGGCGATCCTCTGGGGGACCGGGGCAGGCTGCGTTGCCGCTTTGGGCCTCTCGGTGGGAAGCGGGGCCTTGTCGTTCGCCTCATCCATCGAGGCCTGGATGTCGGGAATGCGCTCCATGCTCTTTGCAGCTGTCATTTTGGTCTTGGCCTGGGCGCTCGGCGGCGTCTGTCGCGACCTCGACACCGCGTCGTTCTTGATCGGTGCGGTTGGCGATTGGATCGCACCGGCCTGGGTTCCGACTACGGTGTTCGTGATGGCGGCTCTGGTGAGCTTCGCGACGGGTACGTCTTGGGGCACGATGGCGATCCTCTTTCCGCTCGTAGTCCCGCTCGCCCACGAGATCGCGCCCGGAAACGAGACGATTCTCCTCGGCACGGTGTCTTCGATTTTGGCCGGGTCCGTCTGGGGCGATCACTGTTCGCCGATCTCCGACACGACAGTCCTCAGCTCGATGGCGAGCAGCTGCGACCACATGGATCACGTTCGAACACAGCTTCCCTACGCGCTTCTCGTGGGAGCGGTGAGCGTGTTTTGCGCGGAGCTGCCCGTCGCCGCGGGCTGGTACGGCCCCTGGGTGGGGCTTCTGGTCGGGGCTTTGGTGATGATCGCGGCGTTCGAATCACTCAGCCGGCCCGTCCGGCGGTAGCGGCTCGGCAAGGATTTCGCCTGCGTCGAGCGCGTCGCGAAGGAGCCTCTTCAGGGTCTTGCCGCTTGCTCCACGGGGAAGCGCTTTCACAAACGCGTACGCACGTGGGACCTTGTATGGCGCCAACCGCTCTCGCGCCCAGGCATCGAGCTCGGTGGCGGCCACCCCGGTGCGTGCGACGACGACAGCAATGACTTCTTCTCCGTAGTAGTCGTCCGCCTGTCCGACCACCGCCGCGTCCTGCACCGCAGCATGAAGGGCGAGAACGGCCTCAACCTCGGAAGGGTAGACGCTGGCTCCGCCTCGAAGAATCAGGTCTTTGCTTCGATCGGCGATGGTGAGTCGGCCTTCTTCGTCGACGAAACCGATGTCACCGGTGTGAAGCCAGCCGCCGCGCAGGACGTGGGCGGTGGCCAGCTTGTCGTCGAGGTAGCCGGACATGAGGTTCTGACCCCGAACCAGCACTTCGCCCCGCTCTCCTCTCGGCACCTCTGCGCCATGCTCATTCGCAATTCGAAGCTCGACCCCGGCGACCGGTTTTCCGGATGACCCCGCGACGACCTCGTCAGGCGGCGCGTTGATCGCCGTCAGGTTCGCCTCGGTCAGTCCATACGCTTGACGAACCGGGGCCCCCAGTCGTACTTCGGCCCGCAGCCGCACATCCTCCGGAAGCGGTGCGCCAGCGCTCATGCTCCATCGGAGTGCAGGCGGCGCCGGGAGGCTTGGTTCGTTCGCCCAGGCAACGAACATCGTGGGGACGCCGGGGATCCACGTGATGCGATGGGTCGTGCAGTGCTCGAGGGTGCGCGTCGGGGAAAACTTAGGGACGAAGACCGTGCTTGCGCCGGCGAAAAACGGCACGAGTAGCGTCGTGCGAATCCCATAAGAGTGCGTGAGGGGCAGGGTGCCGAGGATTCGATCGTCTCCTCCAATATGGAGAGTCTCTTCGACCAGCGCCGCACTGTGCGCAGCGAGCGAGCGGTGGGTGATGCACACCGCTTTCGCGGCGCCGGTCGTTCCCGAGGTGTAGAGCAGCATCGCCAGGGAGTCCCGAGTCACGGTGCAAGGAGCAGCCTCGCCGACGAATTGTTCGATGAGGTTTTCGACCAGCAGGATCTCGACGGGTGCGCCTGCTCGCGCTTTGCTCGCTTCTGCGACCGAAACACGGTCCGCGTCCGTGAGCAGCGCCTTGCAGCCCGCGTGCTCGAGCTGGAACGCGATCTCGTGAGCGGTCGACGAGACCGGGACGGGGAGCGTCGTGCAGCCGGCGTAGACGGTGCCAAACCAAGCGCCAACGAAATCCAGCCCATTTGCCATGCAGATCGCGATGCAATCGCCGGCGCCGAGGCCCCGGTCCAACAGCTGCGCGGCGACGCGGGACGCCTGCTGGTCTAGCTCCGCATAGCTGATTGCGCGGTCACCACGGCTCGCATCGACGATGCCCGTGCGGTCTGGGTCACGCAGCGCCCAGCGATGCAGGAAGGTCCCGACGTTCGCGGTCATCGAGAGGAAGCTAGCACGAGGGCAGGGCCTGGACGGCGACCGGCGGCGCGTTACGCTTCGGCCCATGCACAAAGCCAAAGCGATTCGAATACGTGAGCCCGGTGGGCCGGGGGTGCTCGAGGTAGGCGAGATCGAGCTGTCCGCGCCCGGGCCGTCGCAGGTCTTGGTCGAGGTGGCCGCCGCGGGCCTCAACCGGGCCGATTGCCTTCAGCGACGTGGGTTTTACCCAGCGCCTCCCGGGGTGCCGACCGACGTGCCCGGCCTCGAATTCTCAGGCCGGGTCGAAGCGGTTGGCGACGAGGTGAGCGACTGGAAGCCGGGTGACAGGGTGATGGGTATCGTCGGGGGCGGCTCGATGGCGACGCGGCTCCTCACCGAAGGCTCCGAGCTCATGCCCGTTCCCGCAGAGCTCTCGTTGGAACAAGCCGCTGCCGTGCCCGAGGCGTTCCTGACGGCGTACGATGCCGTGGTCTTACAAGGAGGCCTCCGCAAGGGGCAGTCGGTGCTCCTGCATGCGGTCGCCAGCGGCGTCGGCACCGCGGGAATTCAGATTGCCAGCGCGATCGGCGCCTCGTCGCTTGGCACATCGCGCAGCGCACACAAGCTTCCGCGCTGCACGGAGCTCGGTTTGACGCACGCCGTGCTGGTCGAGGATGGCCAGTTCGCAGATGAGGTCCTCGCGGCTGTTCCGAACGGCGTTGAAGTGATTCTCGACACGGTCGGCGCTTCCTATCTTTCCCAAAACATCAAGGTCATCGCGAAACAGGGTCGTCTCATCGTGATCGGTTTGATGGGTGGCGTGAAGGCCGAGCTCGCGCTTGGGGCGCTCTTGGCGAAACGCGCCTCGATCCACGGTTCTGTTCTCCGCAGCCGCCCGTCGGAGGAAAAAGCCGAGCTAACGAAGTCGTTCACAAAGGCAATGCTAGGAAAGTTCGTAAGCGGTGAGTTGAAGCCAATCATCGACGAAGTCATGGAGATGGCTGATGTGCAGTCGGCGCACGAGCGAATGGACAATAACCAGACATTTGGAAAGTTAGTGCTGCGCTGGTAGCTATCGCTGGCCAGATCTGCCGAAGATAAGATATCCGGCCACGAGGGTCGCGACCGCAAGCGTTCCTAAGACGGCATAGATGAAAAGAGTCGGATCCGAGACGCCACCGGAGCTGGCGACTTCCCTGAGAAGGGCGTGGTTCATCGTGGACTGACCGGTCGTCGAAAACATGTTGAGTCTCCCTTTCCCTTTTTCATCAGGGCCTACGCCGGAGCGGAGCGCTTGGATTAACGGAAATCGATTTCCCCCAAAATCACGCCCGTTGCGAGAGGTTGTACGGTCTTTTCGTGCTTACAGCTTCAGCGCGCGTTTGACGTAGTTCGGCAGCGCAAAGACCGCTTGGTGCAGCGCTTCGTTGTACGCCTTTGAGCCTTCAACGATCGACTCTTGCCGCTCGCGAATTGCTCGCAAGGGCTCGCCCGTCTCCGAGCACCAGGTCCAGCTCCAGGTGCCGGTCCCGTATAGTGGCACGGGCCCCAGATACGGGTGTACTTCCGAGAACAGCCCGCGGAGCCTGTGTTGCGTTTGGACGAAGAGATCCATCATCAACAGTGGGGACTCGCTCTGTAGCGCCATGATGCCCCCGGGCGTGAGCATGCGTTTGCAGCCAGCGTAAAAGCTTTCGTCGAACAGAACCGCACCCGGACCGATGGGGTCGGTTCCGTCGAGCAAGATGACGTCGTATTTCTCGTCATTGCTCCGCTCGACGTACTCGTGCCCATCGATGAAACGAAGGTCGAGGCGCGGGTCGGTCCACGCCGTGCCGATTCCGGGCAGGTATTCCTTCGAGATGTTGACGACCATCTCGTCGATCTCGATCATCACGCACCTCTTCACATCCGGATGCCGAAGGACTTCACGGACGGTGCCACCGTCGCCGCCGCCGACGACCAGCACTCTTGCGATGCTCGGTGCCGTACACAAGGCCGGCTGTGCAAGCATTTCGTGGTAGAGAAACTCGTCGTATTCGCTGGTCATGAAGACCTCGTCGATGATCAAAACCCGCCCAAAGCCCACCGTGTCGATCACCTGGATTTGCTGGTAGGCGCTTCGTCCCGAAAACAACGTTTCTTTGACCCGGAGTCCCAGTCGGGTGTGGTCATCGAGGGTTTCGTCATACCAAAGGCCCATGGGTTCCTCGCTAGAGCCCTAGCTGCATCTGTGGTTCGAGACTGGGCCCGAGCTCCAGTGGCTCTCGTTGGTGCGCTAGGAAGAGCTCGGTGTTCCGATGACCGAGAGCCGCCTCGGCGGAGCTCCGCGCGAGCCGAGGAGAGTTGTTGGTTTCCGACAAATGCATGAGAACGACGCGCTTCGGCGCGTGTCGAAGCCCTGCCAGCAAGTCCGACGACTGGCCGTTTGAAAGATGCCCGCGCGACCCACCAACCCGCCGCTTCAAGATCGCAGGGTACGGGCCTTCGGCAAGCATATCCGGATCGTGGTTGCTCTCGAGCAGTAGCGTTTCGCAATCGCCGACAAAATTCGACAGTCCTTTGGGAACGTGTCCGAGGTCCGTCACGAGGCCGATGCTGGTTGATTTTGTTTCGAACCTGAGCGCCACCTGGGGCGCGTCGTGCGGAATCGAAAGCGAGTGGACGGTGATGTCACCCACGCGGAAACGCTGGCCTGCGTTGAAGGTTCGGGTTCGCGCCTCAGGACGAAGCCGTATCGCCGTGATGGTTTCCTCTGTGGCGAGAACGGGGCAGCACAGTCGCGTCGCGTAAGTCGACGCATTCGCGGCATGGTCGCTGTGACTGTGGGTCACGATGACCGCAGCGACGTTCGTCGGAGGCTCTCGCCCCAAGGCTTCGAAACGCTGAACGAGCTTGCGGTGCGAGAGACCGGCGTCGACCAGGACAGACGTTGTCCTGGACTCCAAGAGAAGCGCGTTCCCCTCGCTTCCGCTGCCTAGAATGGTAACCCGCACGGCCAAGCTAGAGCACAGCTGCGATCGCTTGGCAACACTCTCGACTTGCCAGCGAGGGTTTTAGGCGCGAGAGTTCCGGCGTGGGCGATACGGATTTGGAGTACGACAGTATTCTCGTGGTGTCCTTCGGAGGGCCCGAGAATCGTGCAGAAGTCATGCCGTTCCTCGAGAACGTGGTGCGGGGCAAAAACGTTCCGCCCGAGCGACTCAAGGAAGTCGCAGCGCACTACAATCACTTCGAGGGCAAGAGCCCCATCAACGACCAGAATCGGGCGTTGATCGCGGCGCTCGAAGAAGAGCTTCGGAAGAGCGAAATCGATCTGCCAATCTATTGGGGCAATCGCAACTGGGACCCCTTCATTCTCGACGCGCTTCGGGAAATGCGCGATGACGGGAAGAAGCGAGCGCTGGCATTCGTCACATCTGCGTACAGCAGCTACAGCGGGTGCCGACAGTATCGGGAAAGCATCGAGAAAGCTCGCGAGGAGCTTGGCGAGGGAGCGCCCGTCGTGGACAAGCTTCGGGTATTCTACAATCACCCCGGTTTCATCGAGGCCAACGTCGAATGTCTTCTCTCAGCGCTCGCGACGCTGCCCAAAGAACGTCGTGAATGCGCTCGCGTCGCTTTCAGCACCCATAGCATTCCCCTCTCCATGGCGGAGAACTGCGACTACGCCGACCAGATTGAAGAAACGGCACGGCTGGTCGCCGAGGGAGCACGCCACGAACGCTGGCAGCTCGTCTACCAAAGTCGAAGCGGGCCGCCGCACGTTCCATGGCTGGGTCCAGACATCCTCGAGCACATCGATGCGCTGGCTCAGATCAACACCAACGATGTGGTGGTGGCGCCGATCGGCTTCGTGTCAGACCACATGGAGGTCGTCTGGGATCTCGACCACGAGGCACGCGACTACGCCAGCGAGCTCGGCATCACCCTCACACGCGCGCCCACGGTCGGGACGCACCCAGCGTTCGTGGCGATGATTCGCGAGCTCATCGAGGAGCGGCTGGGCAAGGTGAGTGTCCGCCAGGCCCTGGGCAAGCGCGGTCCCTCCCACGACGTCTGTCCGGCGGATTGTTGCCAGTACCAGCCGCGTGCGTCGCGGCCGGCAGAGTCAGCCTAGCGCGTCACGTTATTCCGGGTCCGTGAAGTTGGGATCGCGCTTCGTCATGTTCGCCTGCACCGCCTCCATCTGATTGGGGCTCCCGAGCAGGCTGACCTGTAGGGCGGTTTCGAGCTTGAGCGCATCCGCGCGGGACATCTTCGGGGCGTCCCGGAAGAGAGCCTTTCCTGCTCGGATGGCGTGAGGCGACTTCGTCGCAATCAATTTGGCGGTTTCGAGCGCGTCTGCGAGCGGGTCCTCCGCGACTTTGGTCGCGAGCCCGAGCGCGACCGCTTCGGTGCCCGAGATGATTCGTCCGGTGAACGTGAGCTCCTTTGCGACATCGAGTGGGACCAGCGCCAACATCGTCTGTGTGATGCTCATGTCGGGGATCAGTCCCCATTTGATCTCCATGACCGAGAATTGCGAATCGGCCGTGACGTAGCGAAGGTCCGCGCCGAGTGCGACTTGAAGCCCGCCCCCGAAGGCGAAGCCGTGGATCGCCGCGATGACGGGGACCTGGATTTCCTGCCAAATCCAGCCCGCACGTTGCGCCATGTTGGCGGGACTCTCCTCGCTTCGTGAGAGGAGCTTTTGCATCAAGTCGGGCGATCCCATGAACGAACCGAAATCGAGCCCGGCGCAAAAGGCCTTGCCTTCACCGTGGAGCACGACCGCCCGTACGCTCTTGTCTGCGAGGATTCGCTTGCCTGTGCCGATGAGCGCATCGAACATGTCAGCGTCCAGTGCATTGCGTTTTTCGGGACGCGACATGCGAACCGTGGCGACGTGGTTGTCGATGCTGAGTTGAACTCGTTCAGACATGAGCACTCCCTAGTTGAAAACGACCGTTTTGTTGTCGTAGACGAGGATCCGGTCGTCGAGATGCCAGCGCACCGCACGCCCAAGCACGACTTTTTCGAGGTCACGACCCTTTCGGACCAGGTCCTGCACGGAGTCGCGGTGCGAACAGCGGACGACGTCTTGTTCGATGATCGGGCCTTCGTCCAAGTCTGCCGTGGCGTAGTGCGCCGTCGCACCGATCAACTTCACGCCTCGTTCGAAAGCCCGGTGGTAGGGCTTGCTTCCCATGAACGCAGGCAGGAACGAATGGTGAATGTTGATGACCTGGCCGTCATACGCCTTCAAGAAGTCATCGCCGAGGATTTGCATGTATCGGGCAAGCACGACGAGATCGACGCTCTCGGCCTTCAGCAGCGCGATGGCCTCACGCTCTTGCGCAGGCTTTGTCTCTTTCGTGATGGGAAGGTGGTGGAACGGGACCCCAAACTGCTCAGCAACCGGCCGGAGGTCTTCGTGGTTGCTGATGATCATCGCGAACTCGGTCGAGAGCTCTCCTGCGCGTTGGCGCAGCAAGAGGTCGTATAGACAATGGTCGTACTTCGACACGAATATCGCGGTCCGAAAGCGATTCCCGCCATCGGCGATACGCCAGCTCATCGAGAAGCGGGCTGCGACTTCGGAAATCGCGGTCTCCAAGCTTCGGCGATCGGTGTGCAGCTCGGACATGTCGAACTTGATGCGCTGAAAGAACTGGCCGGCCACCGGATCGGTGTGCTGGTCAGCGTCGAGGATGTTGGCACCGTGGCCGTAGAGGACCTGTGCCAGCGCCGCGACGAGGCCTTTGCGATCGGGGCAGCAGACGAGCAGCGTTGCGGTTTGTTCCACGGGCCAAGGTGTAGCCGTTGAGCGAGCGTTCGGCCAGCGCCCCGGCGCCTAGCGGCTCAGGCGCTCCATGGCGTCGCCAAAGATGAAAACCAGCTGCAGGACGCCGGCGATGGTGCCCAGCACGGCACCCGCGGCGATTAACTTCCACTCGTCCTGCTGGAATGCAGGCCTGAGCACCCCCTCGTAGCTTTCGCGGTCGAGCGCTTTCATCCGACGTTCGAGCTCTCCTTGGAGATCCACCGCTTCGCCGGCGAAGGTGTGAAAGAAACCGCCCGGCTTCGGCCACTCGGTTTGGATTCGTTCGAGGAGCTCGGCCCGGAGAGCAGGCCGCTTCTCTTCTGGCACGACCAGAGCAGCCATCGGGTGCGCTTCGTATTTCGCGATCAGCTCGGCGATCCGACGTTCGACGATCCGGTTCATGTGCGCCGCTCCATCGCTTTCCATGACCGTGGTCACGATGTTGTCGGCGTTCAGCACACGCGTCGCCACGGTGCGCCCAAATGCCTCGGCGACCTCGGTCTGCCTCTTGTGAAACAGCCCTTGCACGGTCAGGGGGCCGATCTTCACCGGCTCACGCGGCGCGAACACGAGCTTGATCGCGATCCAGTTGGTCAGGTAGCCGACGAAGAAGCCAGCTGCCGGAAGGATCCAGGGGGCGGGGTAGAGCACCCAGATGACCATCTGGAAGACGCCAAACAGGAAACCGAAGTAGAGCCCTGAACGCTCGATGAACTTGAACTCCTTGCGACCCACTTCGAAGAACATCTCGCCCATCAGCGCTTTGTGCCGCTCGATCGCCTCGAGAACCGTCTTCTCGATGTCCATGATTTTGTCGATGTCGTCGGCCATGTCCATGGCGATTGCGCGCGAAACTTCGATCACTTCAGCACGAACCTGCTGGCGCACCTTGTTCTGCATGAACTCGCCGGCGTTGTCCCACATCGCCTTGGCGTGCTTGTTGGCGACTTCGTCGATCACTTGCTCCGTTACATCGTCGATGACCACGCCAAGCTTTCCAGCGAAAGACTCGGCGCTGAAGGTCTCGTCGAAAAGCTGTCGCAGGGACAGGAGCTTCTGCGTGATCAGCGTGTTCGATACCCTCGCAAGCCGGAGCGCATTGGCCGGGATCACTCCTTGCCAGCCCAAGTAGGGCGGAATGCCGACGAACTCGACCGGCCGGAACATCATCTTGATTGCCACCACGTTGGTGAACCAGCCCACCAACGCGCTGATCACGGGGATCAGCAGGACGATCCAGTTGTCTTGAATGCGGGTCAGCAGCTCCATCGGATTTGATGCTCGGTCGAGGGATTTACGGGGAGTGGAGGTGCATCCAATAGAGCAGCAGCGCGATCGTCTTGGCGTCCTCGATGTGGCCGTCCTTAATCATGTCGCGGACTTGCCACTGGGGAATCGGAAAAACCTCGATCTCTTCGTCATGGTCTAGCGATTGGCGCGTCTGCTCGAGGTCGGTCGCCAAGAACCCATGCATCCGTTCGTTGAGGATGCCTGGAGACGCAAAGAACGCGGTGAGCGGCACGAGGGTTCCAGCTCGGTACCCGGTTTCCTCTTCGACTTCTCGTTCGGCACAGGCCTCGGGCGCTTCCCCGGCCTCGAGCGTACCCGCGGGCAGCTCCCAAAGGACCTTGCCAACCGCGTGGCGAACGTTGCGAATCATGACGACACGACCGTCGTCCAAAAGGGGGAGGATCACGGCTGCGCCTCGATGCTCGATTACGTCACGCACGACGTCAGCGCCCCCCTGACCCTCGAAGGTCACTCGAGCCACATCGAACAGGGGGCCGGAGTACAGCAGCTCACGCGATTTCATGGCGCGCATCATGGACGACTTTTCATTCGTTTACACGTCAATTTGACTGGATCGTGCGGGATCGCCATTGTGGGGGCGTGCGACTCGGGAATCTATGGGGTTCGCCGTTGGCGATCGTGTCGTTTGGGGTGGCGCTAGCGGGCGTTTGGACGCTTGGCTACGGTGCATCGACGACGTCCGCCGACACCGCTCCGAGGACGCCTGCGGCGATCGACGAGACGGGCGTGCTCAACGCGGTTCGCTCCGGAGAGCGCATGGGACCGAAGCTCCTCGAGCCACCTCCGAGCGACGCGCTCGGCCTCGACATTGCCATCGAAGATCGCGATGGGAAGTCGATGGAGGCATTGCATCGAGCCCTCGCTCGTGCAGC
Source organism: uncultured Myxococcales bacterium (assembly GCA_965533395.1). GTDB lineage: Bacteria > Myxococcota_A > Polyangia > Polyangiales > Houyiibacteriaceae > SG8-38. The sequence goes on from CBESWY010000006.1 coordinate 21,596, forward strand.
CGCGGGCGAGGGACAGGCTCGGCTTCTCTTCTACGGCGCGTCTCACGTCGCCAGCGATCTGTTCACCGGTTACATCCGTCGAGAGCTACAAACGCGCTTCGGCGACGCGGGCCATGGCTTTCTGCTTCCTGTTCATCCCTGGCGCACCTATCGGCACCGCGACATCAACATCGAAAGCGATGGCATGCAATGGGAGACGCAGCGCGTTCGAGTCGGCGACGCGGAGGTTGAGCGCGTCGGCCTCGCCGGGATTGCGATGATGAGCGAGCGAGCAGGGTCTTTCGGCACGGTGTACACGGCGCAAGAGGGCGAGTACGGCCGTACGGCAGGGTTCTTCGAGCTGTACTACAAGCAGCACCCTCGCGGCGGCGACCTCGATGTATTCATCGATGGACGAAAGGCGCGTCGCATTTCTACTCGTGCGAGCAAGGTGTCGACCGGCTACGCCACCTTTCGTGTTCCCGACGCCCCGCATCGATTTGAGATCCGAACCGTGAGCAAGCGGCCTGTCTGGGTGTATGGCCTGGTGGTCGAGCGCGATCGGCCCGGCGTGGTCGTCGATACTCTGGGGATCAACGGCTCACGCGCCCGCTATCAGCTTCTTTGGGACGAGCAGGTGTATCAGGAACACCTTCGCAGGCGGAAACCCAATCTCGTCGTGCTGGCCTATGGAACGAACGAAAGTGGTGATGAATCACCTCTCGAGGACTACGAGCGCGATCTAGGGGCTGTGCTCCAACGGATGCGTGACTCGGTGCCCGAGGCGTCTTGTCTCTTGATCGGTCCGTCGGACCGGCCGATGCAGGTCGAGGAGCGTGTTTTCGAAGACCGGGCGCGAACCGCTCGACTCATCGAGGTGCAGCACCGCCTCGCGCTCGAACATGGCTGCGGTTTCTTCGATCTCGTGGCGTTCCAAGGGGGCGCTCTCTCGATGGTACACTGGGCCGCGAACGATCCGGCCTACGCGGCACAGGACCACATTCACTACACCCGTGTCGGTTATCAGCGCTTGGGAGAGGTGTTGCTCTCGGCGCTGCTCGAAGGGATGCCGCCTTCAAAGGAGTCGATGGAGCCGGACGAACCCTCATCCTCTTCGCTTGGCGTCGAGGAGCCCGAGGACGCAGGCGCCGTCGAGGCCTCTCGCGAGAGGTAGTCCGCGAAGCCGGCCAAGATGGCCTTGTAGAACATATTCCCGATGATCTCGTAGCCCGCGGGGGTGGCATGCCGGAAGTCACCCATGGCAAGCCTTGGGCGTGCCTTGTACCAGCGGCGCATTGCGTCCTCGCCGCCCATCGCACGCCAGGTGTCGTAGAACGCACAGTCGGAGTCGATGGCCGCCCGTCGCTGCGCGGCGACGATCAATGGGATGGTCGGCAGCGTGCGAATGCGTCCACGGGTGCGCCGCGCCTGATCGAGCGGCGCAAAGACCAGGCAAGCGAGGTCCTCGCGTCCCTGCCGCATTCGGCGCAGCACCTTCACGTAGTCCTCGTAAAACATCTGCTCCGTGCGATCGTCGCTCGCTTCGTTTCCTCCAAAACCTAGAACGATCAGGTTGGTGCCCCGCTGTTCGAGCTGGCGCTGGATGTGGGTTTCGTCGAAGTTGAGGAGTCGATTGGCTCGTGCACCGACCAAGCCGAGGGAGTCGTACACCACGCCAGGGCCTTCACGCTCCACGGCGACGCCATAGAAGTTCACTGGGCTTCCCCTCTGGTAGCGAATCTCGATCGAGTGCGGCCCGTCGGGAACTTCGATCGAATGGACGCCATCTCCCACCGCGTCGGCCCTCGTCGACACGATGTCGCGGTCCTCTCTGTCGAGCCGGACCGAGAACTCACCGCCGCGCGGTTGTTCCTCGTAGTAGATCTCGAATCGAGATGCCTGCCTGCCGACATCGCCCCGCTTGGCAGTGCCGATTCGCGCCCACGAGCCTCGCATGGCTCTCGACTGCACGCCGCCGTAGCCGTAGCGGCCGTTGCGAGCCTGTCGGCGCACGACTTCACGAAGCTCCCAGGCTTCGGGGTTGGACGATTGCCGCACGCCCCGGTGCTTGTAAGGGATGTATCCCTTGGCCGCGAGCACGAAGCCATGTCCTGCATCCCCGAAACGCGCCTGTAGGTTCTGACGAACGGTCGAAGTGACTAGGTCGGTGGCGATACTCGAGTCGCCGTAGTGTCCGACCCGTGTAATGGAGCCTTTTTCCGCGCGCGCCGTTTTTTCGAGGGACTCGTAGAACGCCCGCATACCCAGCCCGCTCGGGTCTTCAATCCGGACCGATATGCCTGCGTACTCCGAGGGGTCGATCCTCACGCCCTCCTCTGACCCGGTCGGCGGCGCGACGATCGGTTTGGTGCCTAGGTTCGCGGCTACGGTTTCACCCACCGCTTCGGCGAGACGCTCGGTGCCGGCGCCTTCGCCAGCCGTCGACCGGTATGAGCCTCCGTGACCGGCGAAGGCAGGGATTTCACCCCAGCGCTTGAAGAGCCGCAGGATCGGGACGTCCTCTTCACCCGGTATCCAAGGTCGAAGGGATTGGATTGGAGGGATCAGGTACGTCAGCATGCAAGCCCCCAACATGAACACGACGACGGTGATCAGGTGCTGCAAGGGCGTGAGCTGTTCGTGGATTCGTTTGAGCATTAGAACTGAAAGTAGATGTATGGAACGACTTCGCTCGTCGCGACTACGCTCAAGACGAAGCCCACGACGGCGAGCGTGACGCCCTGGGCGGGCGCTGGCATGGACTTGAAGCGGAGCTCGATCGATTCGAACCAGCGCTTCGGCGTATAGTGGGCGGCGAACGTCAGGATCAGCATCGCCCAGACGCCGAGCGAAATCTGGCCAACGGAAAATGTGCCCGAACCGAGCCGAGTGGTGACGTCGGCGGCGTTCTGTAGGCTCGTCGCTCGAAAGAGGATGCGTGAGAAGACGACGAACTGCAGTGCCCAAAAGACCTTGAAGGCGTGGACTTGCCAGCCGTCGACGGTTTCGCGATTGCGGCCGGATCGCCGGTAGAAGAAGCGGTGAATCACCATCGCCATCGCTTGCAGAATCGCGTAAAAAACAAAGGTCCAAGACGCGCCGTGCCAGATGCCGATGAGAAACATCGTGAGCCAGAGGTTCCAATACGCGCGGACCGGGCCGGCACGGGAGCCGCCGAGCGGGAAATAAAGATAGTCACGGAGCCAGGTCGATAGCGTCATGTGCCAGCGGCGCCAAAACTCCGCGGGGCTCGCAGACTGATACGGCCGGTCGAAGTTTCTTGGAAGCTCGAGGCCCATGAGCTTCGCCGAGCCGCGCGCGACGTCTGTGTACCCGGAGAAGTCGCAGTAGATCTGCATCGTGAAGCCGTAGAGCGCCACCAGGACCTCGGCTCCGCTGTACAGCTCGGGCTGATCGAAGACGCGGTCGACCAGATTCACCGAGAGGTAGTCCGCGATGGCCACCTTTTTGATCATGCCGGTTGCAATGAGGAAGAGGCCTTGGGTGACCTGCTCGTCGCGAAGCGTGATCTTTCGCTGAAGTTGGGGCAGCAGCTGCGAAGCGCGGACGATGGGGCCGGCGACCAGCTGCGGGAAGTAAGTCACGAAGAAGGCAAACTGGAAAAAGTTGCGCGTCGGTTCGAGCTTCCGCCGGTAGATGTCGATCGTGTAGCTGAGGGTCTGGAACGTATAAAAAGAGATGCCTACGGGGAGCAGAACGTCGAGGAACGGCGGGTTTGGGATTTCGATGCCGAAAAAAAGACCCAGCACGTCCGCAGTTGCTTGCGCGGCGAAGTTGAAATACTTGAACAGCCCAAGAAGCCCGAGGTTCGAAATCAGGCTTAGGATGAGCCAGCGCTTTCGGCTGGTCTGGTTCTCGGTCGCGTGGATGCGAAGACCGACGACGTAGTCGATGACCGTCGAGCCGAGGATCAGGACGATATAGGCCGGGTGCCATGCCATGTAGAACAGGCAGGACGCCACGAAGATGAAGATGATCCGCAGCTGCGCATGGCGAGCCAGGAGCCAGAACCCGGCGACCGCAACGCCCAGGAATAGAATGTAATCGAGGCTATTGAAGAGCACTGGTCCCCTTACCCAGCGTGAGTGCGCCCGGTTCTAGCCGCAGCCAGCCCTGCACGCTAGCTGCTTGACGGAGGCCTTGCTTCGACCAAGCATCTGCGGCCGGAGGTTCGGATGAAGATTGCCGGTTCTGTAGCATTGGTGACGGGTGGAGCTTCTGGCCTGGGCGAGGCGACGGTGCGCAAGCTCGTGAGCCAAGGAGGCCGCGCGGTCATCGTCGACCTCAATGCGGATCGCGGAAAGAAGCTAGCCGCCGAGCTCGGTGACGCGGCGACCTATGCGCAGGCCGACGTCAGCAATGCCGACGAAGTGCGAGCGGCAGTCGAGCAGGCGACGTCGATGGGCACCCTCCGCGCAGCGATCAGCTGTGCGGGGATCGGATTCGGCATGCGAACGATTGGCAAGGACGGCACGCCGCACGACCTCGGCGTCTTCCAGAAAGTCATTTCGGTCAATCTCGTGGGCACCTTCAACGTTCTCCGCCTTGCCGCCTCGGCCATGGCCAAGAACGAGCCCGAAGACGGCGAGCGAGGTGTCGTCATCAACACTGCTTCGGTGGCGGCCTTCGACGGCCAGATCGGGCAGGTGGCGTACTCGGCTTCGAAGGGCGGCATCGTGGGCCTGACCCTACCGGCGGCGCGCGACCTCTCCAAAGCACAGATTCGCGTCGTGACGATCGCGCCAGGCACCTTCGACACGCCGTTGCTGGCCACGCTCCCCGATGACATGCGCGCAGCCCTTGCCGCCACGATTCCACACCCGAGTCGGCTCGGCCGTCCGGCGGAGTTCGGTGCGCTTGCCTGCCACATCGTCGAAAACAGCTACCTCAACGGCGAGGTGATCCGCCTCGACGGTTCCATTCGTATGGCGCCGCGCTAACTTGCCGCTGCACAGGACTGTTCTAGGGTCGGGCCGTGGGTGATCCGGCGCAGCCAGAGGTGCACGTCCTCGGCGTGCCGCCTGTGAGACGGCGGAGAATTCTCGGGCTCGCGCTTCCAATCATAGGCGGCATGCTATCGCAAAATGTGCTGAACCTCGTCGACACGGCGATGGTCGGCACGCTCGGCGACGCCGCTCTTGCCGGCGTTGGTCTTGGCGGTTTCGCGAATTTTCTCTTCTCCGCATTCATTTTGGGCCTTTCCGCCGGGGTCCAGGCCATGGCTGCGCGCCGCGTGGGGGAAGGGCGCCTCAGCGAGACGGCGATCCCGCTCAACGGGGGCTTGCTGCTCGCGCTGATCATCGCGGTCCCCTGGTCGGCGACCCTCATCACGCTCGCGCCGGAGTACTTTCCCGTGCTCACCAGCGATGCAGCGGTCGTCGAGCAAGGCGTGCCCTACTTACGAGCCCGGCTCTTCGCGATGTTTGCGATGGGGATGAACTTTGCATTCCGTGGGTATTGGAACGCCGTCGACAAGTCGATTCTCTACATGCGCACGCTCATCACGATGCATGTGGTCAACATCTTCCTGAACTGGGTGCTGATCTTCGGGAACCTCGGCGCCCCCGAGCTGGGCGCGATGGGTGCCGGTGTGGCTTCGGCCATTGCGACTGTGTTTGGCACCGCATCGTACTTCGTTCTCGGTCGCGGCTATGCGCGCGACGCCGGGTTTCTTCGCGGCCTACCCGACCGTGCGACGATGACGACCATCATTCGACTGGCAGCCCCGGCCGGCCTGCAGCAGTTTTTCTTTGCCGCGGGAATGACCGTCTTCCTCATGCTCGTAGCCCGCATCGGGACGCCGGAGCTCGCGGCGACCAAGGTCATCATCGACCTCATGCTCGTCGGTATCTTGCCTGGCATCGGCTTCGGGCTGGCGGCCGCGTCGCTCGCGGGGCAGGCGCTCGGGCGTGGTGATCCAGACGATGCCAAGCAGTGGGGATGGGACGTGACCAAGATGGCGATCTTGGTCGTCGGAGCACTCAGCATTCCAGCGGTTCTGGTGCCGGAATGGATATTGAGTGGCTTCATCCACCAGCCCACGACCCTCGCGCTCGCCAAAACCCCGCTTCGACTCGTGGCCTCGTTTCTCTTCCTAGACGCCGTGGGAATGGTTTTGATGAACGCCCTGATGGGAGCCGGCGACGTCAAGCGGGTGATGTTCATCGCCACCGGCTTTCAGTGGCTCATCTTCCTGCCTCTCGTCTACCTCTTCGGCCCCGTCATGGGCCTCGGGCTGGTCGTCGTATTTGCCGTGCAGGCGGTGTACCGCGGCCTCCAATCGATTACGTTTGCCCTGATGTGGAAGCGTGGGCGTTGGCAATCGATCGCGCTTCACTGACGTCATTCGACGGGCTCGCCCGTCGTCCGGTCGAGTGTCATCCAAGGTGTCCCGGCGATCTGCACTTCAATGACGTTTTCCGTAACCGTGACGGCGGGTTTGCTGGTGACGCTGCCGAGCTCGGCGCGCCAGAGCTCTTTGCCCGAGCCGACGTCTTTGGCGATGACGACGCCTGGGTCGCCCGCTTGCGCTTCGTAGAGGACGCCTCCGCTCAAGACGGTGGCGCTGTGGGCCTCTTGGAGGGCACGGGTGTTCTTCTCCAGGCGTGTGGCGCCGAACCAAGCGATGAGGCCGGCGCCCAAGACCAGCGCCAACAAGACCCCAACGACACGTTTCCCAGACTTGCCCTCTTCAGCCACGGCTGGTTCTTAGCATGCTCGTCGCGGGTGCCTAGCGGCGCCACATCTCCCAGATCGGCACGACGCTCATCACCAGATAGCTGACGAGAAGAAGCAAGCCGGACAGGGCATAGGCTGCCACCGAGCCGCCGTAGCCATGCGCGACCAGCCAGGGCGCTGCGATGTGGAGCACCGTCCCAAACGATCCGATCGCGACCCATGCGACTTTCGACTGCTTCCGGGCCCGGGAGAGCATGTACATGTGGCTCAGGATCAACAGGTACACCGGCATGGAGAACAAGTGGAAGTGCGTGATCTCCAGAAGCTTCCGGCGAGGCATCGGTTCGAACGCCGCCAGGTTCTCGCCGTCGGGAGGAAGCACCAGAAGAGGGCCTCCGACGTTCTCTGGCTCATCCACGGGCGGTGCTTCGCCTCCGTAGTACCCATCGGCACCGCTCAGATCGAGCCCCACCATGTCGTGCGTCAACAGGACCGTCAGCGCCAAGCCGACGAGGGTGAACACGAGGAAGACCGTGTAGACGGCGCGTGCGCCGAGGGGTAGGGCGCGAAGCCTGCCGGAAGGTCGGGTGAAGTCTTGCATGGTCCGAGCTACGACGACGTGAGCACCGCGTCATGCAGCAGCAAGGTCGCACGCTTCACGGCTTTGGCCATCGCGTGCGCGGAAAGCGTTGCACCGGAGATGACGTCGATGTCGTGTCCGGGTCGAAAGCCGCTCGCCGCTTCCTTTCCTACGAACTGCTTGCGGAACCGCGTGGACCGAATCCCCTCGCCGTAGGGCTCGCGGTACGCAACCACCTCGACCCGTGTCACCCGGCCCTCTCCGTCGAAGAAGGTCGCGAAATCGATGTACTCGTGCTGACCGATTTCACGATCGAAGAGGGCGTATCCGTCGACGTGGCTGCCCGAGTGCGCAACGTAGAAGATGAACTCTCCTTTTTCGAGCTTCTGCCCTAGGCGCTTGCCGAGCAAATCGCGATCTTTTTCCGAAAGCTGGATACGCTGGAAGTCGACCAGCTCGGACTGTCGGAACTGCTCGGCGAGAAGACCCCGCACGCTGTAATAGACCTGCGCATGGCCGTTGGCGGCTAGGACGGAGCCGGCGAGCAAAAAAACGAGCATCCAGGCGGCCCTATTGAAAACGCTTTTCATCTTCGTTTTCAACGATAGGAGCTGCTCAGATTCCGTGCAAGTCGAAATTCAGGCCTAATTTTGAGGGTTTGTGGCCTTTTCACCGGCCGATTCCGTTCGCGTGGCGCTGCTTCCGTCGAATTCTGCCCGATCCGGCTGCTGTCTCGTTCGCACGGTCAGCCGGCTTGGCGGTTCGCCGCCCGCTCGACAAGATGTCCCGTATCTCGACATGCCCGATCGGCCGAACTACGCACAACCCAAACCAGAAGCTCGCAAGCGCTTTCGATTCGCCCTAGTGCTGCTCGCGATCGGCGTGGGCGTCTGGCTCTACGCGAGCGGCACCTATGCCGCGACCGATCCAGCGGAGATGCGCGTTTGGCTGCACCAAGCCGGTGCCTGGGGCGGGGTTCTGTTCGTTTCGGCCTATTGTGTGCTGCAGCCCCTGGGCGTGCGGAGTCTGTTTTTCCTTTTGGCAGCGCCCATGGTCTGGGAACCGGCGACCGCCTTTGCGCTGAGCTGGGCCGGCACCGTGGCGGCGTCGGTTGCTGCGTTTGCGTTCGCGCGGTTCGTGGCCCGCGGATGGATTCAGCAGCGCCTGCCGCCTGGCATTCGTCGATTGGACGATCGATTGGCGTCGCGCGGGCTACGGACCGTGCTCCTTCTCCGCCTCTTCTTTTACACAACCCCCACGTTGCAATTCGCCCTCGGCGTGTCGCGCGTGAAGCTTGGCCCGTTTTTGACGGGGACGATTCTTGGGGTCATCCCCTTTACCGTGTTGATGACGTGTCTGGGCGTTCAAATCAACGCCTGGCTCGCGGCGCATCCGATTTCGAGCTGGCCCTGGGGTCGATTTGGCCCTCTCATTGCCTTGATCCTGGTCGCGATTCTGGCGGCCGCATTCCTCTTCATTCGAAAATGGCAAAGCAAGTTATCGTTCGAAAACACCCCGTGAATCCGCACCTGGATCAAGAGTCATGAACGAATCATTTCCATCCGTTTTGCTTCGATCGGCGCCGCCACCGGACCGGTCCAAGCCGCGCCATCGCTCGACTCGCGTTGCGCTGCTGATCTTCAGCCTGGCTCTGGCATCGGGCTGCACCGGCGTTCTTCAGAACCTGGGGGCGCGATGGGTCACCGGCAAGATCGCCGCCGTCTTCGATCTCGATGACGAGCAGCAAGCCGCCACCCGCGCAGCGGTCGACCGAGCGATCGCCAGCGCCCCTGAAGTATTGGGACCACGGCTCGATCTCTTGGTCGCAACGGTCGATCGCGCGCTCGCCAAGGGCATGACCGAAAAGAAGATGCTCGTCATCGAACGGCAGGTCGACATCCTGATGGACAAGGCGGTTTCTTGGATTCTCGACGAGGCAGCGCCCATTTTGGCGACCCTGCGCGATGAGCAGATCGAGCACGCCGAACGCGAGCTCGACGAACGGCTCCAAGAAACGCGTGATGAGCTCAATGCGCCCGAGAAAGAGCGGCGTCGAAGCCGGCAGGAGAAGTTCGTCGAGGCGATAGAGAAATGGTCTGGGCGCTTGAGCGATGAGCAAGAGCAGGAGCTCCGCGCGTTCGTGGCATCCATGCCCGATGAGGCGGCCGACAGACTTCGCGCCGACGAGCAGCGCCTCGGCGAGGTTGCCGCAAGGATGCGCGAGCACCCCGGGGCGTCCGCGATTCGAGACCTCTTATGGACCGCTTGGACGCAGCGCGAAGACTGGGGCCCCGGCACCCGCTCCGCCGAAGAGCGTCGAGCCGACGGCCGCAAGACGCTCCTTTTCGTATTCGACCTGCTCGATGCCAAGCAGCGGGATCACATGAGCGAACGACTGCATGAAATGCACGACATGGTAAAGCGTGTGCTGGGTACGGAAGGAGCATAGCGATGGCGGAACGTTCGTCAGGTCCGGTCCCCAATGTCTACACGCTGACCGAGCTATTCGCGGACTTGGGGTCCGTCCTCACGCGCGCGCCCGCACTTTGGGCGATTTGGATCGGGGGCCGCCTGCCGCGGGCTCTTCGTGAACAGATCATCGTTGCCGTCGCCAAGGTCAACGCATGCAGGATGTGCGAGCACGCCCACAGTCGAATGGCACTCGAGGCCGGGGTGTCCGATGCGGAGATCGCGGCCCTCGAGGACATGGACCCGAGCGCCTTCGATCGAGGAACTTGGTTGGCGATCGCGCATGCCCGTGAGCGAACCAAAGCGAAATTCGCCCCCGTCGCCGAAGACGCATCTGAAGAAGCTCTGAACGAAGCATTGAGCGCTCAAACGCGCAGCGACGTCGAAGACGTGGCCCGCGCGATGACCGTGGCCAATCGCATTGCGAACACGCTGAACGCTCTTCCCGATCGCTGGCGTGGCAACCCGGTGCCCGAAAGTCGTCTTTTCGACGAGCTCGTCATCAACTTCCTGTTCCTGCCAGGCGCCTGGCTGGGCACGCTCGTGGCCGCCACACGCCAGCGGAAGTCGCCGTTCGCGGTTTGGCGACAGGCTCGGGGCCGCTAGATCCGTATCATATCGAGCTGAGCGGCATACGCTCCCACATGGGGCAGCTCAAAGTACTCACCGAGAGGAACTAAATGTCACTCGAGTACTGGTACTTGTTTCCTGTTTCTATCGCCATCGGCACGCTCGCGATGTCGAGCGGCATCGGCGGTGCGGTCTTTTTCTCACCGATCTTCATCTTGTGGCTCAAACTGGACCCTACCGTCGCTGTAGGCGTCGCGCTCGTCACTGAGTTCTTCGGTTTTTCCTCCGGGCTCGTCGCGTACGTGCGCGCCAGGCTGATCGACTACCGACTGGGGGGCCAGTTGCTCGTCTTCTCCATTCCCGGTGCGATCGCGGGTGTTTTCAGCGCCGATCTGTTCCCGGGCATCGTTCTCAAGACAATTTTTGCGGTCGGGCTGATCTTCATTGGATTGCAGCTCTTTCTATCGTGGAGGCAGGAACAGAAGGAGGCGATGGATGTCATCATCGACGCCGAGGCCGAGCTCAGCTTCGCTTCGCAGTTGGTCGATCGAGCCGGAAATACGTATCGCTACACGGTGTGCAACAAGGCACTAGGTCGCACGTTCGCCGCCATCGGAGGCGCGTTCCTTGGGATGATTTCGGTCGGGCTGGCGGAGCTTCAAGAGTATCACCTGGTCGCTCGATGCAAGGTTCCATCTCCCGTTGCGGTCGGCACCTCGATCTTCGTCGTCGTGATCACTGTGTTGGTCGCATCGGTCGGACACGTCTACGGCTTCGTACAGGAAGGAAAGGGAGTGTTGGACCAAGCCATTCAGGTGGCGATGTTCACCGTCCCCGGCGTGCTCATTGGGGGCCAGATCGGCCCCAGAGTTCAGGCGCGCGTGAACCCCGACAAAATGAAAGTTCTTGTCTCTTGGATCTTCATGGGCGTCGGCGCGTTCATGTTGAGCACCCTGCTTGGCTAGTAGTACGGTTGGTACATCGAGTCCGCCAGATGCGCTTTCAGGTCGTCCGGCCGAGGGAAGCGGGCGTTGCGAGTCGCATACCCCACCTCGGCTACACGGGTCGCGACCGAGAGAGACAGGTCCCGAATACGACTGAGCGGCGGATAGATGGAGCCCTTTGCCAGGTCTTGCTCCGACACCTCGTCTGCCAGCGCACGCGCTGCCGCCAAGAACATTTCATCGGTGACGCGGCGTGCCTCGCAACCGATCGCGCCTAACCCAATTCCCGGAAATACATAGGCGTTGTTGCCTTGTGCCGGATGCAGCGTGCGACCGTCTTCGATCTGCACAGGTCCGAAGGGACTGCCGCTCGCGAAGA
>CBESWY010000007.1:0-32768 GCA_965533395.1 uncultured Myxococcales bacterium
GAGGATGACGGAGGGAGCACGTCGGCTGAGCGTGCGCAGATCGGCGTTCGCGGCCGAAGGCTGGCCGTCTCCCTGAGCCTCGCTAGTTGTCCATGAACGAGCGGAGCTGTTTGGAACGGCTGGGGTGGCGGAGCTTTCGCAACGCCTTCGCCTCGATTTGGCGGATGCGCTCTCGGGTGACTTCGAAGTCCTGGCCGACCTCCTCGAGGGTGTGGTCGCTCTTTTCGCCGATGCCGAAGCGCATCCGGAGGACCTTTTCTTCCCGGGGTGTCAACGTCTTGAGGACGCGTCTGGTCTGGTCTTCGAGGTTGCCGCCGATGACGGCCTCGACCGGGGAGACGGCGTTCTTGTCCTCGATGAAATCACCGAGGTGGCTGTCTTCCTCTTCGCCGATCGGGGTCTCGAGGCTAATCGGCTCCTTGGCGATCTTGAGGACCTTGCGGACCTTCTCTAGAGGCATCTCCATTCTCTCGGCGATCTCCTCCGGATCGGGCTCACGGCCCAGCTCCTGCACCAGGTAGCGGGAGGTCCGGATCAGCTTGTTGATCGTTTCGATCATGTGGACTGGAATTCGAATCGTTCGGGCCTGATCGGCGATTGCCCGGGTAATGGCCTGACGGATCCACCACGTCGCGTAGGTCGAGAATTTGTAGCCCCGCCGGTACTCGAACTTGTCTACGGCCTTCATCAAGCCGATGTTGCCTTCCTGAATCAGGTCGAGGAACTGCAAGCCGCGGTTCGTGTACTTCTTGGCAATCGAGACGACCAAACGAAGGTTGGCTTCCACCAGCTCGGCCTTGGCGCGCTCGGACTGGCGCTCACCTCCAGCAAGGGCCCGATACGTTTCGCGCAATCGTTCGACAGGCTGCCCCATGGCTTCCTCCACATCGAGGATCGCCTGTTGAGCATCGCGGATGTGCTCCTCGGAGAGAAGAATCTGCTCCTCGGAACCGTACTTGCGCTGAACCCGCTTTTCGACGGCTTTGCTCTCTTGCATGTCGCGCACCACGCGCTTCATGTCTTTGAACCGGAGGCCACCCACCCGCGCCTCGGCTTCGTTCATCTCACGCTCCGCCCGCTCGACGCGGCGCGTGTAGGCCTTGATCGCAGCAACGACGCGATCGACTTGTTTCTTGGTGAGATTGAGCTCCCGAAGCAGCGCGATCCGCTCCTCGAGATGCTTTTCGAGCTGCGCCGTGTGCTGCTTCCTACTCCGGTCGGACACCTTTTGCTTACTCTCGAGCTCCCCGCGAACCTTCATCATCGAAGACTCGATGCGCTTGACCTTGTCGAAGACCTTGAGGGCGCGAACCTTCGCGGCCTCGAAGTCGACTTCCTCTTCTTTGTCCAGGTCGCGGACGACGTCCTTGATGCGGAGCTTGCCCTTACGGAGAGTCTCACCGATTTCCAGAATCTCGCTCACGCCCACGCGGGAGTTGAGAATCACCTGGAAAATCTTGCTTTCGCCATCTTCGATACGCTTTGCGATTTCGACTTCGCCCTCGCGCGTGAGCAGCGAAACCGAGCCCATCTTCCGCAAGTACATCCGGACCGGGTCGTTCGACTTTTGCGTGTAGCTGTCATCGGCAGGCGGCGGAATCGTGGATGCACGGCGCGCGGAGCTCCGCGTCGCTGCAACGGGCACCTCGCTCGTTCGGCTCTGGCCTTCAGGCGCGCCGTCGACCACATCGATATCTTCGCTCTTGAGCCACACCATGAGATCGTCGATTTGGTCGGACGTCACCATGTCTGGCGGTAGCGCCTCGTTCAGCTCGTCGTAGGTCAAATGCCCTTGCGTGCGCCCGCGTTCCAGGAGCATCTGAACTTCTTTGCGTTCGCGTCCCTTTAGCTTCGGCACTACGCGCGACACGGGTTCAGTGTCGAACTTAGATGAAGTCGATTCCTCGGTACGTACTGAGCTCTTGCTCGCCATCTTCACCTCTGCTTTGTGTTCGACTTGAGCTTGTGTGCGCTGCGCGTCAGCTCCACAAACTCTCGAGTGAGCCCTGCCGCCAGCGCATCGTCGCCAACTCGGCGCGCTTCGACGATGCGCTGTTGCAAACGGGGCAGCTCATGTTCGATGTTTTTACGTTCGAGAAGTGGAAGGCCCTCGTCGAGAATCTGACGCGCTTCTTCGAGGTCGTGCTCCTGCACAGCCAACTTCGCTTCCAACCACGGCCTGAGTTGATTGTCGGTCAACTCATTGAGCAATGCCGTGACATTGAGCGATCCCTGCGTATCCACCATCTGCAAGATAGAATCAAAGATGGCGCGAAGATCAGGGCTCGTCAAAAGCTTCGGAAGCTTATCCACCCCTTCGTGATGAACCAAGGTCGGCTGATCGATCAGCAGCGAAATCAACTTCAACTGTAACTCCGACACTCGCGTTGCAATCGGCTGCTGCACTGCGTCACGACGAGCGATGGTCCGATCGCTCTGCCGACCCAATCCTCGGCGCAACTCGCGGCGCACCAAACCTACGTCTGTGATCCCAAATTTGCGGGCAACGCGCTCAACATAAAGACCGCGCTCGATCGGACTTTCGACCTTGGCAAGAATCGGACCAAGACTGGCGATCGACTCCGCCTTTGCGTGTGGGTTTGATTCCGAGCTGGCGGCTGCGTCGTCGATTAAATACTCGATTATGGTGGGTGCGCTCACGATTCGAATTCGCAAAGACTCCCCTCCCTGCTCTCGGAGGAAGCTGTCGGGGTCAGCGCCCTGCGGCAGCGTCACGACGTGCGCTTCGAGCCCGACTTTGCTCACGACGGTATGCGCTTCGCGAACGGCCTTGCGGCCAGCCTTGTCGCCATCGAAGAGCAAAACCACTTTCTGCGCAAAGCGTTTGAGCAGTTTGGCGTGTGCTTCGGTGAAGGCCGTGCCCATGGGTGCAACCGAGTTCTGAAAGCCGGCCTGATGCAACGCGACCAGGTCGAAATTGCCTTCGCACAGAACGCTGGCATCTTCGCGTCGGATCTCGACGCGGCCTTCGTGCAACCCGTAGAGAACCTCGCCCTTGTGGTAGAGCTGATTCTCGGGGCTGTTGAGGTACTTCGCGGGGGGCTCCTCGTGCTCCTCCATCGATGGTGCAGGGGCGAGCGCTCGGCCGCTGAAGGCTACGACTTTGCCGTGCACATCGGCGATCGGAAACATCAATCGGTGGCGGAAGCGGTCGTAGTGGCCGCGGCCCGATCGGCGCGGAACGATGAGGCCGACAGCTTCCGCATCGGCGGGTGATGCACCGGCGCGCTCCAAGAAACGCACGAGCGAGTCCCATCCGTGAGGCGCGTAGCCTAAACGGAACTTGTGGATGGACGCTTCGCTGATTCCGCGGTCCGAGAGCTCCTGGCGCGAAATGCCGCCATCGGGATGCTCGAGAAGCTGGGCGCAATAGAACTCGGTCGCTTGCTCCATCAATGAAGCGAGGCGCTCGGACTGTTTCTTGTTTCGCTGGTGCTCTGCCTCACGCTGGGGATCGTAGACGGGCAACTGAACGCCGGTTTGCTCGGCCAGGTCGCGCGCGACTTCGGGGAAGGTCTTCCCCTCGACGTGCATCAGGAACGAGAAGATGTCGCCCGACGCTTTGCAGCCAAAGCAGTGGTAGAAGCCGCGACTCGGATGCACGTAGAAGGACGGCGTCTTCTCGTTGTGGAAAGGGCAAAGGCCCTTGAGGCTGCTGCCCGACTTCTTGAGAGCGACGTAGTTGCCGATGACCTCTGCAATTGGCGCGCGGTCGCGGATCTCAGCAATCTTGTCTTCGGAAATCACCGCCGCGTCTCGCCCATGCTCGCCGTCCCTGCGAAGAGAAGGCAGTGTAGGCTTCGTCTGGTTCTTGGCAAGCGCCGCAGGCCGCTGTAGTTGTGGCGCGATGGCTTCCGCGCACACGCCACTCCAGCGAATCCTCTGGGTGTATGCCCTGGTGTGCGTGTCGGTCTTCGCGGTTACCCGACTCGAATCAATCGCCGTCGTTGGGCAGTACGTTCATCTCGCCGTCGCCGCCATTTTTCTGCTGACCTCGATCCGGCTCACGCGAAGCGACGCTTCACACTTCGGCGTTGCGCTCGGGGGTCTGCTCGTACCGCCGGTGGACGACCGCGACGCGGGTCCGCTTGGAATTTTCGATCTGGGTCGCGCGATTCGTAGGGCGCTCCCTTCCGCGGCAGTCGAGCTCGGGGTTGCGCTTGGCATTGCGGCCGTCGTGTTCCCGCTCTTCGCTGTCGGCTTTTACTGGTGGAATCAGCCTGCGGGAGTTTTCGAGCTCACCCTCCCGCCCAATGCGACGAGCTTCGTCTTTGCGCAGCTCATCGTGGTCGCCTTGCCCGAGGAGGCATTCTTTCGTGGCTACCTACAGACGGCTTTGAGCGACCTCGAGGAAACTCGACTGCCTGTGCTCGGGGTGCGGCTCGCGCCGCGCGCGTGGGCCCTTCAGGCGATCCTGTTTGCTGCGATCCACTTCGTCGTAGACCCCCATCCCGCGCGCCTCGCGGTTTTCTTTCCCGCTCTTCTGTTCGGATGGACGCGCGGATGGCGCGGTGGAATCGGCGCAGCGCTCGCTCTGCACGCGATGAGCAACCTTTATTCCGAGATTCTCACGCGGAGTTGGCTATAACTCGGATATGCAGGTCACTCCGCCCGCTCCCACGATTCTCACGGAAACGGTTCGTCGCGCGCTTTCCGAAGACATCGACCGCGGAGACCTGACCAGCGAGGCGTGTGTCGAATCGACGACTGAGGGCACGGCCAAGCTCAATGCGCGCGAGCCGATTGTTGTCTGTGGGCTTCCGATTCTCGAAGAGGTGTACACCCAGGTCGACCTTCTCGTCGATGTCGAAAGGCACGTGGAGGACGGCGATCGCTGCGATTCGGGCATGACGCTTGCCACGATTTCCGGACCAGCGACGTCGATTCTGCTCGGCGAGCGTGTCGCGCTCAATTTCATGCAACGCCTCACCGGCGTGTCGACAATGACGAAGCGTTTCGTAGACGCCTTGCCCGATGGTTCGTCGACGCGAATCACCGACACGCGCAAAACGACGCCCGGGCTCCGAGCATTCGAGCGCTATGCGGTCCGCTGCGGCGGCGGCCACAACCATCGCGAAGATTTGGGTGCTGCCGTTCTGATCAAAGACAACCACATCGCCGCGGCGGGCGGTGTTCGCCACGCGGTGCAGCGCGCCCGGGCCTATGCACCACACACCTGCCGCATCGAATGCGAGGTCGACACGCCGGGGCAATTGCAAGAAGCGCTGGCCGCGGGAGCCGACATCGTCATGCTAGACAATTTCGACGACGAGCAGGTGCGTGACGCGCTGACCGTCGTGGATGGCCGGGCGCTCGTCGAGGTGTCGGGCGGCATCACCCTCGACCGCGTCGCTCGCTTGGGCGCGCTCGGTGTCGACGTCATCAGCGTCGGTGCGCTCACACACTCGTCGCCTGCCCGCGATCTGGGCTTGGACTGGGGCTAGCTCGTGGACGCGGATCTGCAGCCCGCGCGACTCCGCAAGCTGATCCGTGGCGGCTGGGGTAGATCGCTGACCATCAAAGAGAGCACCGCATCGACGATGGACGATGCCTCTTCGGCAGCTGCGGAAGGCGCAGGCGACGGCCACGTAGTTCTTGCCGGCCAACAAACCCAGGGGCGCGGCGCGCATGGGCGGCAGTGGGACTCGCCGCCAAGCTCCGATCTCTATTTCTCGGTGGTTGCCCGTCCCCCAGTCGAACCCGCCTCGACCGCATTGGTCACGCTTGCCAGCGGGCTCGGGGTTCGCGACGCGGCGGCGAGCTTCCTATCGGGCCGCGCCGTCCAGGTGAAGTGGCCGAACGACATCTGGATCGACCGACGCAAATGCGCAGGCATTCTCGTCGAAAGCCGGACGATTGGGATACGCATCGATTCGGTCATCATCGGCGTGGGACTCAACGTGAACCGCATGCAATGGCCCGAGGCGCTCGAGGGCGTGGCCACGTCACTGCGAGCCGAAGCGCCCGGCCAGGAACGTTTGGATCGCGCCGAAGTGCTGGCCGCTGTCCTGTTTCAGATGGAGCGCTGGGTGAACCGGCTCGTCAAGGAAGGCTCAGCTGCGGTGGTGGACGCCCTTCGGCCGAGCCTCGCGCTTCTTGGCGAACGAATCCGAGTTGAAGGCGGCGAAGCTGTCTTCGAGGGCATCGATCACGACGGCGCAGCTCTCGTGCGATCCCAGGCCGGTCTGCGTCCTCTTCACGCCGCCCACATCGAGCCACTCGAGAGCTGAACCCGGCGCTTGCCTGTACGCGGCTGGCGCACCCATACTGGCCCGATGGCCCATGCAGACGAGCTCGCCTGGCTGGAACACTCGGTAGGCGTTCTTGCTCTCGACGACCGCGCGATCGTTTCGGTCGCCGGGGACGACGCGCACGACTGGTTGCAGGGGCAGGTCACGAACCAGCTCAAAAACGTCGGGCCCGGGAGCTCAGTGTACGGCTTCGTGCTCACGTTGAAGGGGCGAATTTTAGCGGACGTCTACGTGCTCGTTCGGGAAGGCGCGCTTTGGCTCGACGTCCCGGCGGCGGACGTCGACGCCCTGCTCGAGCGCCTCGATCGATACATCATCATGGAGGACGTCGATCTCGAGCATCGAAAAGACCTCCACGTGATCACCGCCCAGGGGCCTCGTTCGAACGAGCTACCCGGCGATGGATGGCCTGCAGACCGGCTCGGCCTCGAAGGTCGGCAATGGGTCGTCACGGACGCAGCGCTCGAGTCCGAGCTGACCAGCCTGATCGCGCGCAGTCGCGAGCTTGGTGGCGGCGCCGTCAGCGGCGAGACCTGGGCTCAGGCTCACGTCCTTCGCGGACGGCCCCGCTTCGGCGTGGATTTCGGTGACTGGACCTACCCCCAGGAAAGCGGGCTGAACCCGCTCGCCGTCTCTTTCAACAAGGGCTGCTACATCGGGCAAGAGACGGTCGTCATGCTGGAGAACCGGGGCAAGGCCCCCAAGGTCCTTTGGCGTTGGGCGATCGACGGCTCGGTGGCCCCCGCGGCCAAGACCCCCATTACCGTCAACGACGCTGTCGTTGGCGAGGTCACGTCAGCCGCCGTGGGCGAAGAGGGGGTGCGGGCAATAGGCTTTCTGAAGCGGGGACACGAATCGGAAGGCTCCGAAAACTTTGTGATCGCGGGGCTCGCCGCCCGCGCGCTTGGGCCCGTGGAAACGGGGCTTGGCGTGTGCCCGGATCGAGGGTGACGATACGGAACTCTCGCGCTGGCGCGATCCGCTCTCCGACCTTATAGTGGGCTCATGCTGACCCTCACCGACCGAGCTGCAGACAAAGTCAAAGAGATCCGAGACGCCGAAGGCCTAGCCGAACAGGGGCTCCGCGTGCGGGTCATCGGCGGTGGATGTGCCGGTTTTTCCTATGATTTGTTCTTCGAGAACGAGACATCGGATTTGGATCAGACCTTCAAGTCGCACGGCATTCCGATTTACGTGGACATGATGAGCGCCCAGTACGTCGAAGGCACCGAGATCGACTACGTCGAGGGCCTCCAGGGCGCCGGGTTCAAGTTCCAGAATCCGCAGGCAAGCCAAACCTGTGGGTGCGGCTCGAGTTTCGCCACCTGATTCTCCTGTAATTTCAGCTTGATGTCCGAGTCGAGCATTTTCGCTCAACTATCTACTTGCGTTTGTCTCACTTCTGTCTAAGTTATGGTTTAGTTAGTTGGACAGAACGTGGACAGCCATCCGACTAGACAGTGACGTAACGTAACGGTACAGAGCGAGTACAGGATAATACCATGCAGTCATCCGCATCCCTCGATCGATACATCCAGCAAGTCCGGGCCATTCCGAAGCTCTCGCGTGAAGTCGAGCACGAGCTCGCGCTCCGCTCTGGCGAAGGAGATCAAGCGGCTACGGATGGACTCGTAGAAGCCAATTTGCGCTATGTGGTCGCGATCGCGCTCCAATACCGTCGGTATGGAATCACGCTTGGCGACCTGATCGCGGAAGGCAGCGTCGGCCTGGTCACGGCTGTACGCAAGTTCGATCCGCACCGCGGCACACGCTTCGTGACCTACGCGGGCTACTGGATCCGAGCGTTCGTCCTCGAGGCTGTCGTGCGGTCGAGCACGATGATCGGGGCCGGTTCTGGGCCATTCCGCTCGAAACTGTTTTTCCGACTTCGCCGCGAGCGCGCGCGTCTGTCGAATGTCATCGCCGATCCGGAAGAATTGATTGCCCAGCTTGCGGCCGACTTCGACACGACCCCGGCGAAAATGACGGAGCTGCTCCGCCGCCTCGACCAACGTGAAATCTCGCTAGATGCGCCAGCGTATCATGACTCCGATTCGACCCTGGTTGAGATGCTACCCGGTACGGCCGAGCCTCAGGATCAGATCGTAGCTCGCAAACGCAGGCAGAGCGGAATTCAGCTGCGTCTCGCAGGCGCCCTGTCGGTGCTGGACGAACGAGAGCGGCTGATCGTCGAGAAGCGCATCCTGAGCGACGACTCCGCTTCCCTCGCCTCGCTCGGACGCGAGCTCGGCGTGAGCCGGGAACGAGCGCGGCAGCTCGAGGCCAGGGCCAAGAAGAAGCTGGCTATCGAGCTCAAAGACCTGGCCCCTGCGGCCTAGGATACCTGCTCAAATGTAGGGTGGCGGCCTAACCAACGAGGGCCGATGCGATCTTCGCTCTGCAGGAGTAGCATGTAAGCCACGATGGTGTTCGAGGACGGGGACAACACGGCGCTGCGCCGTGAGGTGACGCAGGCGCTGGGGCAAGACGATCTCGTCGACGAGCCCGGCTCGGTCGTCCCTCCCGCCCTACCCGGCGCTCCAGCGCCTCGCTCGCAGCAACGGCCCGCGCTATCTGACGCGGATCGTACACGGCGTGCCCGAGACTGGATCGCAGAGTGCGAGCGCGAGCTGGGTGAACATCCGGACACGCGCCGTGCGGCTCGCCTTTACTTCGAGATGGGGCGCAGCTGCGAGGGGCCGCTCAAAGATGCGCGACGCGCGCTCGAGTATTACCAGGCCACGTTGGAGCGGGCGCCAGACTATGTGCCAGCAATTCGCGCCACTCGCCGCCTCCTGCTCGGCGGACGAATGTTCACCGAGGCGCTTCCTCTCTTCGACGCCGAAGCGCGAGTAACGCGCCGCTCGAGCGACAAGGCAACGCTTTACCTGTTGAAGGGGCGTCTGCTCGAAGACGTCCTCGGCAATCGCGAAGCGGCGGAAGAAGCGTACCATACGGCACGCGCATTGGACCGTTCGCACGCGGCAATTCTGAGAGCCACCGAGCAGCGCTCGTTCGCAAAACAGCTGTGGCCGGAAGTCGATCGGAATCTCGCCGAGCTCGCCAACGCAGCCACATCGGATGACGCACACCGCGCTGCATTGATCATTCGAAGAGCGCAGTTGCTCGAAAGCAGACAACAGCGTCCCGAACAAGCGGCCGAGCTCTACGAAACCGCGCTGCAACTCGACTCGAATGCCGTCGTCGCGGTGCAAGCGCTAAAACGACTGTATTACGGGCAACGTCGTTGGCGCGACTTGATCCGCACGCTCGAAGCCGAGTCTGAGTCGGCGACCGAGTCTGCCCTGAAGGCATCGTCGCTCTACCGCGCGGCGCGCATCCATGCTGAGCTCCTCGGGAATCGAGACGATGCGATCCAGGCGCTGGAGCGGGCACGAAGCCTTCAGTCGGGCGACCCGTTGATTCTCGGCGAGCTCGCGCGCCACTACGAATCCGGGCAGCGCCTTCAAGCCCTGGTCGAAACCCTCGAAGCACTGACCGAGGCGACCGACGACGAAGCAGAAAAGCTGACCTATACGCAACGCATCGCGCGGCTCTATGAAGAGGAGCTTCGCGACGTGGATCAGGCCATCACCTGGCATGAGCGAGCCGTCGAGCTCGACCCGACCTCGCTCTCGAGCCTGCAAGCCTTGAGCTTGCTCTACCGCATTCGCGGCGCCTGGCCGAAGCTCGTCGAGATGTGTCTTCAAGAAGCGCGGTACACGACCGATGATGAGCGGCGAGCGGACTCACACGCGCGCGCGGCGGAAATCTACGAGACTAGGCTCAACGCCATCGACGATGCGATCGAGCACTATCACCGCGCGCTCAACGCAATGCCGGACCACCCCACGGCATTCAAGGCTCTGGAGAGGCTGCTTTCAGACGTCCAGAAGCCAAAGGACCTGATTCAGCTCTACGAAAACGCCTTGGATCGAGCGAGCGGTTCGAGAGCGGTGTCCTACCTACTCAAAATTGCGCAGATCTACGAGGACGCGCTCGATGAACCTGCGCTGGCTGCCCAAACCTACAAGCGGGTCTTGCAGCAGGATTCAGCGCACCTCACCGCGGTCCAAGCTTGGCAACGGTCTGCTGAACGAGCGCATCGGCCACGAGAGCTTCTGGAAGCGCTCGACTATGAAATTGAGCTCACGGTCGAGCGGGACCGATTGGTCGCGCTCTTGCACCGGGCCGGAGAGGTCCTCGACGAACACCTGGAAGACCGCGATGCGGCCATCGCCCGCTACCGCCAGGCGCTCGACAAGGACCCCCGCCACGTTCCGACGCTATCGAGCCTCGGCCGTCTCTATTATGCAGCGGGGCGCTGGAACGACTTGCTCGATGTCTACGGCCAAGAGCTCAGGCTCGCTCCGAGCAAGCACCGCCGAGTAGCTCTTTTGCAGAAAATGGCGGAGATTTCCCGCGATCGATTGGGAAGCGACGACGACGCGCTCCGATATCACCGCCAGGCGATCAAGGTCGATCCTTCGCATGCACCTTCGCTTCAAGAGCTCGCACGCCAACTTCGGGAACGCGGCGATTGGGCGGATTTGGTGGACGTGCTCGAGCTCCAGCTTCGCAACTCGAGCGCCGTTCAGATCCGAGCGCGAGCAGCATTCTTGCTCGGCCAGGTCTACGAAGAGCATCTCGAGGATCGAACGAAAGCGATGACCGCGTACGAGTCCGCGATCGCCGCGGATGCGAGCTACCGGCCCGCCGTCGACGCTCTGGCACGAGTTCGTGCCGAAGAGCACGACTGGACCCATCTACTTTCCGACCTCGAGCGCGAGCTCAAGCTCAGCGAGGAACCGACGCAACGCATCGCCTTGTTTGCGCGCAAAGCGCAGGTCTTGGAGCGTCAAGACAAACACCGCCAGGCGATTCAAGCTTGGGAGAAGGCCCTGGAGATTGACCCGAAAAATCTCGGAGCGCTGCTGGCTCTGGAGCAACTGCTCCGGCAAGTTGGCGCATGGGAATCGCTGTGCGCCGTCTACTCGACGCAAGCCAACGTGCTCGAAGATCCCAGCGGTCGAGTTGCGGCTCTTTACGAGCTCGCTCGCCTTCTGGAGCATCAGGGGCTCGGAGAGTACGACGACATCGTAGGAGCGTATCGGCGCGTCCTAGAAGTCGCTCCAACGGACTTGGGGGCGTTGCTCGAGCTCGAGCGCTTGGCCTTGGGCCGTGGGGACACCGAGCTCCTGTGCGAGGTGGACTCCGTGGTTGCTCGTTCGGCGCAGGATCCGGCTGTCGCTGCGGCACACCGCGCGCGCCTTGCCGAGCGGGTCGAAGGGCAAGAAGACACACAGGCGATCGAGCAGTTTCGCGCGGCCTCCATTGCTGACCCCTATCACATCGGCGCGGCCCGCGGACTCACTCGCGTCGCAGAAGAGACTGACGACCCGACCGCGCTGGTCGACGCGCTCCGCCGAGAAGCAGAGGCCGAGCGCGACACCAAAGCCGCTTCGGAGCTCTTCGTGCAAAGCGCACAGGTCCGCTTGGAGCGTATCGGAGACCACGACGGAGCGCGACGGGACTTCGAGCAAGCGCTCGAGCTTTGGCCCGATTCGACGGCGGCCGCCGAGGGTCTGGTGGACGTGCTCACGATCGACGCCGCCTGGTCGTCGCTGGTGGATCGGCTTTCCCAGGCCGCTTCGAGCGCGCGATCGGTAGACCGGGCGAGCGCGCTCTGGCTGGCGGTTGCGCGGGTGCAGAGCAACGAGCTGGAGGAGCTGCCAGCCGCCATCCGCACACTGCAACGCGTATTGAAAGTCCAGCCTCGCAACCTCGATGCGTTGGACCGTCTCGCGCAGCACTTTGCAGCCAATCAGTCGTGGCACGAGGCGGCGGCCACAATGGAGCAGTTGCTCGCGGCCGCACCGGGGAACAGTCGCTTGCGAAGGGTGGTGATCGATCTTGCCCGTCTGTATCGCGAGCGTTTGAGCATGCCCGACAAGGCTCTGTGTCACGTCGAAACCGCGCTTGCGAAAGAGCCGAGTGATCCCGCGGCGCTGCAAGAGCTTTCTTTGATTCACGAGGCGCTCGGGCAGTTGCCGCAGGCGCTGGAGGTCACGCGACACCTGCTCGACACGAGCGAGGGACACGAGCAGGGAGACGCGCTCGTTCGTCTTGGCCAGCTCGAGCACGCTACCGGCAACTCGGAGAATGCGAAGGTCGTGCTCCAGCGCGCAGTCGTTCTCGAAGGGCCACTGAGCGACGCGGCGCGGACGCTCGAATCCCTTTGTGTGAGCCCGAGCGACTGGCGAGCCTACGCAGACGCTCTGCGCGAACATCGCGCCAAAGATGAGCTGGGCCGGGTGACAACTACGCTCGAGGTCGCTCGAGTCCTATCCGACCACTGCCGGGACGAGCAAGCTGCAGTCGAGGCTCTTCGGGGCGGTCTCGAAGAAGGTGTCGGAAACGCTGACCTCCGACGCGAGCTGGCCGCGCGACTCCGCGCTCGAGGCGAACAAGCCGAGGCGGTCGAACAACTCCAAGCCGTACTTGCAGAGGAGCCGATGCGCGAAGAAATCTGGAGGGAGCTGGCGATCACCTATCAAGCGGACGGTCGCGCGAGGGAAGCACGAATCGCAAGCTTGCCCCTGCTTCAGATGGGTGCGAACGACGAGAATGACGACGCGCGGATCTCCGCAGTCGAACCATGGCCCGCCAAGGTTCGACCGAGGTCGCTTCGTGGCTCCATTTTGGAACAGCTGGGTACGCCGCGTGCCGAGGACGCTACGGCGGGCGCCCTTCTCGCCGCGCTGAGCCCCGCCCTCGCCAAGCTCTACCCCCCAGACCTCCAAAGCTACGGGCTGGCGACGCGCGACCGCCTCCCGACCGAAGCGAATCATCCTCTTCGCGAGATCGCAAACCATCTCGCTGCTGCGCTCGATATTCGAAGTTTCGATTTGTTCCTCCACCGAGTCCGAAACCGAGGCATCACGATCGAGTTCGGCGCTCATCCGGCCATGCTGGTGCCGGCAACCATCATGGAGAAGGACCCGCAAACTCAGACGTTCATGCTCGCTCAGCCAATGACCCAAATCGCACGTGGCTACCATGCGATTGACAAGCTCACGCCCCGGGAGCTCGATGTCCTGCTGGCGTCGGCCGCGCGAATCGTGAAGCCAGAATTCGGCTCTGGCCTGACCAGCGAAGAGTTCTTGAACGAGCAAACGCGGAGGTTGCAGCGAGCGATTCCCCGGCGCGACCGCAAATTGGTGCGCGATGCCGCCCTGAAGTATTCGCAAGCGAAGCGAGTGAAGTTCGACCGTTGGGTCCACGCTGCCCAACGAACCGCGATTCGGGCCGCTCTGCTTCTCTGCGATGACCTCGAGCCGCTGGTTCAAGACGTGCGGAGCCGCATCGCGCCGGAGCGAGAAGCCGAGGGCGAAGCCTTCGATGGACACCCAACATACATCGATGCGCTGAAGTTTTGGGCGTCCCCGCCAGCGATGTACCTGCGGGAACACATGGGAATGATTCCTTCCCGCTGACCTCGCTGCTGGTTAGACGCTGTCGCGGGTATGCCGGTCGACCCGGTAGACCAACCAGCCAAACGCGAGCACGATGATCAGCACCATGGCGAGCCCGGAATAGAACGCGGGGCTTGTAAAGAAGGTGACGAGACCGTAGTCGCGAGTGAACTGCCGGTAGGAACCAACGACGGACAGCCGGGTCCACGCGAGCGGCCATACCGCCAATGCGATGAAGATTGTACCGACGGTGATTCGACGGGCCGCCAGATCGCGTGAAGCTCGAGAGAGAGCCAGGCCGATCCGAAATCCGAGCGACGCTGCGCCGAGCAACAGCACCCCCCCCAGCAATCCCCAGAACCAGGGAGCGCGAGCCGTGTCGACCCAGTAGAAGAGAAACCAGTCGCCATGAAATACATAGAAGTAGATCGCGGTTGGCAAAAGGACCAGGGCGACGAAAAGGGTGTAGGCAAGGAAGGTCTCCATACGCCAAACCGGGTCCGAGCTGTGCCGAAGCTCGTCGCGACCGGCGTAGGCCGAAAGCGCGCCGGTAGCAATGGCGATGAGCAGAAGGAAAAGTAGTGGCAAAGGGTTCCCTGCTGAAAGGCTACGTCCCCGGTTCGTGGACGGTCAACCAATCGAGCACCATAGTTGGAGGATGCGACGGAGCGCCTGGGTCGGTTTAGCGGGATTTGTCGGGACTTGGGTCGCGGAGGGGCAGGCGTCCGCCGACAGCCTGAGCGAGCTGACCGCCCCCTTTGCGACGGCACTTCTCGGCGGTAGCTACCTGGGCGCGCTGGGCCTCGTCTTCCTCGCCGGTCTGGCCACCTCACTGACCCCCTGCGTTTATCCCATGATCGCGGTCACGGTCAGCGTATTCGGCGCGAGGCAGGCAGAAAGCCGCGCCAAGGCTGCGATGCTCTCGAGTGCGTTTGTTCTGGGCATCGCAGCGCTCTTCACGCCGCTTGGGGTAATGTCGGCACTGACGGGAAGCGCATTCGGAAGCGCCCTAACGAGCCCCTGGGTCCTCGGGGCTCTGTCGACCTTGTTCGCGGTGATGGCGTTCAGCATGTTCGGCTTATTCGACCTCGCCCTGCCGTCGGCCTTGCAGAACCGGCTTGCACAGGCAGGCGGCTTCGGCGTGCGCGGCGCGTTCGTGCTGGGCTTCGTCAACGGGCTCATCGCCGCCCCGTGCACCGGGCCGGTTCTCGCCGTCCTGCTGACCTGGGTGGCCACGACGGGGAACGTCGCGTTTGGTGCGCTTGCCTTGTTCGTCTACGCAATCGGGATCGGAGTGCTGTTCTGGTTCGTCGGGACTTTCGCCATCACCTTGCCGAAGTCGGGACGCTGGGTCGAGTGGACGAAAAGCGCGTTTGGAATCGCGATGCTTGCTTTGGCATTCTACTACCTGCGAGGCATCCTCCCATACCCGCGTCCGGCCGTGCGTGACGAAACGTGGCTCGCCGTGGCTCTCGGGCTGCTGGCTGGTGGTGTCATCGTCGGAGCGATTCACCTGTCGTTCAAGAGCAAGGCGTGGGGAGCACGCGTTCGCAAGACGGTCGGGGTCGCCGCCTGCGTCGCGGGCGTTCTCGGCATCGTCGGCTGGGCTGAAGCCTTGCCTCCTGGCGCGCACATCCGCTGGATCGAGAGCTTCGACGCCGGCAAGGCGCAGGCCGTCGCCGAAGGGAGGCCTATGCTCGTGGACTTCGGTGCCGATTGGTGCGGAGCCTGCCAGGAGCTCGAGCGGGACGTTCTGAGTGACCCCCGCGTCGTTTCGGAAGCGCAACGATTCGTCACGGTGAGGGTGGACCTGAGCACCGAGCAAGCAACCGACGAAAAATGGGCACTGCTCAAAGCCTACGAGCAACCCGGTCTGCCTCTCGTAGTCCTTCATCATAGCGATGGCTCGGAGGCATCTCGCATCACCGGAATGGTGGAGAGCGACGCGTTTCTGAAACTCATGGACGCCGTTCGGTGATCGGAGCTAGGCCGTGCTAACCTCCGCGCAGGAGTGACGGGAATGAGGAAGAGAAACCTTACGAGACGCCAGATGCTTGGTCACGGCGTGCGCTTGGCCGTGATCGGCTCGACGCCTGTCCTACTCAACGCTTGCACGAAGCCAGAGCTGCATTGCGAAGACGTGAGCGGGGTTCGCGAAGACGACTTGGCGCTGCGAACGCAGCTCGAGTATCGCGACGTTTCTCCACACGGCGAGAGCAAGAGCTGCGAAAGCTGCGCGTTTTACCTGGCAGGCAAGAAGAACGAATGTGGGCGATGCACCCTCGTCAAAGGTCCAATCCACCCCATGGGTTATTGCAACTCTTGGGCGGCAAAGGGCTGACCCGCGGGCAGCATGGCACTGTTCGAAGTACGAGGCCTACGAAAGGCGTTTGGGCGACAGGTCGTGCTGAACGGGCTCGACATCGACATCGTCGCGGGTGAGGTCATCACCATCATCGGAGAGTCCGGGTCGGGCAAGAGTATCTTGCTCAAAGCAATGATGGGCCTCATCGAAGTCGACGCGGGCAGCATTCGATTCGATGGTGAAGACGTCGCAGGCCAGACCGAGCAAGAGTGGACACAGACTCGCCGCCGCATCGGCATGCTGTTCCAAGAATCGGCCCTGTTCGACTCGTTCACGGTGTTCGAGAACGTCGCCTATGCCCTTCGTGAGCAAACCACGATGTCCGAGGACGAAATCGCAAGCCGAGTATCCGAAACGCTTGCCCTGGTCGCGCTCCCCGGGATTGAATCGATGTCGCCTTCCGATCTTTCCGGCGGCATGCGCAAGCGCGTCGCCCTCGCGCGAGCGGTCGCGGTTCGTCCGGAGGTCGTGTTCTATGACGAGCCCGCCGAGGGGCTCGATCCCATCAACGTCACTCGCGTGAATCGCCTGCTTCTCGGACTGCAGGAGAGGCTGCACGTGACCTCGGTGGTCGTGACCCACAATCTCAAGGCAGCGTTCGCGATTAGCGATCGCCTGGCCCTCATCCATGACGGCGTCGTGGCAGCGACCGGCGCCCCTGAAGCGTTGCTCGAATCCGAGGACCCGGTCGTGCGAGAGTTCATCGGCGACCGGATGAGGAAGGTATTGCGTGCAAGTTGAGTTCGTAGGTGCAGTCGGTGGCAACGTCACCGGCTCGAGGCATATCGTTCACACCGAGAACGCACGCATTTTGCTCGACTGCGGCCTGTTCCAGGGACGCCGTTCGGAAACCATCGAGCGTAACCGGGATTTGGGCTTCCGCGCGAGAGACATCGATGTGATGGTGCTGTCCCACGCTCACATCGATCACTCGGGGGCCCTGCCACGCCTCTATCGCCAAGGCTTTCGGGGTACGATCTACTGCACCTCCGCGACTCGGGACCTCTGCGCGGCAATGCTCGAAGACTCTGCGGAGATTCAGGCTCAGGACGCAGCCTACATCAACCGGAAAATCGAAAAGAACGGTGCGGACATGAAACTCGTCGAACCGCTCTACGACCAGAAGGACGTAGTCGGAACACTCGAGCTCATGGTGGGCGTCCCCTATCACCGACCCCAACGGATCGCCGAAGGCGTAACGCTGACCTACTACGACGCGGGGCACGTCCTCGGGAGCGCGATGGTTGCGCTCGACGTCGATGTCGTGGGCGAACAGCGACGTTTGGTATTTTCAGGCGACCTCGGGCGGCACAACATGCCAATCCTCCGCAACCCCGAGGTCCCTCCGGGTGCGTCGTGCCTGATCATGGAAAGCACCTACGGCGATCGGAACCACGACCCGATCCAGGAGATGGAGGACCGGCTCCACGAGGTGATCGCCCGAACGATCGACCGTGGCGGCAAGGTCGTCGTGCCGTCGTTCGCGCTGGAGCGTGCCCAAGAGCTGATCTACTCGCTCAAGCAGCTCAAAGACCAAGGGCGGCTCCCCGATGTTCCTGTCTACGTCGATTCGCCACTGACCGTGAAGCTGACCGACGTCTTTCGAATGCATCCGGAATGCTTCGATACTCCAACGCGCGAACGACTCCTCAAAGGCGACTCCCCGTTCGACTTCGACGGCCTTCGGTACGTATCATCGGTCGAAGATTCCAAAGCGATTGACCGAAGCGACGAGCCCTGCGTGATTATTTCGGCGAGCGGGATGTGCGAGTTCGGCCGAGTGGTCCATCATCTGGTCGCCACCATCGAAAACCGAAAAAACGCGGTGCTCATCGTCGGCTGGCAGGCACAGCACACGCTGGGACGTCGCCTCGTCGAGCAGCGAACGCGCGTTCGGATTTTCGGCGTCGAGCGGGACCGGCATGCTGAGGTCGTCGTGCTGAATGGCTTTAGCGCACATGCGGGTCAAGATGACCTTCTGGCATACGCCGAAGCGGTTCGCGAGGCAGGCCCGCTTCGGCAAATCGCTCTGGTCCACGGCGAAGATCCAGGGCGCGATACGCTCAAGTCTCTCCTCGAAGAGCGCGGCTTTCCTACGGTTCACACACCGGTTTACGGCGATCGAATCGACGTCTGAAGCCCGGAGGCCTTGACCAAGCCCAGGGTCTGCGCGCATCCTCGCGCGATTCGAAGACGGAGGAGGGGTTATGAGCAAGGGCTTGATTGGATGCGGGGTGATCGTGGTGATCGCACTGATCTTGGTTGCAACCGGGGTTGGAAGCTACAACCGCCTCGTCCAGCTTGACGAAGGCGTCGACAACGCATGGAGCCAAGTGGAGAACGTCTATCAGCGACGCGCAGATCTGATTCCGAATCTGGTGGCGACCGTGAAAGGCGCCAAGGAGTTCGAGCAAGAGACGCTCACCCAAGTGGTGGAGGCGCGCGCCAAGGTCGGACAGGTCAACTTCGAGACGGCGCCCGACGCCGCGCAGCTCGAGCAGTTCGAAGCAGCGCAGTCGAATTTATCCTCGGCTTTGTCGCGCTTGCTAGTGGTGGTCGAGCGATACCCGGAGCTCAAAGCGACAGAGGCATTCCGTGACCTTCAAGCGCAGCTAGAAGGGACCGAGAACCGAATCAGCGTGGAACGAAAGCGCTTCAACGATGCAACCATGGACTACAACAAGACCCGCCGGCAGTTCCCTACCATCCTGCTTGCGAACATCATGGGCTTCGGCGACAAGCCCTACTTCGAGTCCACAGCAGGAGCAGACAAGCCACCCAAGGTCGAGTTCTAGCGCAAGCCGTGACCCTGCGAATCGAAACCTTCTTCTCCAAAGCCGACCGAGAAGCAATCCAGGCTGCCACGACGGCGGCGGAACGAAAGACCGCCGGCGAGCTCGTCGTGTACGTGACCGAACGATGCGACCCACACCCCGAAGTGGCTTGGAAGGGTGCGCTGGTCGGCGGGGCACTGGGCGCGCTCTGCGCCAGTCTCGCTGCGTGGCGTTTCGGGGGTTGGGGGGCGCCCGACCACCTGTGGATTCTAATCGGATTTCAGCTCGGCTTGGTGGCTGGCTGGATCGCAAGCCGGTTCGATCCAGTCGCCCGAAGGTTGATCGGGGAAGAGGCTCTGGACAGCCGCGTAGACGGCCGAGCGGCCGAGGCGTTCCTAGACGAACAGGTATTCGCGACGCGTGAACGCACCGGGGTGCTGATCTTCGTCGCACTGTTCGAGCATCGGGTCCTCGTGCTTGCTGACGAGGGGATCGACGAGCGAGTCGCCCACCACGCTTGGGACGAGATCACGGGCGAGCTTGCCCTTGGGATTCAGCGCGGAAGGCCGGCTCCGGCCTTGATTCACGCGGTCGAGCGCTGCGCGACTCTCTTAGAGGCCCACGGCGTCCAAGCTGCAGATGAGGAAAACCAACTTCCGAACAAGCCGAGGTTTCGCCGTGAATAAATCGCGACCAGTTCTCGCCACGCTTCTCGCGTGCGCGTTCTCCGTCGCGGCCCTCGCCCTGAACGTCCCGGAGCTCTCGGGACGAGTCAACGACTACGCGAATTTGGTCTCTCCTGCGACGGAAGCCCGCATCGATGCGCTGCTGGCACAGCTCGAACGAGACAAGGGGACGCAGGTCGCCGTGCTCACCATCGACAGCCTGGAGGGCGAGCCGCTCGAAGACTACAGCCTTCGCATTGCCGAGGCTTGGAAGCTCGGTCGCGCCGACGAAGATGACGGTGCGCTGCTTCTCATTGCCAAGAACGATCGAAAGATGCGCCTCGAGGTCGGCTACGGCCTCGAGCCTGTACTAAGTGACGTGCTTTCGCGACGAATCCTAGATCAGGTTCTGAGGCCGAGTTTCCGCGCCGGCGACTTCGACGGGGGGATCGAGCGCGCTGTCGAAGCGGTGGACGGCTTGATCCGCGGGACGAGCACCCTCCCTGCGCCGTCCGCAGTCGACACGCAGGCCGATCTTCCGCCACGGATCTTCGGACTGCTTTGGCTCTTGTTCCTGATGCCGTTTGTGTTCGTCGTGGTTGGCACGAATCCGTTCCAGTGGTTTCTGTATCTGTTTTTGATCCCGTTCGTGGGCGTCGGGGGCATCACCACGATCAGTCCTAGCGCCGGCCCATTTTTCGTCGTCGTTTGGCTCGTCGCCGCGCCAATCGTCTGGTCGTTCTTCGGCCGAAAGCGAAAAAAACAAAAACGCGGCCGTGCGCGACGGAGCTCCGGCTGGTCGGGTGGATCCTGGTCGTCTGGGGGCGGCGGCTTCTCCGGCGGCGGGGGTGGCTTCTCCGGAGGCGGTGGAAGCTTTGGAGGCGGCGGCTCTTCCGGCAGCTGGTGAGGGCTAGGGGTCGCTTTCCAAACGGCCGTGCCAGTAGACCCAGTTTGCCCAGGCCTCGGGAATCGAGCTCGCCGGGTCGACGCGGAATGCAACGACGGGCAGCCACTTGGGTTTGACCGGAGGGCGTCGCAAACGAAGGCCCGCTTGCCTGGGAGTGCAATTGCCCTTCTTCTCGTTGCAGCCGTAGCAGGCCATCACGATGTTCTCCCAGTTGGTCTTGCCGCCCTGGGATTTGGGAACCACGTGGTCGTACGTGAGTCCGCGAAGTCGATGGCGGACGCCGCAGTATTGACACCTGAAGTCATCACGCATCGCGACGTTGATTCGAGAGAACTTGATCGCGCGTTTGCGCCCGACGATGGTTCGTAGGAGCCGAACGACGGCTGGCATCTTGATGGTGATGCTGACCGAGCGAATGTCTTCGTCGTACTCTTCGACGACCTCGACTTTGCCGTCGAAAATCATGCAGACAGCGCGTTGCCAGCTGATGATTCGGTGGGGCTGATAGCCCTGGTCTAAGACAAGGGTCCGCATTCCGTACGAGGATTCGTATAGCGCGAACGGACGAAGAAGTGAACCGGACAGCTGTTTTCGCCTCGTGATGTGCGGCGAATCACATGCTATACGCCGCCACCTAAGTCCTCGTAGCTCAGTAGGATAGAGCAGTGGTTTCCTAAACCGAAGGCCGGAGGTTCGAATCCTCCCGGGGACGCCCCGTAAAACAAAAACGGGAGGCGAACCTCCCGTTTTTGTCACGGGGCTTGGCCCCAAGGCGGTTGACGCGGTCGCTTGACCTGTACTAGTTCTGGTCGACTCAGGAGCGGCACCATCACTGGCGAAAGACGATATCCGGCACCGGTCATTGCGGTTTCGAACCCTGCTGCCACAGCGCAAGAGGGGCTCGCCAAGCAACCCAAAGCCAAACGGCGGAGCACCCTACCCGACGATCTCCTGTTTCGAAGCGACGAGGAGTCCGCGCGGCGGCTAGCCCTCAAGAGCCTGTCGGCGGCGCGTACCGCCGAGCGCCGGTTGGACGATCGCTTCGACCGTGAGGCGCTCCATGATTTCCGGGTCGCGGTTCGACGGCTCAGGAGCCAGCTCCGCGCGTACCGGCCGCAACTCGAGACCGCGGTGCGAGCGAAGGACCGGAAACGACTTCGTGCCATCCAGCAAGCGACGGGAGGAGGCCGCGAAGCCGAAGTGGCGCTCGAATGGCTCGCGAAGCAACATGCTGACCTCGCGTCCGAACATTTGGCGGGGCTCAACTGGCTTTCGGCACTTCTGCTCGAACGCCGGAGGCAGTGCGCGGAGGCGCTCGACTCGGAGCTGAGAGCGAGCTTCAGGCGCAGCGCCGAAAAGCTCGAAGAACGCCTAGCTGTCATGCGAAGCGAGCAGAACCTCCTCGCCGAGCAGCCCCATGTGAGCTTTGCCCGAGCATTGGCGAACCAAATCGAGGCCCACGCCACCGACCTCTTGGTGAATCTTGGGCAGATTGCGAGCGTCGACCACACCGAGCGGCTCCACGAGGCGCGGATCATCGCCAAGCGGCTTCGCTACCTCGTCGAGCCGATTCGAGCCTACGCCGGTGAAGCACAGCTGATCGTGAAGCAAAGCAAAAAGCTACAAGAGCTCCTCGGAGACTTGAATGATGTGCACGTGCTCATGCGAGAGATCGATCGGTCGTTCGAGGGTTCAATGCAAAAGAAGGCGAGTCGATTGCGCGACTGTTTGCGCAGAGGCGACCTCGACCGCGCACAGCGTGAGGCTTCGGTGAGCGAATGGGCTGGCCTCGTCGAGCTCTATGGTCGCCTCGAAATGGAGAGGCGCGAGCTCGTGGCAACGCTTCGCGACCGCTGGCTTGGGGGCGACCTCGACGCGCTGGTCGCCCGAGCGCGAGATCTCGCCCATGAGCTTCGCAGCGCCGACCGACCTCGCTAGTAATCGAGAATTGTGATCACCCGGCTCGGGGCCAGCTTTGCTGCGCCGCGGAGGTCGATCAAGTTGATGAGAAAGACGAACGCGGCGACGTCGGCCCCGCAGCGTTCGACGAGCTCTTTGGTGGCAAGCGCGGTGCCTCCGGTTGCGATGAGGTCGTCGACGACCACGACGCGGTCGCCGCGCTCGAGGGCATCTTGGTGAATCTCGACGGCATCGCTTCCGTATTCGAGGTCGTAATTCGCCCGATAGCTTGCTGCAGGAAGCTTGCCGGGCTTTCGAACTGGAACGAAGCCGACTCCCAGTTTGTCCGCCAACGCGGCACCAAACATGAAGCCACGCGACTCGATGCCCACGACCGCATGCACGGCTTCCCCATCGAGCGGCTCCACCATGAGCTCGATGCAGGCGCGGAAGGCCGCGACATCGGCGAGGAGCGGGGTGATGTCTTTGAAGAGGATCCCCGCCTTTGGGAAGTCTGGTACGTCCCGGATGCGCGCGCGCAATAGGCTGACGCGTTCGTCGCTCATCGCTCCTCTTTGGATCCGGCCACGTAGGCTGCGACGCCGAGATGATCTGGCAGTGTAGCCTCGATGCTGAGCGGCGTGACGGAGATGAACCCCTCTTCGAGCGCCTCGGTGTCCGCGCCTTCGACCGGCTCACTCGTCGCTCCCCCGGGACCGCCAATCCACAGGTAATGGCGCCCGCGTGGATCGTCGCGCACCTCGACGTCATCCGAATAGAGCCTAAGCCCAAGACGCGTCGCGCGAACCCCTTTGGGCGGGACCTGCGGGAAGTTGATGTTCAGCAGAACCGCTTGGCCCTGCGGCGCTGTGGTCTGCAGAAGCTGCTTGCAGAAGCGTTTCGCGTACTGCGCAGCGCCGTCCATGTCGGTCGAGGAGTTCGAAAATGCAATGGAGCGCACCCCGCGGAGCGCTCCCTCTCGCGCAGCGGCCACCGTGCCGGAGTAGTGGACGTCGTTGCCGAGATTTGGCCCGTGATTGATGCCGGAGACCACCATGTCCGGCCTTCGTGGCAAGAGGTCCTTCAAAAAGAACGCGACGTACACGCAGTCTGCCGGTGTGCCGTCGACCGCCCAGACATGTTCCTCGACCTCGTGAAACCGAAGTGGATGATGGAGCGTGATCGAATGGCTTTTCGCACTCTGCTCGGTTTGCGGCGCCACCGTGTATACATCGGCAAATGTGGCCAAAGCGGTTCGCAGCGCGAGGATGCCCGGCGCATCGATCCCATCGTCATTGGAAACCAAGAGGAGTGGCCGGTCTGACATGCGGTCAACGACCTATCGCGGAAGCGCAGTGCGGGCAACGGGATTGACTTGGGTGCATGCGGGCAGGCACGCGGTGAATTGAGGGAGGGCCGGCGGGCTTTCGCCCTCCGGTCCGCCATTGGTCGGGGCGACTGGATTTGAACCAGCGACCCCCTCACCCCCAGTAAGGTGCGCTACCAAGCTGCGCTACGCCCCGTCCAACCTCTCTACGAGAGGCAGCCGACTCTAACCCAGGGCGCCTGGAACGCAAACCAAAGACCCACTAAAGCGCCTGAAAAGCAGCTTCAGGCCTCGGGACCACGCTTGACTGTGACCGGGACCACCTTGTGGACAGTGACCTGAAGCGGCGCGGCGTCTACCGGCTCGCTTCGCGCTGCGGCAAAATCATCGAGCAGCTCGGCCAGCTGCTGGCGCAAGCCAAGAAGCTCGGCCCGCAATGCCACCTCGCGCTGTGCGCGCGGCTCCGGAGGGCTGCTGCGCTGATGATGACCCAGATCGCGGATTCGCTTGCGCGCTCCGGGGATCGTGTAGCCCTCGTCGTGAAGGAGCTGGCGAATGAGCATCGCAAGCTCGACGTCCTTGCGGCTGTATTGCCGATGTGCGCCCCGCGTTTTTTTGGGACGCAGTGCCGGAAACTCGGTTTCCCAATAGCGCAGTGCATGAGGCTTGACGCCAACGATGTTCGCGACTTCGCCAATCTTGAAAAACAACTTATCAGGCAGTTGGGTGCGCCGTGTCATGGTTCCGCTCAGAAGTCTGTTGGCGAGCCCGCGCCGTCCTCGTCGGTACGATGCGGGTTCAGCACTGTTTTGAGTACCTGACTGGGCTTGAACGTCAACACGCGTCGCGCGCTGATCGGAATCGGGGCGCCCGTCTGCGGGTTTCGGCCGATACGCTCTTTCTTTTTGCGCACCACGAAATTTCCGAAACCTGAGATCTTAATTTTCTCTCCGTCGGCCAACACGTCTTTCATCGTGTCGAACACGGCCTCGACGACCTCCGCCGCCTCTTTCTTCGAGAAGCCCCCAACCTTCTCGTAGACGGCATCGATGATTTCCGCTTTCGTCATTCGGTCTGTTCCTCCCAGAGGCCTGGTATGGCGGAGAGAAGCACAAATCGGTTTGAATCTCAAGGGTTTGGCGCGCCCCTGGCACTAGATAGGTGCGCATTCTCACACATCGTGAGATACCGCTTATCGGATGGTCGCTTCGAAGCGATCGCTTGCAAGCTTGGC
The DNA here is from genome assembly GCA_965533395.1 of uncultured Myxococcales bacterium. GTDB lineage: Bacteria > Myxococcota_A > Polyangia > Polyangiales > Houyiibacteriaceae > SG8-38. The sequence goes on from CBESWY010000007.1 coordinate 24,919, forward strand.
AAGCGACGCGTGGACTTTGTCTACCCGTTTGTCGGTCAGCGTTCCGTCGGGGTCGCGGTAGGTCACGCGGAAGGCGAGGCTCCGATGTCCGTCTGGAATTTGGTCACCCCGATAGAGGTCGAACAGGCGGACCGACTCGGCAAGGCCGTTTGACGCCTCGCGGAGCGCATCGGCGATCTCGCCTGCGCTGAATCGATCGCGGACGAGCATCGCGATGTCGCGTGCCACCGCAGGATATTTCGGAAGCCCTCGAGCCTGCGTCGGTCCGAGCTCTTCGGAAAGGGTGTACAAGCCTTCGACGTCGAGCTCGGCGTAAATCACGCGCCCGATGAGCCCGAGAGCGTCGCCGACGTCCGGGTGCATCTCTCCGACGAAACCGACCGGGCGCGACACGAGCGTCACGAGCGCAGCGCGCTTCGGATGCAAAAAGCTCGGCACCTCGCCGACCATGAGCTCGGGCGGTTGACCAAAAACGCGCTCGAGGATCGCTTGGATGACTCCCTTGCCGTCGTACAGATCAAACGATTGCTCGCCGCCGATCCAACCCGTGCGCTGCCCGGCCAGGGTGATCGCGAGTGCGGTGTCTTCGCGAGGAAGCAGGTCCTCAACCGGCTGGAACGTTCGTGCGAGCTCGAAGAGCCTAACTTCGGTTGCGCCGCGCCGCTGCGCGCGCGTCGCCGCAGACGTGAGCCCCGGCAACAAGGACGTTCGCATCACGGAACGCTCCTCGGAGAGCGGGTTTGCGAGCGGAACCGCATCGGTCGAGACCCGGGCCTTCCGGAGGTCGTCGATCGACAAAAAGCCATAATTTACGGCTTCATAGAGGCCGGAGGCCACCGCTGCCTCGCGGAGGCGATCGACGAACTTGAGGAGGCCCGAAGTACCGGCTTCGGACGGGTGGACGCGCGGGACCGCCGTCGGAATCTCTTCATACCCGCGCACGCGCGCGACTTCTTCGATCAAGTCGACTTCGCGCCCTAGGTCGGGTCGCCAGCTCGGCGCCTCGGCGATGAACGCGTCGTCGCCTTGCTCGATGACGTGACAGCCGAGTGATTCGAGGATGTGGAGGCTTTCGTCTTTCGGCACCGGCGTGCCAAGAAGCTGGGCCGCTCGAGCCGGTCGGAAACGGATCGACTTTGGCTCGAACGGTATGGCGATGCGATCGATGGCCGTCGTCGCCGCCGCCCCGCCACCGAGCTCCGCGATGAGGGACGCTGCACTGGCGAGAACGCGTGGAACCGCACCCGGATCGACACCGCGCTCGAATCGATGACTCGAATCGGTGTGCAGGCCGAGGCGCCGTGAGGTTCGGCGAATCGATCGCGGATCAAAGTATGCGCATTCGATGAGGACATCGCTGGTCTCATCGCGGATCTCGGTGTCCTGGCCGCCCATGACGCCGGCGACTGCAACTGGACCGTCGGCATCACAGATCAGCAGATCGTCCTCGGTGAACGTTCGCTCGACTTCATCGAGAGTCGCCATCTTCTCGCCCCGAGTCGCGCGGCGGATCACGACCTTCGGTCCAGCGAGGCGCGCAAGATCGAAGGCGTGAATCGGATGACCCCATTCCAGCAGGATCAGATTGGTGGCGTCGACGACGTTCGAGAGGGCCCGCAGACCAAGATTGTGAAGCCTGTAGCGGAGCCAGAATGGGGAGGGAGCGATTTTGACGCCCGAGACGAGCGCGGCTCCGTACCGTGGACAGCGATCGCCATCTGCGATCTCCACGGAGATCGCTGGGAGCGTCGGCGTGTCGACCAGCTCGCTGTCGTTGTCCCAAAGGGGCGTGAGCTTGGTCGTCGGCTCGCCATCCTGGAACGAACCGCCCGCGGCGAAAGAGCGGCGCGGGCCAGCGGACTTGCGCAGCTTGAAGCCAACCCCGAAAAGCACGCCGATTTCTCTGGCGATTCCTACGTGGCCCAGGCAATCGGGCCGGTTCGGGGTGAGGCCAATGTCGAGGATCACGTCGTGAAGGTCGAGGGCGTCGGCCACGCTCGTGCCCGGAAGCGCTTCGATGCCTGGGTCGACGACGAAAATCCCCTCCGCGTCGATGCCAATCTCGAGCTCTCCCTCGCTGCAGATCATGCCGTTCGACTCGACGCCAGCGACCTTGCGTGGCGCGATCTCCATCCCGTTCGGCAAAACTGCGCCCGAGCGGGCGAAAAGAACCCGGCCGCCGGGCTCGGGCACATTCGCTGCGCCGCAGACGACTGACAGCTCGTTCTCGCCGTCGAAGACGGTGACGAGGGTCAGCTTGTCCTTCTTAGGATGCGGGCTTTTCGAGCGAACCTCGGCGATGACGACCCCAGAGAGGTTCTTGCCCTTCTCCTCCATCGCTTCGACTTCGAGCCCTGCCAGCGAAATGCGATGTGCGACCTCGGCGACATTCGCGTCGACGGGGCAGAGCTCTTGCAACCAACGAAATGAAACCAGCATCGCTCTTCCTAAAACTGCGACAAGAACCGAACGTCGTTTTCGTAAAGGAGCTTGATGTTGGGGATGCCGTACTTGAGCATGGCGATGCGGTCGAGACCCATGCCGAACGCAAATCCGGTGTACTTCTCGGGATCGTAGCCGACGTTTTCGAACACGACCGGATGGATCATGCCGCAGCCGAGGATTTCCATCCATCCGGTGCCCTTGCACACACGACACTCAGCGGTGCGTTCACGGTCGCCTTCCCAAGCGCGGCAAAAGACGCAGCTCATGTCGACCTCGCCGCCGGGTTCGACGAACGGGAAGTAGCTCGCACGAAAGCGAACGGCGATGTGCTCATCGAAGAGGCGCCGGAGGAATAGCGTGAGCACGCCCTTCAGCTCGGCGAAGGTGACGTCTTCATCGACGAGGAAGCCTTCGAGCTGAAAGAACATCGGCGAATGGGTGGCGTCATCATCGCGACGGTAGACCGCGCCCGGCGATACGATCGCGAGAGGGGGCTTGCGCTTCATCATCTCGCGGATTTGGATCGTCGAGGTTTGCGTCCGCAGCAGCACGCTCTCTGTATCCACGGAGCCCGCGGCCCCTATGAAAAAGGTGTCTTGCTCGTCCGTTGCGGGATGATCGGGCGGAAATCCGAGCTTGTCGAAGCAGTTCTCGTAAAGCTCGACTTCGGGGCCGTCGGCGATGTCAAAACCGAGTGAAACGAAGATGTCGAGCACTTCGTTGCGAACGCGTGTAATCGGGTGAAGCCGACCGGGCATCTGCCAGCGACCGGGCAAGGTCACGTCGAGCGGGGGACCGGTGAGCTCCGCGTCGCGCGCGCCGCGGTGGATATTCTGGAGGGCGTCGTCGAAGGTCGATTGAATTTCTTGCTTGAGGGCGTTCGCCGCCTGACCGAGCTCGCGCCGCTGCTCCCCAGGCAGCTTGGGCATGAGTTTCAGGAGCTTGGTGAGCTCGCCTTGGGGCCCGACGTACCGCCCGTTGATCAAACGGAGCTCAGGTTCACTACGCGCGGCGCGCAACGCGTCGGCGTAGGCGCCACGGATTTGGGCGAGCCCGTTTTCGAACGTCTGAACCGCATCAGGCTCTGCCATGGCGCGTCCTGACGTTGCTAATCGATGGCTTCGACGACGGCTTTGAACCCGCCCGGATCGGAGTACGCAATCTCGGCGAGGACCTTGCGATCGAGCGCAATGTTGGAGCGCTTGAGCCCCGAGATGAACTGGCTGTAGTTGATGCCGTTGCTGCGCGCCGCAGCGTTGATACGCGCGATCCAAAGGCGTCGGTATTCACGCTTCTTCGTGCGGCGATGCTTGTAGGCATCCTGCCAGGCGTTGTGGACCTGCTCGATCGCAACGTGGAACGCCTTGCGGCGTGCTCCGTAGTAACCTTTCGCGTGCTTGAGCACGCGATTGCGGCGGCGTCGGGCTTTGAAGCCTCGTCTGACTCTTGGCATGGGCCGTTCTCCTTAGAAGTCTTAGAGCTCGTAAGGAACCAAACGCCGGATGCGTGGTTCGTCGCTCGGGTGGACCATGGAGTTCTTCTTGAGCTTCCGAAGTCGATTGGCGGACTTACCACGCATCATGTGCTGCTTGCCGGCCGTGGAACGACGAATCCGCCCTCCACCGGTGGCCTTGAACCGCTTCGCGGCAGCACGCTTTGTCTTCATCTTAGGCATTTGACTGTCCTCACTTGAAGCTCCCAAACCAGCGGCAACCGCGGCCCGGGAGCGGAGAGCACGCTGTGTAGCGCGTGCCTCCCCCCGGTCAAGGGGACACGCTCCACCTCTAAAATGCGTGCGGTTTCAAGTGCTTGAAGACCACAGCGCGAAAACCGGAGCCAAGATGGGTTTTCGCGGGGCGGCTGCCAAGTGTCCGAAAGAACTTCATTCCCCGGGGGAGCGTGTTCCCTTGGTCGCTGCGCTATAGTGGTGGCGTGAGCGGAGGCGGCCCTGAGCGACGAATGGTGCTCGTGCTTTCCATCACGCTTGGCACGGCGCTCGTGGTTATCGGGTTCTTGCTGGGGCGTGAATCGGGCAAGACAGGAGCGCGCGTAGCGGTCTCGGCGGAGGCCTCGCGACCGACTGGCGTCGAGACTGGCCAAGTCGAACGTTTGGCTGAAGAGGAGAGCAGCAGGCGCTGGCCGGCCTGGGCTGACCTGACGGACGAGGACCCTCCCGAAGCTCGATCGACCGACTCCGCCGGAGGGGTCGTCGAGCGGATCGAGGTGGAGCCCACGCACGGCTTCGCGACGACCCAGAATCAAAACCGGCCCGAGCCCCAGGCCAGGCCAGTTGCACCGGAAGAAGCACGAGTCGATCAGCGGGACGGCAGCGAGAAGGCCTACTTTCTACAGGTCGACCTCATCCAATCGGAGGGGGGCGCCGGAGATCCCAATGCGTTTGCCATGGGCCTGATCAAGGGCGGCCTTGGCGGCGCAACGTCCGGGTTCGACCAACTCATTTGGGATACCAAGCAGATGGAACGGGAGATGCAGAGGCTGACCCCGCCTGTGTCATGCGAGAGCTACCACAAAGCGAGCATCGAAGCGCTCGTCGAGAGCCGGGAAATGCTCGAACGCATGAAACACGCCATCGTGCGTCGCAACATCAAGCAACTCAATGCGATCGCGCTGCAGTCGAAAACGCTACAGCTCAAGGCGCAGGCGTTGAAGGAGATGCGAACACGGATCCTGGCGTCGTCGACGGGCAACTGAATTTCGGCGTCAGTGTCAGGCGTCGGGGGTCTTTCGCTCTGCTTCCGATCGGGCGGGTTGAGGCTTGGCGCGTGGAGCGAGAATGGCGGTCATGGTGCGGCCCTCGAGGCGAGCCGAAGTTTCGACCATCCCCAAGTCGTCCACGGCTTGGACGATCGCGTCGATCTGGCGTTGAGCCGTTTCGGGGTGGGTGATCTCCCGACCTCGGAATCGGACGGTGATCTTCACCTTGTTGCCCTCTTCGAGGAAGCGGCGAACGTGCTTCGTCTTGAACTCGAGGTCGTGATCGTCGGTCTTCGGGCGAAGCTTGATCTCCTTGAGCGCGATCTGTGTCTGCCTCTTGCGGGTCTCTGCCGCCTTCTTCTTCTCTTCGTATTTGAACTTGCCGAAGTCCATGATCTTGCACACGGGCGGGCTGGCCTTCGGGTTCACCTCGACCAAGTCGAGGTCGAGACCTCGTGCCATCCGACGTGCTTCGTCGGTGTTCAAGACGCCTAACATTTCACCCTCGGCTCCGATGACACGGATCTCGGGCACTCGAATGCGATCGTTGACGCGTGGACCGAAATCCCGCGGCCGATCGCGCGATCCAAAGCGCGGTCTAGCGATGACTATCTCCTATCGTTGATTTTGTAGCGGAAGGCGGCTTGTTCTCCTGCGCGAGGCGGTCGAACACGTCGGACAAGGGGATGAACCCGAGGTCTTTGTTTTCGTCTCGCGAACGGAGGGCCAAGCCCCGCCCCTCTACTTCTTTTTGACCAATCACACCGAGATACGGAATCCGCATCAGGCGTGCTTGGCGAATCTTTGCGCCCAGCTTGTCGCTGCTCAAATCGGCGGTGACCCGGAAGCCTCGTTCCTCGAGCTCTTGCTGCACGTTCTCCGCATATTCGTTGAACTTCTCGCTCACCGTCAACAGCGCGATTTGCTCGGGTGCAAGCCAAACGGGGAACGAGCCGCCTACGTGCTCGGTGAGCACCGCGAAAAAGCGCTCGATGGACCCCAAAATCGCCCTGTGAAGCATCACCGGCCGGTGGGCCGTATTGTCCTCGCCGACGTAGCTGAGGTCGAAACGCTCCGGGAGGTTGAAGTCCGCCTGAATGGTGCCGAGCTGCCAGGGGCGACCAATTGCATCCTTGAGATGGAATTCGATCTTGGGTCCGTAGAAGGCGCCCTCGCCCTCGGCGATCTCGTAGGGGAGCTCTTTGGCTTTGACGGCTTCTTCCAACGCTTGCTCGGACTGGTCCCAAACCCCGTCGGCGCCAAGGCGCTTCTCCGGACGCGTCGCAATGACGATGCGCACGTCGGTGAAGCCGAAGTCCCGGTACGCGTCGTACACCAAGTCCAGGAAGCTCTTGATCTCGTCCTGCACCTGATCGAGCGTGCAGAAGATGTGCGCGTCGTCTTGCGCAAACGTGCGAACACGCGTCAGCCCTTGCACCACGCCGCTTCGCTCGAATCGATGGAGGCGACCGAAGTCGGCCATCCGCATCGGGAGGTCGCGGTAGCTACGCTTGGTCATGCCGTAGATCAGGCAGTGACTCGGGCAGTTCATCGGCTTCACCCCGAAGCGCAGGGACTCGCCGAACGCCTGTGTCCACTCCTCCGCGTTCTTTGGCGGCCTCTCTTCGATCCGTTGCTGCAATTTTTCGAGATTCTCGGACGTCGCCGCCATGTACATATTCTCTGCGTACGACGGCAAGTGCCCCGAGGTGTGAAACAGCGCGTTGTCGAAAATCTGCGGCGTGATCACTTCTTCATAGCCGTAGCGCGCATAGAGAGAGCGGACGTAGCCTTCGAGGAGGTTGTAGATCGTGGAGCCACGCGGAAGGAAAAACGGCGATGCCGGCGCGTGAGGATGGAACGCGAAGAGCTGCAGCTCCTTGCCGAGCTTACGGTGGTCGCGCTTCTTGGCCTCTTCGAGCTGCTTGAGATGCGCGCGCAGGGCCTTGGGCGAAGCGAACGCCGTCCCATAGATGCGCTGGAGCATCGGGTTGCGCTCATCTCCGCGCCAGTAGGCGCCGGCCACGCTGGTGAGCTTCACCGCTTTGAGGAAACCGGTTGAAGGAACGTGCGGCCCTTCGCAAAGATCAACCCATTCGCCGTGACGGTAGAGCGAAATCGGATCGTCGAGCCGCTCGAGGTGCTCGAGCTTGAAGTCTTCGTCGAGCGACTGCAGTATCCGGCGCGCAGCGTCCCGGGTCACGACCTCGCGGCGAAACGGACTGTCGGCTTCGACAATCTCGACCATTTTCTCTTCGATGGCCCGTAGGTCTTCTTCGGAGAACGTGCCATCGGGCCTGGCGTAGTCGTAATAGAAACCGTCCTGCGTGGCCGGCCCGAACGCGACCTTGGTTCCCGGGAACAGGCGTTGCACGGCGTCGGCCATGACGTGGGCACTCGAGTGTCGAATGATCGGAAGCGCTTCGGGGTCATGCGCGCCGATGGCAGCCACCTCAGATGCGCCCTCGGGCACCGGGCTGTGCAAATCGTAAACGCTGCCGTCAACCCGGGCGGCGACCGTGTCGTTTCGTAGCGCCCCGCGCTCTTCGAGCACCTCACGCGCCGTATGCGCTTTCGCTTCGTTCGTCATCGGTCGCCGGACCGAAATATGTAGCTCGAGCTCAAGACCGGGTCATCTCCAGGTTGGTAGGCACGGGCAGGATTGAACTGCCGACCCCTACCGTGTCAAG
>CBESWY010000008.1:0-30761 GCA_965533395.1 uncultured Myxococcales bacterium
CGCGTAGCCTGCCACGTACCCCGGGCCGTTGGCCAAGATATGAGCCTGCCCCGTTCGTCGGACCCTGCTATAGCCGCTGGGCAGCATGAGGATCCGCTTCCTGTTCATTCTAGGCTTGCTGAGCCTCAGCGTCGCCTGCGCACATACGAGATCAACCGGCGGAAGCGCCCGGGTGAAGGGCGCAGAGCCAATTTCGCGGGCCGAATATCCCGACGCGACGCGACGCTTTCTCATGATGTCTCTCGACAACCCGGAGCGGCTCGAGCTACGGGACCGCCTCATCGCATCGTTGCTCTCACAAGCGCAGAGTCTTGCCGACGTTGGCGATTACGAAGGCGTCGTATACGAAATGAGTCGCTTGACGTCGTTCGTCAGCCCGTCCGACTATGCTGCCGGCGTTCTTCCGAAGGGGGTCGAGCCGATCGCCAAGTTCATCGCCGAGCGAGGAGGGCGGCTCGGCGAAGAGGGATACGCGCTGGCCGCCAACTTCATCCTCGAGCGCTCGACCGGCGATCGGATCTACAAGAAGCGCTACGACGAGATCGCGGCCTGGGGACGTGATGCGCGCTCGAACCTGGATACGGTCTCCGAACAATACGCGGGTTTGATCTCGGTCTGGACCGATCACGCCGACTTGACCCCCGCGCCTGAAGTTCTCGACACCCTTGCTGATCTGCACGTCGCGGGGCGCGATGCGGTCGCGGGGGAGTCCGCCGAAGCTCGTCACCGGCTTGGCATTGGCGGCGAGCGTCAGCTCAGGCTTGCGCCTTTGAACGTCGCCGCGGTCTACCTCACGCACGGAGACATCCCGTCGGCCGTTGCGAAAGTCGAATCGATGGGTCAGGGCGGCGAGCTCCAACTCCGCCTGCTCGATCTGCTGCGCGCCGCACAAAGCGCCGATGAGCAGGGCGCTGCGGCGACCTTCGAGCTGGTGGAGGGCTACCGGGTGGCGCGGCCAGACGTTGCGGCAGGCCTATGCCAGTCGACGCTCGTTCGGTTCCCAACCGACTATCGTTTCCCCACTTGCATGGCCCGAGTCGCGGCAGATTCGGAACAATTCGCGGATGCGACCGCCTGGTATGTGATCGCCATCGGGCTCGCACCGGAGATGATTGAGCTCTATGACGAGGCGCTCGGCCAGCTCGACGAGTTCATCGAGACCCGGCTCACCGACCCGCACCCCGAACGCTCGAGTGCGCTCGCCCGCGGCGCGGAAACGATTTTGGCGGAACGGCAGAAGCGATGGCCTGACTCGACGCCTCCAATCGCACCCAACCAGCTCGAGTTCTTGATCGGGATGTTGGAGATGAACGCCGGTCAGGTGAGCGAAGCACAGCAACGCTTCGAAAAGAGTCTCCAAACTGACGAGAACATCGAGGCACTGATGCAGCTTGGGCTTCTGCTAGAGCGGACCGCCCGGCCCGCCGAAGCCGAGAAGCGATTCCGACGAGCCTTCGCGCTCAGCCCTTCGGCGACGCTTGCTGACGAAGTTCGCCGCGCCGAAATCCTGGAGAACCTAGGCAATACCTCCCGCGCTCAGGGCAATGTTGGCGAGATGAAATCCCAGTACACAGCTGCGCTCGAGGCCTGGACGGAGGCTCGCGACCAGGTTGAAGGGGCCACCGGCGCGATCGTCGAGATGCGGCGCGGGGTGCTGCTCGACCAACTGGGTCGCCACGAAGATGCAGTCAATGCCTTCCGAAGTGCGTTGACTTTCGCGCCGCAATGGCGGGACGTCTACGCTGGCATCCTCGCTCATCTCGTCTCGTCGGCACCGGTCGACATCGAGTTCGCGTCTTCTGTCTGGCGCATGTCCCAGCTGCATCTGAACCTCGCACCCGAGTGGAAGGTCTACTTCACACTTTGGATTCAGTTCATCACGGCTCGCGCTGGCACGCCGCCGGTCGAAGAACACCGCGAGCTTCTCCGAAGTCTCGGGAGCAGCTCCAACTGGTGGGGCAAGCTGGCCAGCTTTGGTGCGGGCGAGCTCGACTACGCGGGCCTATTGAGCGTGGCTTCGAGCCTGGGAGAGCGGACCGAAGCGCTTTACTACGAAGGCACGCGGCTCTTTATCGAAGGTGACACGCAGGGGTCGCGCAAGCAGCTACAAGAGGTGCTCGACACAAACATGGTCAGCTTTTTCGAGTTCGAAATGGCTCGGAAGTTGCTCCTCGAAGAGGGGCGCGCTGGAGCCCGGGCCCCGTGATCGACTTCGAGAAGCTCGGTAAGCTCTATCTCGGCAGAGAGCTCGACCCGGACCGCGGCGAGCCAACCGAGGTGCCCGTCCTCTACGATTCGAAAGACCTCACCACCCACGCCGTCTGCGTCGGCATGACCGGCAGCGGCAAGACCGGGCTCTGCCTAACGCTCCTCGAAGAAGCCGCCATCGATGGGATCCCGGCGCTCTGCATCGATCCCAAGGGGGACCTCGGAAACCTGGCTCTCACGTTTCCCGAGCTCCGCCCGAGCGACTTCGAGCCCTGGATCGACGAGGCGGACGCTGAGCGCGAAGGACGCACGGTCGCCGCTCAGGCCGAAGCGGTGTCGAGCCTCTGGCGAGAGGGCCTTGCGAAATGGGGACAGGACGGTGCCCGAATCGCGCGCTTCCGCGACGCGGTCGACATCTCGATCTACACGCCTGGCAGCTCTGCGGGCCGTGCGCTTCGCGTCTTGGAGTCCTTCGACCCGCCGGCCGAGGACGCGGACGCGGACGAGCAGCGCGACCAGATCATGGGGGCGGTATCAGGTCTGCTGGCGCTCCTCGGCATCGACCCCGACCCGGTGAACAGCAAGGAGCATATCCTGCTGTCGAATCTCCTGTCGCACGCCTGGTCGAACGGGGAGTCGTTGCAGCTCGGCGACTTGGTTCGCAGGATTTCGGAGCCTCCGTTCGATCGGATTGGCGTGATGGACTTGGAGACCTTCTACGGGGCGTCCGAGCGGCAGAAGCTCGCGATGAAGATGAACGGGCTCCTGGCTTCTCCTGGCTTTTCGACCTGGCTGGAAGGAGAACCGCTCGACATTCAGCGACTGCTCTGGACCGAGGAGGGCAAGCCGCGAATCACGATTCTTTCCATCGCGCACCTGGGCGAGGCCGAGCGCATGTTCTTCGTGAGCACTCTGCTCAACCGCGTCGTGTCCTGGGTGCGCCGCCAGTCCGGCACGTCCAGCCTTCGCGCGCTCCTCTACATGGATGAAGTCTTCGGTTTTCTCCCGCCTGTCTCCGAGCCTCCGTCGAAGAGGCCACTGCTCACGCTGCTCAAGCAGGCGCGGGCCTACGGGTTCGGCATCGTCCTGGCGACCCAGAATCCGGTCGACCTCGACTACAAAGCCCTTTCGAATTGCGGGACCTGGTTTCTCGGGCGCCTTCAAACCGAGCGCGACGTGGCACGGGTCGTCGACGGGCTCGAGGGCGCGTCATCGTTTTCGGGAGGCTCGCTCGACCGGGGGGAGATCGAACGTCTGTTGGCCGGCCTTCGCAGCCGCGTCTTTTTGCTGCACAACGCACACGAAGAAAGGGACGTCTTGTTTCACACGCGCTGGGCCATGTCGTATCTGCGCGGGCCGCTCACGCGAAAACAGATCAAGCTCCTGAGCCCTGCCGCAGACCGATCCCCGCCCGCGGCCGGTGCGGTCAAGCCCAAGCAGCGGGCGGCCGCGACCAAAGCTGCTCGGCCCGTCGTTGCAGCCGGTATCGACGAAGCGTTCCTCAGCGATGAGCCGGGCACGTATCACCCGCATCTGCTGGCCTCCGTTTCTCTGCACTATGTACGGGCGTCTCAGGGTCTCGACGAATGGGAAGAGCTCTTGATGCTCGCACCCCTCGACGAGGAATCGCCCTGGGACTCGGCGGAGCTCCTGGGCACGGACGGGCTCGACCATGATCACGATGCGCCTGACGACGCCGAGTTCGTCGCGCCGCCGTCGGGCTCGGTTGGCAAAGCTCGCTTCCGCAGCTACGGCAAACAAATCAAGGACCACCTCTATCAGAGCCGCCCCAGAACTCTCTGGCGAAACAAGGCATTGAAGCTTCGGTCGAAGCCGGGCGAAACCAAAGCGGAGTTCTCGGCGAGGCTGCAGCTTGCGCGACGCGAAAAGCGCGATGAGGCTGCCGAGAAACTTCGGAAGCGATTCACGAAGAAGGTCAAGAGCATGGAAGCCCGTGTCGGCCGAGCCCAAGACAAAGTCGAACGCGAGAAGAGCCAATACGATCAGCAGAAACTGCAGACCGGGATTTCGATGGGCGCCACCGTGTTGGGCGCGATCTTCGGAAGCCGTGGCATGGGTCGTGCCACCGCGGCAGCCCGAGGCGCAGGCCGAGTTGCACGCGAGCGTGAAGACGTGAGTCGCGCCGAGGAGGACATGCAAGACCTCCAAGAAGAGCTCCGCTCGCTCGAAATCGAGGCCGAAGACGAGGTGCGCGCCCTAGACGCAGCGATGGAGCGTGAGGAGCCCGAGCTCGAAGAGGTGATCGTCCGCCCGAGGAAATCGGACATCCGGGTTTCGGAGCTCAGGCTTGCTTGGAAGCCTGGCTGATCTTCTCGAACGCTTGGCGCACCTCGGCCGGAGCTTCGACGAGCTCGATCAACACGCCTTCTCCGCCGATCGGCGCAGCTTCGTTGCCCTTGGGATGGATGAAGCAGACCCGATGACCCGCGGCGCCCGGACGAACCCCTCCGGGCGTGAATCGAACCCCTCGACCGCCCAGCCACCGGACGGCCGCGTCGATGTCGTCGACCCAAAGACCAATGTGGTTGAGGGGCGGGGTGTCGACCCGTGGCTTCTTCTCGGGGTCGATCGGCTGCATCAGATCGACTTCAACCGTAAACGGACCCGCGCCCATCGTGACGATATCTTCGTCGACGTTTTCCTTCTCGCTCTTGAAATTCCCGTGCGGTGTCAAACCCAGGGTGTCGACCCAAAGCCGGCGCAGGTCGCTCTTGTCGGGCGCGCCGATGGCGACCTGTTGGATTCCCAAAACCTTGAACGGACGACTTGTCATGCTTCCTCTCTTCGGGCGGTCGAAGATACCCCGGTTGCCGCCCATGTCCACATGGGACAGTCTCTCGCCCCGTGAAGACGTCTCTCACCGGCATCAAGCCCACGCACCTTCCGCACCTGGGCAACTACTTGGGCGCCATTCGGCCGGCCCTCTCGCTGGTCGACCGGTACAGGACGCTCTACTTCATCGCCGACTATCACGCGCTCACCTCGGTTCGCGACTCGGACGCACTTCGCGGTTACATTCGTGATGTCGCGGCGACCTGGCTGGCCTGCGGACTCGACCCTGAACGCACCTTGCTCTACCGGCAGTCCGACGTGCCCGAGGTCTTCGAGCTCACCTGGGTCCTGAGCTGCCTTCTCGCGACGGGTCAGCTCGAGCGTGGTCATGCGTTCAAAGACGCCCTGGCCCGTGGGGAGTCGCCCAATGCAGGCATCTTCAACTACCCGGTGCTCATGGCCGCCGACATTCTTCTCTACGACACCGACGTCGTCCCCATCGGCAAGGACCAGAAACAGCACCTAGAGCTCACGCGCGACGTCGCAACGCGGCTCAATCACGCCTACGGTGAAGGCACATTGGTCCTCCCAGAAGCCTTGATCGGCGAGGCCCCGCTCGTCCCGGGCACCGACGGGGAAAAGATGAGCAAGAGCAAGGGTAACGGGATCCCGCTCTTCGAGCCTCCGAAGAAACTGCGTAAAGTGATCATGGGCATCAAGACCAGCTCGGAATCGCTCGAGGCTCCCAAGGTCGCCGAGGGCTCGACGGTCTACGAGCTATACGCGCTGGTCGCTCCCGACGAGGCTTCGGAGATGAAGCGGAAGCTCGAGGCGGGCGGCTACGGTTGGGGCCATGCCAAGGAAGCGCTCTTCGAGGCCGTGGAAGCGGAGATCGGTCCCAAGCGAGAAGCGTATCTATCGATTCGGGCGGACGAAGCGCAGCTCGACGCGGTCCTGCATGCGGGTGCCCATAAAGCGCGTCAGATCGCACACGCGACGATTCAGCGTGTGCGAAGCGCAGTCGGTATCGACTGAGTCAGTAGACGCTGCTCCACTGCGAGTCGTCGTCGAACGAATCGTATTGGTCGGGCTCCGCAGCGGGTTGGGCCTGTCGCGGGCCTTCGGGAATCACCAGCAGGCCGGGATGCCCGCTTTCGATCGATTCGTTGGTCAACACGAAGGTTTGCTTGTGCTTCTGCCAGGTCTGCCGGATCACTGTGTTCGCCAAGACCATCGTGCTCTCGTCGTACCAACGAACCGCGACCCTCGAGAACGCGCCTTGGCCTTCGTCATCGGTTTCGGGGTTCATGCCGAGTATCTCGGTGTCCGCGATCTGAATCTCACGGCCCCATAGCATGTGCGAGAGCTTGTACTGGGTTTGAAACGTTGGCGCGACGTGTCCGCTCGCGACGTCCATACGGCCCCAGCGGGCGCCTTCGTTGAGCTCGATCACCGAATCACGCATGCGTGTTTCAGGGCTCAAGTTCTGTATCAAGCAGCCGCTGACCCCAATCAGCACCGCCGCCCACCAAAATCGTCTCGCCATGGCCCGACGCTAGGCCCGAGGCTCCACCGAGGGCAACTAATTGGCCACGCGCCTGCCGGTCTCGGCGAGGCGGGCTTTGGCGGCCCTGTTGTTCGGATCGATCGACAGGGCTTTTCGCCAGGCTTTTCGGGCAGCGTCGGTGTCGTCCTCCAACCGGAGCGCATCGCCGTAGAGCACGTGGTATTCGACTCGGCGCGGCCGCTTTCGGACGGCTTTCTTCGCCCATTTCGTCGCACGGCCCGGGTCCTTTTTCGCGATGAACAGGGCCGCGTACCCGGCCATTGCTTGCGGGTTCCTCGGATCGAGCTCCCACGCGCGATCTAGAGTGGCCTCGGCCAGGGAAAGCTGGCCTCTTCGAATCATTGGCATCGCGCGATGGACGAGCACGTCCGAGGCCTTTGCGGGATCGCGCGGCAGATTCTGTGTTGGGACCCCGGGGCTGGCCGCTGCGGCAGCGGGCGGCTTCGCTTTAGGCTTGGACTCGGCTTTTTGCGCTGCTTTCACCGGCGCTCTCTTTGGGGCCTTTGGTTCGGCCTTCGCCGCATTCACATCGGCGGGCGGTTCCTGCTCGACCTCGCCCTCCTCGAACGCCATGGCGACTTCTTCGCTCTCGGGTTCGGCCTCCTTGTCCCGGTCGACTGCCTGGACCCCGTTGAACGGTCCGCGGATCGGTTCTTTCTTCC
Source organism: uncultured Myxococcales bacterium (assembly GCA_965533395.1). Taxonomy (GTDB): domain Bacteria; phylum Myxococcota_A; class Polyangia; order Polyangiales; family Houyiibacteriaceae; genus SG8-38. Next base: position 7,231 of record CBESWY010000008.1, read on the forward strand.
CCTCGGCGTCCGATGTCGATGCCACGGACTCGGGAGCGTCCGAGCTGCTGCGCATCCAAAGCTGCCAGCCGAGGACGCCGACTCCCGCGATCAATGCCGTCAGAAGCAGAGCTTGGATCGACGCGGGCAGGCTAGGGGATGCCGGCCCAGGCGCAAGCATCGTCGCACCCTCCAATGTTCGAGCCAGCTCGGGCTCGAAGATCGGCTCCGACTTGGCGATGGGCTTACCGGTCGGCGTTCGGGCGTCGATCGGCGGCGGCGGCGGAGTCGGCTTGCGCGGCGCACGCGGCGCCGGAACCGCCTTCTGCTCCTCGTCGACTTCCTGGGGCAGCATCTCGAAGGCTGGGGCCAGACCGAATTCGGTCGCTTTTGGCTTTCGAGGCCTCGCGTGCGCATGATCGACGTGACCACCATGTTCGTGGCTCTCTTGCACCCCCCGTGCAACGGGAACCGTCCGCTGCCTGGTCTCAACACGCCCAAGCAAACGCCCGACTTTGTTCGTTGGGGACTCCTCCTCCGCGAACGCCCCCGCCGGAGCTCCACCGACCGCGGGCTGCAGATGGGCAAAGCGCGAAGGTGCCATCGTCTTTGATTGGTCGAACGCGTTGGAGGCCCCAGACTCTGGCGGTTCGGTCGCGTGCTCTTCGGCTTCGGGCACACCGGGCGGAATCGTCGCGGCATTGACTTCGACGCCAGCATCTCCGTCGGCAAAGCCGAGTTGATGCGAGATTACACCCAGCGCTTCATCCACGGGCATCATGATGTTCGCGACCGAGGGAAGGTCCTGCTCGCGCACCGATACGCGCCCTGCGTTCAGGCCCCAAGCAGCGAGAAGCGCCGGGATGCCCTGGAGGGTTTGCTTCGTGCCTTCATCGAGCGTGGCGTAGGCGCCCACGATCGAGTTGTCGGCGATGTCGATTTCGATGTTCCGCCTGCTTCCGTTGATCGACACGCGGCGGACACCCGGAACGGAGCCGAGCGCGCGTAGCAGACGACCGGGCCCAATCAGCTCGAGCCTCGTGTCGAAATCGACTTCGTCCTTGGCTCGGCGCGCTTGCTCGGCGTCTTGATCGATCATCGGAAGAAGCCGGCCTGCGAGCTGGGGCAGGTCGGGCTCCGCATCCGATTCAGAGGTTGGCCAGAAGTCTTCCCAACGCACGACCAGCATAGACGCCCAGCGCAGCTGGGGGTCCTTGCGCATGGCGCGCACGAATTCCAAGCCCTGGCCACCGACAGCGCTAGAGTCCAACACGACGACCTGCGGATCGACCTCACGAATACGCGGGATTACCGCGGCCGAGAAGTCCGCCGCAGCGATCTGAACGCCCCGCGCGCTGAGCACGGTGGCGAGCTTCTCGGCGCGAAGCTCGTTGGAATCGAGGACGACGACTCGCGAGCCGTACAGCGCCTTCAAATCGACGTTCCGCGGCGGCGCAGCGGATGGCAACGTGGAGAGCCGTCCTCCGGTCGTTTCGTGGAACTCGTACTCGAGAGACTCGTCGTCGCCGACGGCCTCTCGCAAGCGGTCGAGTACTTGCTGCGTGCGATGCGCAGAGTCGCGCTCGGTCTCGATGACGAGCGGCATACCGTCGAGCACGCCGTTCGGAGAGCGAACGCTCAGGATGCCCGTCTTGGTTTCGTCGGAGACCAGATCGAGCAGCTCTTGCAGATTGCTCTCGTCCAACGCGCCGGTCACGAACCCGGGGCGACGTGGAACCTCGTCGGCGAGCTCCGCCAGTTGGCGGGCGATGCTGTCCGCGCCCGCGCCGCGGGGAACCACCGCCACGGCGCCCGATCGGAAGTCCCGAGCTTCGTCTTTGAGGACCGCGTCGTTCGAGACCACCGCGACCGGCAGCACGTCGGTCGCCCGATTCTCTGCCATGCGGCGTACGACGTTCTCGCCGCCGCGGATGGCCGCATCTCCGATGAGCACGACCATGTCCGGCGCATACACGCGAACTGCTTGTTCGAGCTCCGCAGTCGCAGACGCAGCGACGGAAATCCCATGGCGCCGAAGCGCTTCCCCCAACGCGGTCTGCATCGGCTCGCCCTGGCCCACCATCAAGACAGTAGGCCGGTGCTCCTGATCCGGCATCATCGAGATGGTGGCCGATTCTGGGGGATTTCGCCAGCTTGAGGTGATGCGATCGTTCGCTATGCTCCGCGCCGCATGACGACATCAGCAATTGAGTTCCTTCGGGAGAGTTTTCCCAAGCTCTTCGACCGAGGGGTGACAGTCCTTCAGAGCCGGGCCGCAAGCGGGGACGAGCGCGCTCAGCGCATCTTGGATGACGTGAAGGGGGTTACCGGTGCCGCGAGCCTCCAGATCGACGACGAGCCGCCCATCGTGCTCTCGGCGAAGGAAGGAGCCCTTCGCTCGGGCGCTGCCCCGGCCGAGGGAGTTCCGATCAAGATCGCCGCGGCGCTTCCGGGTCGAGCAGCGAGCCTTCTGCTCGGAGAGGCCGCCAAATACGGGGCTCTCGACAATGAAGAGGTGGCCATCGGGGCCGCTCAGACGGCTTCCAAGAGATTCGAGGACGCGCTGGCAGGAAAGCCCCTCACCTGTCACGTCACAATCCGTGGGGTGCCAGAGCTCGGCGACATCAAAGTTCGCCTGGGCTTCAACGTGCTCGAACCTCCAGTGGAGCCCGGTTTCACCACAGAGCTGCAGTTTTCGGATTTGGAGCTGGTCCAGCGCGGAGAGCTCACGGCTCAGGAGCTATTTTTGGGCGGTAAGCTCAAGATGGAGGGGGATTACTCCCTTGCGCTTCAGATCGCGATGCAGCTACTGACCAACCCCCTCTGAACGGACGATCCCTAGTTAACAGAGCGCCCGGACTGGGGAACTTGCCGGTCACTCCCCGGGTTCGATACTCTGAACGTCGGTAACGGGGGGTTATGTTTCGGGCAATCGCCAAGAGTCGCTATCTAGTGCCGGGCTTCATGTGCTTTGCGCTAGCCTTCGTCGTCGGCCCAGTCGGGGTTGGCGTCGGCGTGCTGGAGGGGCCGCACGCAGCCTCGATCGCGGGTGTGGTTTCTGCGATTCTTGGATTCGTCGGGTTCTTGATCATCGTGTCCGGCTTGCCCGCTTCGATCGAGGTCGAGGCCGTCGAAGCGCAAATTCGCGCGATCAATGGCGAAATCGAAGAGGTCGAAGGGGTCATTGGCGAAAACGTGAAAGAGCTTTCGAGCGGCCTCGGAGAGCAAATGGTGGCCGTCGAAGAGACCGCGCGGGCGATCAAATCGATGGCGATCTCCTTGCAGTCGATAAGCGATAGGGTCGAAGCCCTTTCTTCGTGCACCGAAGAGAGCGCCTCGAGCATCCTGCAAATGAACGCGACCAATCACGAAGTCGCCGAAAACATGGGCAACCTCGGCTCGAGCGTTCGAGAAACTGCTTCGTCGATCGAGGAAATGACCTACAGCATCAAGGAAGTCGCACGGAACGTGGATGCGCTCGCGCAGACCGCCGACGAGACATCGTCTTCGATGAACGAAATGGACGTGTCGATCGACCAGGTGCAGTCGAACGCCAACGAGACGGCGCGCCTTTCGGCCGAGGTAGCCACCGACGCCGAAACCGGTGCCGAGTCGATCCTCAAGATCACCGATGAGATCAATCGAATCAAGTCGTCCTCCCTCGAGGCAGTCAGTACGATTTCCAACCTCGGCGACCGCATCGAAGCGATCGGCGACATTTTGAACGTGATCGACGAGGTCGCGGAGCAGACGAACCTACTCGCGCTCAACGCTGCGATCATCGCTGCGCAGGCCGGCGAGCACGGCAAGGGCTTTGCCGTCGTTGCGGACGAAATCAAGGATCTCGCCGAGCGCGCCGGGGCTTCCACGAAGGAAATCGCGGAGCTGATCAAGACCATTCAGGAAGAAACCAAGAACGCGATCGAAGCGGTCGAGCGCGGCGCGAGCACTGTCGATCGAGGCGTGACCGTGAGCGCAGAGGCCGAACGCGCGCTCAAGAAGATCCTCGAATCTTCCAAGCAGTCGACGACGATGGTGCGTGGAATCGCGCAGGCGACGGTCGAACAGGCCAGGGGCTCGAAGCAGGTCACCGATGCCATCGGGCGCATCGCGGAGACGGTCCAGCAGATCGCCGCCGCCACGGCCGAGCAGGCGAGAGGCTCCGAGCTGATCATGAAGAGCGCGGACAACATGCGCCTCATCACCCAGCAGATGGAGCGAAGCAGCCAGGAGCAGGCCGAGGGCGGTCGCCAAATGAGCGGCTCCATCGAGAACATTTCCGACATGGTCCTACAGCTTCATCAGTCTCATCGGAAGCACACGGACAGCTCCGAGCAGACCTTGGTGGCGGCGAAACGCATTCAGGAGCTGACACGCGACTACGAGAATCGGGTCCGAATCATGCATCGGGCGGTCGATCGCCTCCGCCAGATTCGATTGGAGTCGTGACTCCCGCCGCGAACGGTCGGCGGTTCCTCGGGCTACCCGCAGCGCGCATCTGTTTGCCTTCGGGGGGGTCGAGGATTCATCTTAGGAGCGCATGTTTGGCGTCGGCCCGACGGAGCTAGCCTTCTTTCTCGTGATCGTCCTGCTGGCTGTCGGGCCTGACAGGTTGCCCACGTTCATGCGCACCGTTGGCAAAGGGGTCCGCCAGGTGCGCAATGCCAGCCGTGAGTTCAAGGACGCGATTGGGCTCGACGAGCTGATGCGCGAAGGCGATCCGTTCCGCGCTCCTCCGGTTCGCCCGCCGAAAGCTCGACCCGTTCCCGTTCAGGAAGAGAAGGCGGAGTCGCCACAGCCCGCCGCAAACGAAGCGCCGAGCCGGCTTCCTCCGCCCCCTCCGGCCGCCGCGCTCGTCGATGAGCCCGAGCCCGCCGCCGACGAGAACCCACCGGTCGAGGCCAAGCGTCCATGACATCCGCGGAGATCCAAATCCCGGAGCCGGAGCGGGCAAGCGTTCCCGAGCAAGATCAGGAGATGACCTTCTTCCAGCATCTCAACGATCTTCGGTCTCGTTTGCTGCGGGCCATCCTCGGTTTGATTCCAGCCGTCGCCGTTGGTTGGATCTTCAAGAAAGAGATCAAAGACTTCCTCATCGCGCCGCTTCAGCCAGCTTGGGAGAAGTTGAATCTACCGGGCGAGGCCGTGCTTCGCTTCGCTGGGCCAGCGGACGCCTTCGTGATGTATATGAAGAACTCGCTCATCGCGGGCGTGCTTCTGGCGTCCCCGTGGATCTTCTGGCAGCTCTGGATGTTCATCGCGCCGGGTCTGTACAAGAAGGAAAAAGCGCTGGCGGTTCCGTTCATCCTCGCGTCGACCCTTTGTTTCACCGGAGGCGCGATTTTCGGCTACACGCTCGTCTTTCCAGAGGCATTCACGGTCTTGCTCGGCTTCAGCGACGAGACCCTAGTCGCGACGCTTTTCGTCAAAGACTACATGCCGTTCTTCCGCCGCATGCTGCTGGCGTTCGGCATCGTCTTCGAGGTTCCGGTCATCGTGACCTTCCTCGCCGGCGCGGGCATCGTGACCTGGCAGCAGCTCTTGAAATTCTCGCGCTGGTGGATCGTCTGCGCGGCCTTCATCTCGATGCTGCTGACGCCGCAGGATGTCTACACGATGGTGATGATGCTGATCCCGCTCATTCTGCTCTACTTCGTCGGGGTGGGCTGCGCGTATCTGATCAGTATTTTTCAGAAGAAGCCGCGCCTCTAGCCTCGCTCGGGCACTGGGTAAGGCGGGTACTTCGGCACGTCTTCGGGCAGGAACCATTGGTCACCCCAGATGCTGGCGCCCCCGTCGATGTAGAAGGTCTGGCCCGCGACGAAATCCGCATAGCGCGATGCCAAATAGGTGATGAGGTGAGAGACCTCCTCTGCGGTGCCGAGCCTCTTCAAGGGGTTCGCCTTCTCGGCGGTGTCGAGGAGCTCCGGCGGATACTGCTTGGTGCCGCTGGTGACGATCACCCCCGGCGCAACCGCGTTGACCCGGATCCCGTGAAGCGCCCACTCGACAGCAAGCGTCTTCGTCATGTTGTCCACGCCCGCACGCGCCGCTCCGGTGTGCACCATGCCCGGAAATCCGCGGACGATTTGCGCAATGACGTTGACGATGCGTCCTCGCTTCTGAGGTATCATTGCCTTGTTGGCCACGGCGTGGGTCATGGCCCAGGTGCCGATCAGGTTGTTGCGAACCACTGCCGCAAAGCCCTTCGGCGATAGCGTTTCAGCGGTCGTCGGGAACTGACCGCCGGCATTATTGACCAGAACGTCGATGCGACCGAAGCGTTCGATGACCGCGTCGACATACGAGGCAACCACCTCGGGCTCGCGGATGTCGCAGGGCGCGCCAAAGGCTTCGATTCCTCTCGACTCGAGCTCGGCCACGGCGTTCTTCAGGGGCTCTGGGCGCCTCCCGCAGATCGCAATTTTGGCGCCCAGCAGGCCCATTTCCGTTGCTGCAACGAGGCCGATGCCGGTTCCTCCGCCGGTGATCAGAACCACTTCGTCAGAGAACAACCCGTCAACGTACAACTGATCCATCTCGCGCCACATACCACGCGCGGCAAGATCGGACGATTCGAGGTTCAGCTTGCCGCGATGGACTCGCGATCTTCAGTCAGCGAGGCCACCAGCTCGCGCAAGTCCTCCGCAAAAAAAGGCTTCGCGAGCGTAGCTTCTACGTCCAGACGGCGCGCGATGTCGTTTCGAGCCGTGCTCGCGCTCAGAAGAATCACAGGCACTTCGCGATGTCTCCACCGTCGGCGAAACTCACGCAGGAACATCTCGCCGTCTTCGATAGGCAGCATCAGGTCGACGACCATCAAGTCCGGCAACTGCACTGCGCATTGTGCGAGCGCCGAGCGAACGTCTCCTGCCGCGACGACCCTGTGCCCGTCTTGCTCGAGCAGGACCTGAAGCATGTGCCGAACAGAAGGGTCGTCGTCGAGAACGAGGATCATCTTCTTCTCGGCCACAGCTCCATCCTATCAGGCCCCTCGCGCATCGCGAATATGCGCGCACTGCCTACATTGGAGCTGCTAGGCTCACCTGTATGACGCTAGCCGTTCGCCTTGGCGCTGCAGCTGCTCTCGTGACGGTCGCCTGCACCCCGACGGTGCGCCCTACGTTTTCGGAGACGATCGACCCGCGGGACCTCTTCCCGCTGGAGACCGGCAATGCCTGGTCCTACGACGTCGACACGGGCGAGTCTTCGACCACCTTGGCCGTATCGAGGGTCGAATCGTTCGACGGGAGAATTGCCGAAGTTCGTACAGCACAGACGCTCGTGCGCTATGAAGTGCTCCGCGAAGGGATTCGAGTGCCCCCAGGAGAGGCATGGGTCCTGCGCCTGCCGTTCGAAGAAGGTGCGACCTGGCCGGGCCGCGGAGGCCGTACGGCTCGTTTGGTCTCCATGGGGTTGCAGGTAGAGACACGCGCGGGCGCGTTTGAAGATTGTGTCCTCGTCTCCGAAACCGGCGGCAAGCTCGAGCTCGAGGTACGCACGGTGTATTGCCCGAGGGTGGGTCCCGTCTCGGTCGAGTCGACCATGCGCTCGAACCTGAGTGACCGCGCGCTGACGGTGTCCGCCAAGCTTCGCGGTTACGAAGTCAGTCCGACTTCTTCGCCGCGCCCTTAGGTCCAACGTCGACTTCGACGAACTGCGTTCGAAGCTCTACGACGAGCGAGAGCGACCCTTCGGCCACGAACACCTGGCGCCAGGTTCGTCCCAGCGCGTCGCTGACCTCCAACGCGTGTCGCGTCCCAGGCGTGACTCCGAACAAGCTGTTGTCGATCCTTCTGCCATCGAGAAGGATCTCCGCCTCGGGCGGCACGCCGAGCAGCTCGACGGTAGCCATGGGCTGAATCGCCTTGGAGGCAGCGATCGGTCGCGCGCGTGGGTCGCTCTCCAACAAAGCCCAGGCGATCGCCACCAGCACCGAAAGGACGGCAAACGCCATCATCCATCGGCTGTCTAGAACCCGCCCCACGCTGTTCAAAGGAGTTGCATTCTCTTCGTTGTTCGGCTTCACCATCGCTGCTTTGCGGCGCCACGGATTTGTGCCGTGCGCGATCCGGTTCCCATTGTAGGATGCCTACCCGGGCCCCGTCACGTTCTGGGTTGGATTTCGCATGACCACTGCAATTCTCGAAGCGCGCGATCTGACCAAGAGCTACGGCGACCGCGTGGTTGTCGACCATCTCGACTTGAGCTGTCGTCGGGGCACGGTCCTCGGCCTTCTCGGTCCCAATGGCGCCGGAAAAACGACCACCCTGCGAATGCTCTACGGCTTCGTTCCGCCCGATGAAGGCACGATCTACTACGACGGGAGGCGGTTTTCCGAGAATCGGGCCGAGGCGAAGCGCATGATCGGCGTGAGTACCCAGGACGATTCGCTCGACTACGATTTCACGGTCGCGCAGAACCTGTTGATCTATGCGAGCTATTTCCGTCCGAGGGTCGAAGACCTGGAAGGACGGGTGGCGGAGCTGCTCGACCGCTTCGAGCTCACGCCCTATTCGGATGCCTCACCGCACGTGCTCTCGGGTGGTTACGTCCGGCGACTTCTGATTGCCCGTTCCATCGTGCATCGGCCCAGCGTCTTGTTCCTCGACGAACCGACGACCGGTCTCGATCCTAGCGCGCGCCTCGATGTCTGGGAGCTGATCGACGGCATGCGCGCCGAGGGCTTGGGGATCGTGCTAACGACGCACTACATGGACGAAGCCGAGCGCTTGAGCGACGAGCTGCTCGTGATTCACGAAGGCCGCAACGTCGTCCGTGGGGAGCCGCATCGCGTCATCGACAGCGTCCTCGGTGACCACGTCATCATCGTGCCTCGCGCAGAGCCAGCGCGTGAAGCCATCGCCGCCTGGTTACGAGACCGAGGCGCGGAGCAAGTGGCGACGGTGCTGGGAGAGCTTCGCGTCCCGGTGAGCAAAGAAGATCTGGCTGCGCTCACGGCTCGGTTCGGCGAGGCGACGTGGCAGGTGCGCCCACCCAACCTCGACGACCTCTTCATCGCTTTGGCGCGACGAAATAGGCGGCCTGCATGAGCGCTGTGGGCAACCTCACGGCGGTCGCGAACTGGCGCTCGTGGGCCGTGTTCCGCAGAAATGCCCTGGTTTTTTTGAGGAACTGGCGTACCGCCGTGATCCCTCCAGCCATGGAACCGGTGATCTTCTTCGTGGCATTCGGCATCGGATTCGGCGGCTTCATCGAAGACCTCGACTACGGTGGCACGATGATCAACTACGCGACCTACGTCGCGCCAGGGTTGATCGCCTATACGGGTTTCGGCACGCCATACTACGAAGCGCTCTACTCGGCGTATGTACGCATGTTCTACCAGAAGACTTGGGACGGCATCCTGGCGACACAGGTCGAGCTCCCCAGTGTGGTTTGGGGAGAGATCCTCTGGGGCGCCGTCCGCGGGATGGTAAACATCTCGATCGTATCGTTGGTCATCGCCGCCTTTGATTTGCTTGGCATCGTCGACGTGAAAGTGGGCTTTCTGGTTTTCATGCCGCTGCTTGGCTTCATCGCGGGCTGCGCGTTCGCGTCGTTTGCACTGATCTTCACCGCCACCGTTCCGGCCATCGATCACATGAACTATCCTGTCTTTCTGATCGGCTGGCCCTTGAGCTTGGTGAGCAACACGTTCTTTCCGATCGATCCACACAGCACAGCGTTGTGGGCACTGATGCAGGTCAATCCCGTTTACCAACTCGCGGAGTGCGCGCGGGGCCTTCTAGTCCTCGGGAACCCGGGTTCACATCTCCTCGGCTTGCTCGGATCGACGGCGCTTTTCCTCGTTCCATGCACGCTTCTTTCGGTCCGATTGACCCGCCGGCGAGTGCTCGGAGACTAAGCTTCCCGGACCCAGAAATTCATTTGTCAGATCAATGGTTTAGAGGCTGCATCAGTCCTTGCGTTGGCCCCCCTTCGAGGCTAGAAACGCAGTCATGGCTGAACCTCCGATCGCCGAACCGAGCCCTGCTGCGCAAAGCTATGATCAAAGCGCAATTCAGGTGCTCGAAGGCCTCGAGGCGGTGCGGAAGCGGCCCGGCATGTACATCGGTGATCCGCACGACGGGACGGGGCTTCACCACCTGGTTTGGGAAGCGGTCGACAACGCGGTCGACGAGCACTTGGCGGGCCATTGCGACGCCGTTCAGGTCATCGTCCACTCTGGGGGCTCGGTGACCGTCATCGACAACGGTCGAGGCATTCCGGTCGGTATGCACGACAAGGGCGTCAGCGCAGCTGAGGTCGTCATGACACAGCTGCACGCCGGCGGGAAGTTCAACAGCGAAAGCTACTCGGTCTCCGCCGGCTTGCATGGCGTCGGTGTCAGCGCGGTCAATGCGGTGAGCGAGTGGCTCAAGATGGAGGTCCGTCGCGAGGGCAGGGTCTGGTTTCAGGAATACGAACGCGGCGTTCCAAAGGCCCCGCTCGAGCCGATCGGAAACAGCGATAAGACAGGGACCAAGGTCACCTTCAAGCCCGACTCCCAAATCTTCACGATGATCAACTTCAGCTTCGAGGTGCTCAACAACCGGCTGCGCGAGATCTCGTTTCTCAACGCTGGCCTCGCGGTCTCGCTCGAGGACGAACGCGGCGACGGCAAGAAGGTCACCCACAAATTCGAGGGCGGGATTCGCGAATTCGTCGAATCGCTCAACAAGAAGAAGACCCCACTGCACGACGACGTCATTTATCTCCATGCGGTCAAGGATGGCGTCGACATCGAAATCGCGATGCAGTGGAGCGACTCGTACAACGAGTCGATTTTTCCCTACACGAACAACGTCTTCAATCGCGACGGTGGCACGCACATGACCGGCCTTCGGACAGCGCTTACCCGCGTCATCAACCAGTACGGCTCACGCGAAAAACTCCTAAAAGATCTCAAAAACCCTCTCAGCGGCGAGGATGTACGTGAAGGTCTGACCGCGATCATTTCGGTCAAGCACCCGGACCCGGCGTTCTCCTCTCAGACCAAAGACAAGCTGGTCTCGAGCGAGGTCAAGGGTATTGTCGAGAGCGTCCTCAACGAAAAGCTCAGCCAGTACCTCGAAGAAGAGCCAAAGGCGGGCAAGCGCATCGTCGAAAAGACAGTGCTTGCCGCACGTGCTCGAGAGGCCGCACGACGTGCGCGGGAGATGGTGCAGCGCAAAGGGGTCCTCGACGCCAGTACGCTTCCCGGAAAGCTAGCCGATTGCCAGAGCAAAGATCCGAGTGAAAGCGAGATCTACATCGTCGAGGGTGATTCGGCGGGCGGCAGCGCCAAGCAGGGGCGCGACCGGCGCTTCCAAGCGATCCTGCCGCTTCGCGGAAAGATCCTCAACGTCGAGCGGGCGCGTTTCGAAAAAATGATTTCGAGTGCCGAGATCGGCACCTTGATCACGGCGCTCGGCTGCGGCGTCGAAGGCGGCGAGAATTTCAGCCTCGAGAAGCTTCGCTATCACCAGGTCATCATCATGACCGACGCCGACGTCGACGGTTCACACATCCGGACGCTGCTGCTGACCTTCTTTTACCGCCAGATGCCGCAGCTCATCGACAAAGGGTATCTCTACATCGCGCAGCCGCCTCTCTACAAAGTGAAGAAGGGCAAGAAGCTGCGGTACCTTCAGGACAACGATGAGTTGAACCGACATTTAATCGAGCTCGGAACCGACAGCGTTCGGCTGGGCATGAAGGGCAGCAGCACTCAGCTCAGCGGAGAGCCGCTGCGAAATCTCCTCAAAGACATCACCCGATTTCGCCTGCTCCTCGAAAACATCGGGCACCGGGTGGACCCCTTCGTGGTCGAGGCGCTGGTGATGGTCGCCGACTTGAAAGAAGCAGACCTCGCCGACCGAAAGAAGGTCGAGGCGGCCATCGCGTTGCTCGAGAAGCACGTGCGCGTCAAACGCCCCGGCGACATTGAAGCCAGCATCGAGCGCGACGAAGAGCACGATCGGTACAAGGTCGTCATCGCAACGCAGGATGGTGGGACGCGCCGCGTCACCACGATCGACTTCGATTTTCTTTCTGCAGGGAACCTGTCGGAGCTTCGACAGATCTACCAGGGGATTCGAGCGCTCGGCGAGCCGCCGTTTTTGCTGACCGTGCTCGACAAGAACGGTAAACCCGCGTCCGAGCCTTCCGAGGTTGCCGACCTGGAGGCGCTCTGGACCGAGCTCGACGCACGCGCGCGAAAGGGTCTTGGCATCCAGCGCTACAAGGGCCTCGGCGAGATGAACCCAGACGAGCTCTGGGAGACAACCATGGACCCGGACACGCGGACGCTTCTTCAGGTGCGTATCGAAGATGCGCTAGAGACCGAAGAGTTGTTCAGCGTCCTGATGGGCGACCAAGTCGAACCTCGGAGGGCGTTCATCGAGAGCAACGCCCTCAACGTGACCAACCTCGACATCTAGTCGAGGTCTACGCGGAGCCTAGCCCGCACGGCGCGGTCGACTGAGCAGACCTTGAATCGCCTCTTCGACGCGAGGAACTTCCTGTTCGACGACTTCAAGGAGATTGCGGGCCGCGTCGATGCTGGTTTCGCCCTCGATGCCTCCCAAGAGCTCGCCAACGCGGGTCGCACCGATCTGCTTGCTCGCTCCCTTGACCGTGTGAGCGCTGAGGCGCGCAGCGTCCATGTTGCCATCGTCAAAAGCTGCTCTCATCTGCGTGACGCAGGCCCGGAGCTGGTCGACATAGCCGAGCAGGACATCCTCGATGAAGTCGTCATCTTCACCGTCGAGCGAGACGAGCTGCCCCACCATGGCAAGGTCGAGCGCAGGCGGAGGTGGAAGCGTAGACACGGACTTCATCGGGCGGGCGCCCGACAGCGGTACCCAGCGCTCCAGGGCTTTGGCCAGCATCGAGGCTCGGACTGGCTTGCACACTACGTCGTTCATGCCGGCATCGAGGCAGCGGACTCGGTCTTCTTCGGCGACGCTCGCGGTAAGCGCGACGATCGGCAGATCCTCTTTGTCGCGCGACTGACGAATGCGCTTTGTGGCTTGGAAGCCGTCGATGAGTGGCATGTGGCAGTCCATGAATACGATGTCGTAGTCGTTGGTTTTCGCTTTCTCGAGGGCCTCGCGGCCGTCGGTCGCGATGTCCACTTCGCACGATAGCTTTTTCAACAGCGCCTCGGTCACCATGCGGCTGGTGGGATCGTCTTCGGCTACGAGCACCAGCGCGCCCTCGCGGATGAGCGCTTGGGTCCGGCCGTCGGTCTCGATGACGCGCAGGGTGGTGTCCTGGCCGAGTCCCAGATCGAGCTCGGCCCAAAAGCACGTCCCCTCGTCGACGGTGCTGCTGACCCCTAGCTCGCCATCCATGAGCTCGACCAGCTGTTTGCTGATTGCCAAGCCCAAGCCGTTGCCTCCCGTGCTCCGGTTCGACCCGCTGCTGCTTCGGTTGTAGCGGGTGAAAATTCCATCGAGCGAATCCTCCGGAATACCGACGCCCGTATCGCGCACCGAGAGGCGAACTCTGGCCTTCTCCGCACGGTCCACCAGCTCGGCCCGAACCGTCACCGAACCCGAGTCGGTGAACTTGATCGCGTTGTTCACCAAGTTGAGCAGCACTTGGCGGATGCGGCCGCTGTCTCCCAGGAACCGTTGGCTCCTGATCTCCGGCGTTTCCGATTCGAGGCGAATACCCTTCGCGTCGGCGCGTGGTTGCATGAGCTCGACGACTCCGTCGATGAGCGCTCGCATGTCGAATGGAGCAGTGTCGAGCTCGATCAGACCTTTTTGAAGCTGTGAGAAGTCGAGGATCTCGTCGACGACGCCGACCAGCGCGTCTGCGGACTCCCGGATAGCGGTGATCATCTTCTTCTGCTTTTCGTCGAGATCGGTATCGAGCAACAGCGCGCTGAGGCCGAGGACCCCGTTCATCGGCGTGCGAACCTCATGGCTCACGTCAGCCAGCAGATCCGTCTTTGCCTGGGAGGCGCGCTCTGCTGCGAGCCGGAGCTCTTCCATTTGAATCAGCGCACGGCTTCTCGCGTGATGGATTCCGACCGTGATCGTAGAGAAACCAAACAGGTATCCAACGCTCTTCGCCCAGTCGACGTCTGGCACCCACAGCGAAGTCATCCCCCAGCCGAGGTACCCCGCGATCATGATCGCGGCGAGCCATCGCCAGTCGTGAACCAATGCGGCGGCTGCGAGCTGAATCAACAAGTAGACGTAGAAATCAGAAGGATCACCGTCCAGGGCGTACGCCAACGTAACCGTCGCGGTGACGACCAGGAATGCCGCGCCGCCAATGTGCAACGACCAGGCGAGCCGGGGAGGTTGATGGCGGGCGCGCCATCCGAGCGCAAGCATCGCGATTCCCGTGAGCCCATAGACCGTCATCAACTTCAAGTCGGTTTGATTGGCGCCGGTCGACCAGTGGCCGAGCGCGAGCGCCTCATAGGCGATCCCCGCGCAGATCAGCATCGTCGCCAGGTACCGTCGGCCGAGTGAGCTCATCATCGAGCGGCGCTCGTCAGCGCTCAGGGGCGACCGCGCTTCCAACGTTTCCGCCGAGCACGCAGATCCGGGCTCCCAGGCCTGCTCCACCTCCAGTTCGATCCCCATCCTGCTCAGTGTACCGGCCGAACCGGCCTGATCCACGACTAGTCGAATGTCAGATTGTGACGTGCCTCACGAATCGTGCGGACGGCAGCCTCATGAAGCAGGCCGTTGGAGGCGACCAGCTTTCCACTGCGCGGATCAGCTTCTTCGCCTTCGTACGTCGATAGCCGGCCGCCGGCTTCCTCGACGATTAGCGCGCCGGCACACAGGTCCCAGGCATTGAGCGACTTCTCCCAATAGATGTCATACGTGCCGTCGGCGACCAGACAGAGGTCGACTGCCGCGGTACCGCACCGCCGGATGCCTCTGGCGCGCTGCAAGAACAGCCCAAGCTCCGCGAGATTGTTGTCGCCGTTGGACCAGCGGTCGTACGGAAAGCCGGTCGCGCAGAGCGCTTCTTCGAGTTGTTCGCGGGTGGACACCGAACAGGGTTTTCCGTTGCGGAACGCGCCCATGCCCCTAGCAGCTTTCCAGGTGACCCCGAGCGCCGGCGCGTGCACCAGTCCGACGAGCCCTTCTCGGCCGCGATACAACGCGATCGACACCGCAAAGAAAAAATGCCCATGCGCATAGTTGGTCGTGCCGTCGATCGGGTCGATGTACCAGACCAGCTCGCCCTCGCCGGTTTCCGCGCCCTCTTCACCGACGATCCGATGACTGGGGAACTCTCGCGACAGCGCCTCACGGATGAGATTTTCGCTTTCGAGGTCGTACTTGGTTAGCAAGTCGAAGCGCCCCTTGCGAACGATCTCCGTACCGACCCGCCAACCCTCCATCACGAGCTCGCCGGCTCGCAGCGCCGCGCGCTCGGCGGCATCCAAGGCGCGTTGAGTATCTTCTTGGACCCGCATGAAGCCTCGCATTTTCGCGGTTTTCTGGGTTGGCGCCACACGCATCTGCGCGCCTGGGGGTGTTCACTGGCATTTCGACCCTAAAACCCGTACAAGGCCGTGCGCCGCGAAGCCCGTGCTCTGGGCACCAACTGATGTAGGCAAATGTAGTTATGCCCGACAAGGACCCTGTGACGCCAAGCATTCGCAATCCATTCGAACTGGATGTCGAATCCGATTCGCCCACCCCTTCGGCAAACGAAGGTGGGCCCTACGACAAAGCGGTTCGGGAGGGCGAGCTGCTTCGTGCGCGCCCGCGGACCGCGGCGGGTCCCGTTCAGATCGGCCGGCAGCACGCCAAGCGTCGCATGACGGTTTGGGAACGGCTCGACGTGCTCCGCGATCCAGGTACCGAGCCAACCATCCTGTACCAGAACTGGGGTCCCAATCTCGATGGCGCGTCGATCGTGACCGCCGTCGTCGAAATCGGCGGTCGCGAGGTCGCCGTCTATGGCCACGATTTTACGCTCCGTGCGGGTTCGATGGACGCGACGAACGGGACCAAGCTTGCCAACGTCATCCGCTTGGCCGGCCGCCAGGGAATGCCGCTGGTCGGGATGAACGACAGCGCAGGTGCGTTCGTGCCCGCGGGCATCGGCGGTTTGGACGGCTACGCCGAGGCATTCACGGCTCTTCGTAAGATCAGCGGTGTGGTTCCGAGCATCATGTGCATGTTCGGGTACAACGCCGGCGGCGGTTCGTACCTGCCGCGGCAGGGCAGCTTCATGATTCAGCCAGCCAACACCTTCTTCGGGCTGACCGGTCCGGGCGTGGTCAAGTCGGTGCTTGGCGAAGATGTAACGGCGGACGAGCTCGGAGGGCCTGGCGTTCACGGGCAGAGCGGGGTCGCAGACCTCACCGTGCGGGACGAGGTTGGCGCCCTCAGAACCGCGCAGCGCTTGCTGAGCTACCTGCCGGGGAATAACCACGAATTCGCCCCGTATCAGGAGACCTCGGACCCACTCGATCGGCCAACTGGCGAGATCCACACGCTGCTCCGCAAGGCGTTCAACTCGCCGACCGCATTCAACACGCCGATCGACGTGAGCATCATCCTTCAGCAGATCTGCGATCACGGCGACTACTTCGAGCTCCAGCCGCAGCGCGCGCGAAACACGATCACGGCGTTTGGCCGCCTTGGCGGGCACGTCGCCGGCTTCGTTTGCAACAACAGCGCGGTTGCATCGGGGCAGATCGACGTCGACGCGGCATTCAAGAATTCGCGATTCATCCGCTTCTGCAATCTCTACAACATTCCGGTGATCTTCATGGAAGACACGACCGGATTTTTGCCGGGCCGCGATCAGGAAAGTCGTGGAATCGTGCAAGCAGGGCGAGCGATGCTCGACTCGATCATCGACCTCCGGACGCCGCGTCTTTTGCTCATCATCAGGAACGCCTTTGGCGGCGCCTACGCGGCATTCAACTGCTACGCGACCGGGGCCGACCACGTCATGGCGCTCCCAACGACGCGCGTCGCCGTCATGGGTCCTGCGGGTAAAGAGTTCGTCTACAAACAAGAGATACGCGACATGCGAAACAGCGCACGTGCTCGACTGCAAGAAGCGTTGGATGCCGGTGCGAGCAAAAAAGACGCCGAAGCGGAGGTCGCTGACTGGGTCAAGGCGCAGGAGGCTGCGTTCAACGCTCGGTACGAAAGAGAGTTGATGAACCCAAAGGAAGCGCTCAGCCTCGGCTCGATTTCCGAGATCGTTCCGCCGACGGATGTGAGGGCGGCGCTCGCCAAAAACCTCGATTTTTACCTATCCCACTACACCCCAGGGCCGCTGCAAGCGGTCCAACGTGAGTTTCATTGATGTCGTTGAAGCGCTACATGCACAACCCGCTAATTCATCGGGACCGCCGCCTCGGACGCACCGAGTCCGAGTGGGTGCGGTCGTTCGACTGCGAGGACATGACCGTCCTCATCGTCTGCCGAGGCCCGGTTCGGCGAGAGGCGCTCGACGTCTTCGAAGAAATGGGGATGACCCGGGTAGGGATCCTGCTTTCCGAAAAAGACTCGATCGTCTACCCGCGAGCGCTGGCCCCCGAGCTTCGACGCATGGACCCATCGCGCGTTCATTCGGTTTCGGACTACACCGGCGCGAGCAAGGAAGAGCGCGCGGAGCGCATCCAGCAGATCATCGAAATCGCGAAGGTCAACGGCTACGACTACGTCTTCGCAGGCTATGGTTTCATGGCGGAAGACGAAGAGTTCGTCCGCTCCCTTGAAGAGGCGGGCCTTCGCTTCATCGGCCCCTGCTCCCACACGGTTCAGGCGGCGGGGTTCAAGGATGAAGCCAAGCGCACCGCAGAGCGCGTCAACGTCAGTGTGACCCCTGGCATCAACAACGCCACGGCGCGGCTGATTCTCAAAAACCATCCGGACCGCAAGGCCCTCACCAAGCTTGCCAAAAAACACGGCCTCCAGGTGCCCGAGCTCGGCAGCGATTCCTCAGACCTAGAAACCTTGGCCGACGCTCTGCTCGGCGCTTCCTACGACGCCGCCATCGACCTTTACACGGTCGATGAGCTCGCAGAGCAGATCAAAATCGAGGTTGCGAACATTCTCAAAGAGAATGAGGGGAGCCGCATTCGTCTCAAGGCAATCGGTGGTGGCGGCGGCAAAGGGCAACGCATCGTCGACCGTGCCGAGCAGGCTCCCGCCATGGTTCGGGAAATCCTCAGCGAAGTGAAGGCGCTCGGCGTCGGTGACAACAAGAATATCCTCGTAGAGCTCAACATCGAGACGACGCGCCACAACGAAATCCAGCTTCTCGGAAACGGCGAATGGACCGTCTCACTCGGAGGGCGCGATTGTTCCCTCCAGATGCACGAGCAGAAGCTCCTCGAGGTTTCGATCACTCAGGAGACGCTCGCCGCCGCGGTCGAGCGTGAGCGGGCCGCCGGCAACGAAGTCCAGGCAAACGCGATTGCACAGGATCTCGAAATTCTCCGGCACATGGAGGAAGAAGCCGAGCGCTTCGGCGAGGCGGTCAAGCTCGACTCGGCGTCGACCTTCGAATGCATCGTCGACGGGCCGCGCCACTACTTCATGGAAGTGAACACGCGGATTCAGGTCGAGCATCGGGTTTCCGAGCTTTGTTACGCGCTCCGCTTCAGCAATCCGTACGACGGCGAGGATTTCTTCGACGTGCATTCGCTCGTCGAGGCCATGGCCTTGCTCGCCAAACACAAGGCCACGCTCCCCCGACCCGAGCGCGTTCAACGCGACGCGGCCGCGGTGGAGGCGCGGCTCAATGCGACCGACCAATCGCTATCCCCGCATGCGGGCGGCGAGATCATGTCGTGGTCGGACCCGATCGACGGTGAGGTGCGCGACGATCAGGGCATCTGCTTCAAGAATCCCGACACCGACCTTTTCATGCGCTACAGGCTAGCCGGCGCGTATGACAGCAACATCGCGCTCTTGGTCACGACCGGCGACGATCGCCGCGACAGCTATGAACGCCTGCGCGAGGTGCTTCGCCGCACGGTCCTTCGGGGCCCGGACCTTCAGACCAACCTGCAGTTCCACTACGGGCTCGTGCACTGGTTTCTGGCGAATGGAGTTGACGCAAAGCCAACGACTCGATTCGTGGTTCCCTACCTCACCTTGGTCGGCGAGCTCTTGAACGAGGCCAACGACATCGACCCCGGCTACGCTTACGACCGCCTCGCCGGTCAGTACTTGAAAGCCGCCTCGGCTGATCCGGCCGCCGCCAAAGCCACCAACGACCTTTGCATTTTGAAAAAGACTCTGCTCGGGCGTCCGCTTGGCCGCATTTTGCGGCAGCCGCATCTGTTTTCAGCCTGGCTCAGCTCGAACAAGGGCAACTTCGAGGTCAAGAACGGCCGCGTGACTTGGCTGGAAAACCCACTGCTGGTCCTCGCCGACACGTACAATCTGCTCCACATGGATCCCGCGGTGGACCTGCCGGCGGCCCATCGCATCTGGGAGCAAGATCAGGCGGTGCTTCGGGACGGTGCTGCATTCTATTCGACCGCGCAGGAACGCCTGTCGCTCTCGAGTTGGCCGGAGCTCGACGACGCTCTCAAGGCAAAGAAGGCCCCGAAGGGCTTCGACGCCGGGCAATGGAAGCAGGTTCGGGAAGCGCACCTAGGCTTTCAGCTAGGAATGGAGCTCTACAGCTTGCTCCCCTTGATCGCGCAGAAGGTCGGCTTTTTCGACCTCCGGGTGAACGAGGACCTCACGATCAGCATTCCCGAGCGGCTCTTCGACCGTGAACACCAGGCGAAGATGAAGAAGGTGCTCGTCCCGCCTCCTGTGAGCAAGGCCGACGAGATCGCCGCGGTGAGTGGCGGCATGTACTACTCGCAGGAAGCGCCAGGCATGCCCCACTTCGTCCACGAGGGGCAACACTTCGAGATTGGCGACCCGCTCTACATCGTCGAAGTCATGAAGATGTTCAACAAGGTCTTCGCACCGTTCGCTGGCACCGTTGACAAGATCCTCGTCGACACCAACGGGACGATCGTGTCCAAGGGCCAGCCGCTGTTCAAGGTCACGCCCGACGAGAAGTTCGTCGAACAAGACGATGCGCTGGTCAGCGCGCGCATCCAGTCGAACACCGAGCAGTATTTGTCGGTGGTGGCCTAGTCGATCGTTTCAGAGCCGGTCGTCGCGGCCTGTTGCCAGCACGACGCGGTTACGACCTGCAGCCTTCGCGCGGAACAGCGCGCGGTCGGCCGCCGTCATCAGGCGCGCCTTCATGTGACTCGACGGCTGACCGTTGAGATGGCGCAGGCCATTGAGCATCGCGACTCCGACCGAAACTGTAATCGTTGGAAGCGTCCCACCCGGACGCATCGAGCCTGCCGTGCTGGCGGCGACGTGACTTCTCAGGTGGTTGGCGAGCGCGCAAGCGCTCTCTTTCGACGCTCGTTTTTGCACTACGATGAATTCGTCGCCGCCGAACCGGAATACGGCGCCAACTCCGGCGGCAGCTTCGTCCAGCGCCTTGCCCGTCCGTTTCAGGGCTTCGCTCCCGGCTGCGTGCCCGAACTTGCTGTTCACCCGTTTTAGATGGTCGACGTCGACGAACATGATGGCCATGTCGCGTTCGCCTCTTCGCGCGGAGCTCACGGCCTTGGTCAGCTCGCTATTGAGCTTCCTCACA
This sequence comes from uncultured Myxococcales bacterium, assembly GCA_965533395.1. Lineage (GTDB taxonomy): Bacteria > Myxococcota_A > Polyangia > Polyangiales > Houyiibacteriaceae > SG8-38. Next base: position 27,829 of record CBESWY010000008.1, read on the forward strand.
TTTCGAAGTCCGGTTAGCGGATCATGCGCGGCTAGCCCTGCCTGCCTCCGAAGGGACGAGGTTTGGATGAGCGCCGTCGTGATGTATGTCGACAGCCCTGCGACGACCTTTCGGTCACGGCTGGTGAAACGCGCGGGCAACTTCGGGTTCACCAGCTGGAGGACTCCGACCGATCGAGCTCCGTCGTGCAAGGGTGCGAGCAACGCCACCCGAGTCACGTGTGAGGAGCGCGCCGAGAACTGCGGGTCGGACGAAAGCGATGAAGCGGCCAAAGGGGTCCGCCGTCCGAGCACGCGCTTGGACAGCCCCGAATCAATTGGTGTTCCGCGCTCCAGCAGCAGCTTCGCGCCCGGCCCGCAGGCGGCAACGCAGCGAAGCGACTCGACTGTCTGCCCAACGTAGAGCGCCCCGGCGTTCGCGCGAACGGCGAGCGCCGCCGCGGCGAGCCCTTCCTCGAGCACACGCATGACAGGCCGCGCCCGAGAGCTCGACGTCCCGAGAACGGAATCCTCGAGTTTTACCCCCCTCAAGGTGTGAATCCGCACGATCAAATCGTAAGCAGTGCAGCCACCATAAGCCAACCCGGCCCCTCGTGGTGCTGCCTCATAGGCCGCATCTCGGCTGAATTCTCGCAAAAACGCGCGTTCTTCGGATGGCTGTGCCGCGAGGTTACACTAGAGTATTCCCTCGGGGGTTCTATTGCAGAACAACGACGACCTTCTTCGACAGTATCGAATGATGATGGTGATGCGGCGCTTCGAAGAAGAGTCCGCGCGCAACTACGCCAAAGGCAAGATCGGCGGGTTCCTACATTTATATATCGGGCAGGAAGCAATTGCCGTCGCCGTTGCCGAAGTCCTCGAGCAGCGAGACTACATCTTTCAGACGTATCGCGATCACGGAATTGCGCTCGCACGCGGGATGTCCCCGAAGGCCGCAATGGCGGAGCTCTTCGGCAGAGACACCGGTTGTTCGCGGGGCTTCGGCGGCTCGATGCACTTCTTTGACGTCGAGCGGGGCTTTCTCGGCGGCTGGGCCATCGTCGGCGGCCATTTGGCGCTGGCTGCAGGCACGGCATTCAAGTCCAAATACGCGGGAGAAGACAGCGTCACCGTCTGCTTCTTCGGCGATGGCTCGACGAACATCGGTGGCTTCCACGAGGCCATGAGCCTCGCGGGGCTCTGGAAGCTTCCAGTCGTCTTCGTCTGCGAGAACAACCAGTACGCGATGGGCACTCCGCTCGAGCGAACCAGCCCGCTCAAAGATCTATCGATCAAAGCAAAGGGCTACGGCATGGTCGGGGACCGCTTCGACGGCCATGACGTCGAAGTCGTCCAGGCTCGAGTCGGAGAAGCCGTGGAGCGCGCGCGCACGGGCGGTGGCCCGACCTTCATCGAGGTGCTGACCTATCGATTTCGAGGGCATTCGATGAGCGATCCGGCGAAATACCGAACCAGGACCGAGCTCGAACAACGCAAGCAGCAGGACCCAATCACCGTGGTTCGCGAAAAACTCATGGGGCTCGGGGTTCAAGAGAGCGTGCTCGACGACATCGACCTCGAAGTCGACGAACAGATCGATGAGGCCGTGCGATTCGCCGACGAGTCGCCGCCTGCACGTGAGGACCTGATGATGAGCACCGTGATGGCGCCCGAGGGGGAGTCGTGAGGGAGCTGCGCTATCGGGAGGCCCTCCGAGAGGCGATGCTCGAGGAGATGGAGCGCGACGAGCGCGTTTTCTTGATGGGTGAAGAAGTGGGCCACTACCAGGGTGCCTACAAAGTCTCCGAAGGCCTTCTCGAGAAGTTTGGCGAAAGGCGCGTGGTCGACACCCCCATCGCGGAGGCAGGCTTTGCCGGCGTCGGAATCGGGGCGGCGATGGTGGGGCTCCGGCCAATCATCGAGTTCATGACCTGGAACTTTTCGTTCGTCGCATTCGACCAGATCATCAGCAACGCCGCCAAAGTGCACCAGATGAGTGCGGGCGCCATTCAGGTGCCGATCGTGTTCCGTGGGCCGAACGGTGCGGCCAAACAGGTCGCGGCGCAGCACAGCCACAGTTGCGCACCCTTCTACACGAACATCCCGGGCCTCTACGTCATTCAACCGAGCACTCCACGCGATGCGAAGGGTCTTCTCAAGAGTGCCATTCGCAGCAACAACCCCGTGATCTTCCTCGAAGGCGAAACTCTGTATGGCGTCAAGGGCGAGGTGCCGGACGAAGGCGTGGAGGAGCTCATCCCGATTGGGGAGAGTCGGCTGGTTCGCCCCGGCGCGGACTGCACAATCGTCACCTGGGGCCGTCCTTACTACACGGTCTTGGCTGCCGCGGAGAAGCTTTCGGCCGAAGGCATCGACTGCGAGGTCGTCGACCCGCGCACCCTGCGTCCTCTCGATACCCACTTGATGGTCGAAAGCGTGAAGAAAACCAATCGCTGCGTCGTGGTACACGAGCACTGGCCCTACGGCGGTCCCGGCGCGGAGATCGTCGACCGCTTGCAGCGGGAAGCCTTCGACTACCTGGACGCCCCGCTCGAACGGGTAACCGGCCTCGACGTGTCGATGCCGTATGCACTGAACCTAGAGGACAAGGTCCTTCCAACCGAGGAGCGGGTAATCGACGCGGTCAAGCGCGTCGCTTACGCGAGCTGAGCAATGGCTAAGATCATCGGACTCCCCAAGCTTTCGCCGACCATGGAAGAGGGCACCTTGGTGGCCTGGATCAAACAAGAAGGTGACGAGGTCGAGGTCGATGACCTTCTGGCCGAGGTCGAAACCGACAAGGCGACGATGGAATTCCGATCGTTCGACCGAGGCGTCTTGTTGAAAATCTTGGTGCCGGAAGGCGAGACCCTCGAGCCGGATGTGCCGGTGGCGATCATTGGAAAGGCCGGGGAGGACATCAGCGCGCTGATCGCAGAGGTCGAGGCGGGG